>DLYT01000063.1:7819-13345 GCA_003447595.1 Porphyromonadaceae bacterium
TCCTTAACTCCATCTCTTGCATATAAATCAGCTAATCGTCGATATTGGGGAAATCGATTACGCTCATTTGAATAATCATCAATAATCTTGTATGTATAATAACGTGCTTTCTCTAAATCCTTTGTCGCGGAGTAATAGTTTGAAACAGTTCGATAATATCTAGCGGTGTCTATTTTTACACCCTTAATTTCAAAGACTTTGTCACACCATTCTATAGCCTCGCTGTATTTTTGCTGCCCATACACACAGTTTGCCAACAAATACAAGATTCCTTCTTGCTTTTCATTAAGTTTGTTTCGCCTTACAAAATCAATCGTTGCAATATAGGCATCTTCTTGCTCTTCTTTCTGCCCCATAAAGCCATATAAATTCCCAAAAAAGCGGAGCATCTCAAACTGTCCATCTATATCTTCTGTCTCTTTGTATGATTTATGAGCTTGCTTTGCATATTCTAAAGCTCGTTCATATTCTCCAGTCATATTGTAAACAACTGCCTTTTGATGAAAAAACACAGCTCTTTGATGGGGCGTTACAATATATCGCTGCTCTATATCTACAATAACTTCAGACAATTGCTCTGTAATATCAGCCTTACCTTGAAGCAACATATATACATTCATCAACTTCATCTTTAAGTCGAAGAGATGGTCTGATGGAGCTACTTCAATTGCTCTTTTAAGATACGACACACAACGTAAAAGATTAGCTGTCGAAGGCTCCTTATTCGTTAGCTCATCAACAAGTTCTTTATAGATTAACGCCTTAGTCTTTCCCGAATAGCTTAGTTTTCGCACTTCTAACAGTACAGAGTCGCATGCCTCGGAGTCTTTCATATTCTCTAAAACTTTTGCACGCAAAAACACTACATCTGTAGCATTTTCATTGCCACAAGCATAGGAACATAAAAGCATTGTAATCAAAAAGGAAACATACAAATAAAGTCTCATCCAAATATATCTATCTAAAACAACGACTATTAAAAAACAATACCCAAGGAAACGTCTAATGCTAAATATCTATTTCCTTTGTAAGAGGTAGTCGTAACTTGTTTGAAAAGGGTAGAGCAAGAACCAAACAAAGCAATATCTCGATTGAGTTGATAAAGGTATCTACCATATAAATTCACATTCCAACTCGTTGCTGTATTATAGTCGAACTCCTGATTTAGATTCTTCAAATTTTGTTTTAACGTAATATCAGGAGCTTCTTGATCTTCAAGCATTCTTTTTTCCAAAGGATTCCCACCTCCGAATTGAGCATGCAAAGAAACAGATAAATTCAACACAGACTTATCAAACACTTTATTTTTTTTATAAAACGAACCAATAAGATACTGTGAATAGTCTTGATTATATTGCACGGGGTAAATTGAATAGTATTTCTTTGTATTCGATATAGACCCAAACCAGCCAACCTCATCACTATTTATCCATTTCGAAACTGGCCTTGCCAAGGAATAACTCAACCCTAAGCTCTTATTATCGACTTCCGACTTCTTAATTCGACCATATTGTACCCACTTAGTTACCCCATCAACAACAGCTAATTGCTGAATATTATCAAAACCATTTAAATAAGAACTTTTAAGATTGACTCTAAAGCTATGACGTAGCGATTCTGTATTAATTTGCATTCGCCCATTTACGGCAAAGAAAGCACCTTCAGCCTCTCCGCCTCTCTCATCCATTACTTTATTATGGAAAATCGACTGAAACTCCTTTCCTCCTTTCAATTCTACTGCATATTGGATCAAACCGGCTGCATTGGCATTTCCCAAAAGCAAAGCAGCACCAACATCTGAACGATCATAATAGCGTCTAATTCCTCCTTTTTGCAAGGATTCTGACTTATAAAACCACAATGGAAAAATACTAAATACATCTTGTTCACGATCGCCGTCTTTCATGTATGAGATATCCTCACTTGCATAATGATAGAGTAAAGTTGCTCCAACTTGAAGCCGACTACCGGTATACATGAATCCCGGATTCATCCGTATACAGATTCCTTTATTACTATTCCTTGGATCGACTAATTTATTATTTGTAAAAGCTAAATAATCAAGCCCAACACCAACAGACCATCGCTGATTTATCTTATACCCAACTTCAGCCCCTAACAAATAACGCTCTCCACGTTGTAGTCCCGGTATTGAATCACCTATACCAACTAAATACTCATTATTTGTCATACTACTCGACCACGTAATATTACGTCTGTTCACAAATTCAAACCCGGCATTACCACGCAAATAAAAGTTGCCCATTTTTAAATAGGACAATGCTCCCACCGCATAGGTATCTCTATGCCTAGAGATATTTACATTATGATAAGCCCCTTCGTCGTTCTTATATTGGAATTGAGCTGTATTGTATCGACTAAAATTATTATATGTCAACTTTACCGGATTCGATAAATCCAGATAAATATTATTCTGTTCCAACACCTCAGGTGTCATTAAGAACACAGAATCTACAGCCGCACTTATCCGCACTGAGACTATTAAAAATAAAACAAATAACAGCGATCTATTCATTGGTTATTTCTTTAGAGAGGGAATCACTTCCTCAAAATCAGCAAAAGAGTTATTAGTATCTTGCATTTGTTTGTCACCATCATTTGTTGTAACAACTCGACGTCTCAGCGCTCTACCGCTATAACGTCCGGCGGCCATATATACTGCTTCAACATCCAAAGACGCAGGAACTCTTTTGTTATTTTTATCAGATAAATCCTCCACAATATCTACACAATCAATGATTGTTTCCTTCGGAATCATTAGAAAATAAGACGATGAAGTTGGCCTTCCAGGTTCTTTTTGCAGATTCTCCGGATCTTTAGCGAAATCACCAGCCACAATATCTTCAAATCGAAAGAGAACAAACGTAGGTCCTTGTACAGCAATTGCATAACTCGACGATGTTCCATGTTTCCAAAACATATTCAAAGGCTTTACCCCTGCATTGATATCATGCTTGAGCGAAGGATCCCAAAATGCCCAATCTATATGAGACAGATCTACCGAGTTAGGATGATTATAACTTCCGGCTTGATGATTTACCGCATTATTAGCAATCATAACTTCTTGCCCGGGCAATAATGGATATTCTTTTCCACTACCCGGAAATTGCCATGCCATATAAGCTATAGGAATAAAACTCATATCCGTAGCATTCATCCACGAGGAAGGTTTACTTGCTACGGCAGGAGCAACAGTTCCTACACAAAGACCATCTAGATATACAATCTCGTGCGTATTGTTGTAAAGAGCAATGTATTGATCTTTCATATAGTTCTCCCCTTTATTTCCTTTACAACCGGCAAAATAAACCTCAGAGATGACAATTGCACTTTTAGAAGAGTAGTCTAGAAATAATTCAACCTTCTGAAATTCTTCTTTAGCAGATAAAACTTCTATTTGATCAAGCCTTCCATTATACATATATTGTATTGCACCATCAATATACTCATACTGAGCCTGAACGCTATAAAACCCACGTTCTACCACTAAATGCGCAAGGCCATCGTCATCACAACTTGCATTATACACAACTCCGGATGCTGTATTAGTCATTTTTATCTGCACGTTATTGATAGCAGGAAAGTCTCCTTTCTCTTTTATTTTTACGGCAACAACTACTTTCTGATAGCTTAATGCTTCTTCGTTACACGCAAAACAAATCAATGCAATAAGAGCAGCAGATATAAATACAAAAAACCTCATTATCAAAATTTTAATTTCAATTCAGCCCCAAAATAAATATCGGGATTTTTAATCACATAACTTTGTGTAGTTGCCTGATAACGACGCGGATTTATTTTCGCAAAATTATTGGCATAAAAAGAGATTAAGATATGCTCTCCAATTTCCTTATTCACTTTCAGATTTAATAAGAAGTACGGAGAATATTTATTGGTAGCATACATTCGATTGGATGGAGTCACCAGCATTTGCTTATAGCGAGAATCGGTCATCATTTGCTCGGTAAATGGCATTGCCTCTCCTAATGTATTGACGATATAAACCGGAGCAATCAACACATCATCTTTTACCATTTCATTTTGTACAAACTTAAAATCTTTCTGTGAATCATGAATATTCCACTTAAAGTATTCCTTTTCCATCCATATGGCTTGTAATGTAAGCGTTGTCACGATACCCAATTGAGGAATATGCGTAATCAATCGAAAGTTTGTATTTAATCGTTCATACACAGAAGTATTATAACCGGAAGTATTTACATTATATATTCCGGCATACTCATACGAACGTCCGTTGATCATTTGATTATAATAACGTGCCTGTAATCCAAACTCATTCTTCACGGATGAGATATATGCTCCATCGAAAGCTAACGAACTATAGATTGACTCGATTTTATTCGTTTGAAAAGAATACTCAATCCCCCATTTCTTTTGTTCTATACCATTATCAGGACGGTTGTAAGTATTAAATATCGTATCCATTGTATACGCAACACTACTTCCATGATTCGTCAAAACACCATTATCATAAATAAGTTGTGCATCTTTATCCGTAATGTTGTTATATCGCTTATAATTTAAAATCGACAAGCAACTTTGATAATTGAATCCATTCTTAAGATGTTCGTTGAAATACGTTATTTCACCCCAACCGGCTTTTGTATTGAAGTCTAATCCTATCTCAAATTTTCTATTGCGAGGCAATAATAACTCATCATTTGATGTATTCTTAATATAGTCTGTTGTTACAATAGCAAGTTTCTTATTCGTAACTTCATCGCTATATGAAAAGCTGGTCATATCAAAATAACGAGGATCATTATAAATATAGCTCATTGTAGGCATTTTATGTAAAACACCCCATGCACCTTTAATACTAAAGGTATTCAGCCATGTATTCTCATTCTCGAAAATCCGATACTTCAAATTAACACGAGGGTCTATTGCTTTGAATGAATGTTTCCCATCTTGCGTTCGCAAATAACTGATACGAGCTCCAACTTGTGAAAACAATGTCGTCTTTCCTAAATGAAACACATTTTCATTTTCCACATATCCAGACAACTGCATTGTATTTGATAAGTGATCGTAAGAAAGCGGTCGCATATTGGGCGACGGCGGCAACAATGGATCAAACTCTTGACCTCTACCGTTGTTCCCTTCATAGACGATCTCACCGCCAAGCGTTATTTTATTTGAATATTTTGTAGAAGAAACCAGTTTATTTCCAGATATATTCAATGACGTTGTAAATGGTTTCCCGTTTACTGTAAGCAAACTCATGTATTGAGGAGGTATAAAATAACCAATATGTTCTCCCGAAATCAATGCGTCAGACGAAATCATTTGATTAGATGAGTGCCAAACCGACTCATTGATAAGCTGACTTTCATACTGAAATGAAGCAGAATAATCGAGTGCTGTGACAAATTTCTTATTCAATTTCCAGGAACCAAAAACACTCCCCGACCAGTCTTGGTTCGTTGCTTCGTTGTATTCTCCTTTTATTTTATCGGTCGATTTATCCGCTTTGTCTTTTGC
>DLYT01000063.1:13608-17591 GCA_003447595.1 Porphyromonadaceae bacterium
TGCAGTCCCAGTTTCTTGAAAGCATCATCTTTTGTACGCATATCCATATACGACAGACCAGCATCTCCTGATATATTGAGATAACCGGCATTAGAACCAAGTTTCCAGCCTTTACCCGCGCTTATGGTTTTTACATTCGGAGTTACTTTCACATTCACCAGATAAGGCATCTGACCTGCTTTTGTCTTTACCAAAACCGCCCCGCTAGTCATATTGGCATAACGAACCGAAGGAACCCCTCTAATAACCTCAACGCTTTCGATATTTTCAGGAGAAATCGAGCGCACATCAAGACCAGAGTTGGCATTCCCCATATACAATCCGCTTTGTTGCGATAAACGTTGCATATTAGCATTATTACTCAACTGCATACCATCTACGTATACAGCTGTACCCAATGCATTGGTGACATCAATTTTATTGGTTCCTCTGATATTGAGCAAGCTTACATCGTTCAAACTCGGATTTTTAGTCACAGCACCAGGCAACAATTGCATCAAATCAGATAAGTCTGTAGCCTGCAAGTATTGTATTGCCTCATTGTTGATCAGCGAAGAAGTTGATAAATCTTGACCCCTCGAAGCAGTTACTGTTACTTCATCCAGTTTTAATGAAAGCTGAGATAAACTAACACCGATACTTAAATTGGAGCGTATAGAATCTAAATGCACCTCTCTCGTTTGATAACCTAAAAGAGAAGCATAAATTGTTGTAGTTGTATATGCTGGCAGTTCAAATTGAAAAGAACCGTCCGTATCTGTTATTTGATACATGCGTAATTCTGGTATTTGCAAAATCACATTATCCAACGGTTGCTTTGTGCGCGCATCAAACACAATCCCTTCAACTTCTTTCATTGCCGAAGTCGAGGTTTGAGCCGCAAGCTGACACACACACAATACGAATAAGAACAATACTAAATGTATTCGTTTACGATAAAACACCATTTACAACACCTTAAATTTTGCGCAAAAGTACCGCTTTAATCATTTCAATCAAAACACTATGCATAGTTTTAAGAGAATTCTTCAACAATAAATATCTCAAAAATGTTTATTCCACTTAACTTTTACACGCTATTTACATTATACATTTGTAAATAGAGCATTCTCATTTCGTAAATACAAATGATAAATACTTATATATCAATACTATTATTTCTCACTTCTACAAATTCATAAAATAAATAAGTTTACTGAATTCGGGAATTTAGATAGTCTTAAATCCCTTTACTTTGCAATCGGAAATGAAATCCAAGCGTAATCTTTGAAACAATTATTTTAGTCTTACACTAGACAATATGGTTCTTTTCGAATCATATTTTGGTAAGTATTTTGACACATATAGTTATGTATTGATTACTCAGTTTTTACATATTCACTCTTTAGACTCAGATTAATTTACAACATCGAAAATAGAAGTTCTAAATATTTAAAAGACATTTTGCATAAATTGAAACCTTAAAAATACTATTGTGAAAAACCTCTTTTCAAATCTTCAGACGTTGATAAAACATGTAATGTTAGAAAATAAAAAAACCAGTGCGTATTAAATTTGTAATGTAATATATCTAGAACAGACTAAAATGGATGTTATGTTTGATTTCAGATCTTGAAGAGCTCAACCTGTGAATACAGATTGAGCTCTTCATCTTTTATATAGCCTTCTATTTGAATCAAAATTGATCAGCCGGGTATATTACACCTATTTGACGGCGCACTTCATCCATAATCGCTACAACATTACGAGAACAAGCCCATGTATTGACAGACGATTCTTGCTTTCCTTCGCTGATCGTATTTATAAAATCAGCAACTTCATAATAATATTCATCTTTCATATCAGATACATCGAGCATACACTCCTCGCCCTTTCTGACTTTAAGTCTTACATTTGAAATGATATTAGTTTTGAAAGATTCAATGGACCCGTCTTCTCCTTGAATTTCCATTGGCAAATACGAATCTGCAATCTTCGAATACATCACAACCGCATCCATTGATTCGTACTTAAAAACAATAGATCCCTGCCCATCTACTCCCGAGTCGAGCAGCAACCCATTTGCTACAATAGAATCAGGCATACCAAACAATACAACCATCGGATAAATCGTATACACACCAATATCAACTAGAGCACCGTTAGAGTAAGCCGGATTAAAAGCATTCAGAACAACACCCTCTTTATATTTGTCGTAACGAGACGAGTACTGGCAGTAAGACGCAAAATACCGACGTACCGTTCCGATACGGTTCAAATTGTCTCGAATAGCCAAAAAGTTGGGAGTTAACGTTGTTTTCATAGCTTCCATCAAAGCAACACCATTCAGTTTTGCAGCATCAATCATAGCATCCACCTCGCGCACATTCGACGCAAAAGCCTTTTCACACAACACATGTTTGCCGTGATTCATGCACAAAATAGCTTGTGAAGCATGCAAGGCATTGGGCGAAGCAATGTAAACCGCATCCACAACGTCGCCAGTCACCATCTCTTCGATTGACGTGAAACAATGCTCCGCCCCATACTTTGCAGCAAAAGCCTGAGCAGTTTCAAGTTTGCGCGAACATACTGCCGCAAGCTTAAAACGAGGATCTTGCATAGCCCCCGTTATCACCCAATCAGAGATAAAGTTTGTCCCGATCACACCGAAACGTACCGTTTTGTTTTTCATAAGTATCTTGTATATATTAAATAAGCACTCCTTTTCACCGCCTCGCAGAAAGCCCTAAGAAAAACATTTACAAAGACTTGCCACCAAAGCGATTCATCCAAACAAAGTAAGGAAGATCTAGCAAGAGTTCAAAATAATAAAAACGAATCTTTGTATTTCATAAATTGAATATCTACATTTGCACCGAAATATGGTATTTACCTCTTCATTCGAGGAGATAAATAAAAAGGGAATCCGATGCAAAGTCGGAGCTGTACCCGCAGCTGTATACCTCAATCACAACGTAGAGACACTACAAGCCACTGCCCCTATGGGTGGGAAGGTTGTCTAAAAAACGGAGGAAAGCCAGAAGACCTGCCATACTTCATCGAGATCAATGCTTCGGGTGAAAAGCAGAGACCGGACTACAACAAGCCCTATACTTGTATGCTTCGTCGTATCCTCTACTCTATTTTCATTCATTTTATTAATTAATCCGCAATGAATATTTGCGGCAAAACTTATTCTTTAAAATGAAGAAAAATCTATTTCTTTCTGTATGCCTGTTGCTATGCGGGCTACTCATGTCTTGTTCTAACGACAACAACAGTATTCCGGAAATAGAACAAGACACGCTAAGCCGTATCCTTGTCCTAAGCGAAGGAAACTTTACCAAAGGAAACTCAGACCTTTGCGCGATCAATGTCGAAAGCGATCAAGTCTCTGAAGATGTTTTCCGTACCATCAATGACCGACCACTAGGCGACGTTGGTCAGTCGATGGCAATCATCAACGACAAAATCTATGCAGTACTTAACAACTCTGCAAAGATTGAAGTATTCGATGCGAAGACTTACAAACAAGAAGCTACCATCTTGGATACTGAGAAACAAATCAGCCCGAGATACATCGCAAAACTAAGCGATAAGCAAGCACTTGTTACCAACATGAACAACAAGATGATCTTGATCAACCTTGAGTCGAACACGATCGAGAAATACATTCCTACAGAAAGATCAACCGAGCAATTGGTAGTTGTAGGCACAAAGGTATTTATCGCTTCTGGATCATCTATCCTAGTTGCAGATGTAAACAACCTAGAGAATCTTCGCAAGATCGAAGCATCTGCAGGAGGAAGCTCGAAACTTGTAGTTGATAAGAACAATAAGATTTGGGTAATTGCCTCGGCTGGTCTTCAATGCATCGACCCTACAAGCGAAACGGTGATCAAAACAATTCCATTGGGCGACATCCGCATCTCTTCCTTTGCCGTTCGTCTCGAAACAGACGCAACAAAAAGCAAACTTTACTTCAACGGTAGCAAAGACAA
>DLYT01000063.1:17932-21262 GCA_003447595.1 Porphyromonadaceae bacterium
ACCAAAGGCGAATTACTTAAATCATATACGGTAGGTATTATTCCGCAATACATCCTATTCGTAAACAACAAATAAGTTATTTCATCGAATGAAAAAAATATTTTTAAGTTCTGTTACCCTGTGGCTGTCAGTGATGATCGCCACAGGTCAATCTTTATCCGACACAACCATCAACCTGAGAGGTGTCACCGTAACAGCAAAAGCCAAACGCGTAGATGCAAACATTGGTAGTAACACCACCTTTATCAACCCTCAGGCCATAGAGGCAACCAAGTCGAAAAGCTTGAGTGAGCTCTTGACAGACAACAGCCTCATCCACATTAAATCTGTTGCACAGGGAGGACTTTCTACCTCTTCGTTTCGTGGTACAGCTGCCAATCACACACAAGTAAACTGGAACGGCATCAACATCAACTCCTCCATGGGCGGAAGCGTCGACTTCTCGCGCATTCCGGTATTCTTTGTCGACGACGTGGTCTTGTTTCATGGCAACGGCTACCTCAAAAACGGGACAGGCGCACTAGGGGGAAGCATCAATCTAGGCAACATGCCCAACTGGACCAACAAGAACGAAACCAACGGATTTGTCGAGATGGGCTCTTACGAAACCTATTCGGCCAGTGCCTCAAAGCGCTTCACCAAAGGAAAGTTCCAGAGTAATACCCGTGCTTATTATACACAATCGAAAAACAATTACCGCTATCTAAACAAGGTACTGCAAGTAAATCCGTTTTACGAACACCGCAAAGAGGCCGACTACAACATGGGTGGCTTGATGCAAGAACTATACTACCGCCTCGGCACTTCGCAAATGCTTACCGGAAACATTTGGTTTCAAACCGGCAAAAGAAGTCTGCCGCAACCCATCATCGTGGTCAAAACACAGCACGAAGAAGACCAGCAACACAGCCTTCGCGCTACGGTAGGTTATCAAAACATCGGCGAGAAATCGGAGTTAAACATCCGTGTAGCCAACATTCTCGACATCTTCAATTACAACATCTCCTACGACGATTTTGAAGGAAGACGCGAGCACAACACAAGCAATTCGGTTGTGTTAAAGGGCGATTACACATACATGTTTACTGATCTATTGAAGGTAAACGGCGCCATGCACTTGCGTCACGACCGCATCAATGCAGAAAATTACGACGTAAGCAAACGCACCCGTACCACAGCAACCTTGCAAGTGGGTTCGGAGTGGACACCGATTGCGCCGCTTTCACTCAACCTGAGCTTGATGGGCGAGGCAAACAATCACATCTTCATGCCTACATTTTCGGCCGGAGGTCGCTTTGCGCTCATTCCCGAAGTGCTTTCACTCAAGGCGAGTGCGGCATACAATTACCATTACCCTTCGATGAACGACCTGTATTGGAATCCGGGCGGGAATCCAAACCTCAAACCCGAGCAAGGAATGAGTTATGACGTTTCGCTGGCCTATACTCAACGTTTCAATCACTTGGGCATTAAGGCAAACGCTTCGTACTACCGTATGAACATCGAAAACTGGATTGTATGGCTGCCAACCGAAAGTTACTTTTGGGCACCGCAAAACATCTACAAGGTGCTTTCGCATGGATTTGAGTTTTCGGCCGAAGGGGCTTTTAACATTGGGAAAGTGAACAGTCTGCTGCTATTTAACCTCGGCTATACATTGTCTCTAAACAAATCGAACCCCGACGATCCGTACGATAAAACATACAATAAGCAGCTACCCTACATCCCCAAGCTGAAGACCAACGCCAAGTATAAGGGCGAGTACCGCAACTTCTTTGTCGGATACACGGTAAGCTATACAGGTGTACGCTATACCACTACCGACCACTCGTACAAAACAAACCCATATACGATTCACGATGCGGAAGCTGGATATCGTTTCAGAATACACAAAGTAGACATGACAGCAAAGCTACGCGTCGACAACCTGTTCAACGCATACTACGAGTCTACTCAATACTACCCGATGCCACTTCGATCGTTTTCGGGAAGTCTATTGATTCACCTTTAAGAACAAACCTTGTTACCCAACCGATATAAAAAAAGAGCGATCATTTCGCTCTTTTCTTTTTTATCACCCTCGCTTATTTGTGATCGATCGATACGACCCTACATCGCCTAAGCAAGTCTGCTTTTATTCGGTTGCAGCAAGTAAAATCATCGTTCCGTCTTCGTCATGCAATTCGGGCACTACGTTCACGATGTCTGTACTTAGGCAATACTCCACCGAATCGGCCAGGTTGTTTTGCACCAGGCGCTCGTAATGATCCGAGATAGAAAGATAGTTCTCGATATGCTCTTCGTGTGTAAGCCACATTTCATTCGCTACAAACGCAGCATCGGAAGCGTGCATGTATTCGCCGGTCTCAACCAATAAGTTGGCCAAAGCGCCCGCAAACAACGTATCTTCCATGCAAAACTTATCATTCCAGCCCGCACACAACACAACCACGTCGCGTTTGGTTTGCAAGCAATATTCGGCTACCGCTCCGATATTAATGAAAGCCCCCACAATGACACGCACCGCATTCGAGGCTACCTCGATCGCTTTCGTTCCATTCGTCGTCGTAAATACAATATCCTTGCCCTCTACGGCCTCTTTAGTATAGTCGAAAGGAGAATTACCAAAATCGGCAAAATCGCACTTCATAACGTTTCTTTCGGCTCCTACAAGGTAGCCCTGCTCCTTGTAAGCTTCTGCTTTTTCTACCGACGCTACCGGAATGATTGCCGAAGCTCCGTTTGCCAATGCCGTACACATCGACGTCGACGCTCTGAATATATCTACAATTACTACCACGGCATCATCGTCGCGATAAGCCGGATACATCATCGGAGAAAAACAAACATCAATTTTTTGCATAATCGAATTCTTTTGATTGAATATACAAAACTACGCATTTGTTTCGACTTGAAGACGCAGTTTACAAAACGGCCTCTGTTAAAGTTTCATCCTTGGCAGAATACAACCGGCTATCCCATCCCATCAGATCCACGTCGCCTTTATCCATCTTGCAGCATTGTTTTCTTTCGATCAAAACGCCGTTATGTTTCAACATAAACCTTATGAGCTTCGAATCGTCAGGTGCCGACCTGACGATTTGTTCTTCACTATGAATGAATCGTCAGACCGCCATCGGACGATTCATTCTTCGTTATGTTTGAAATAGAATCGTACAGTGAATAGAAATCTTGGACATGGAAAACGCAAAAGGAGGTAGGGGATTTGAAAAAAGAGAAGTTGTGTATACCGGGAGGAAACGTAGGGGTACAAAAAAAAGGAAGCTGACGAATCAACTTCCTTTTCTGAGCCTCTTGTCGGATTCGAAC
>DLYT01000063.1:21511-22038 GCA_003447595.1 Porphyromonadaceae bacterium
CAACTGAGCTAAAGAGGCAATAATTTCTTTCTTTGATCAGATGCATAGGCTTTCGCTTCTACCTACGTTCTTCTTTCGAAGATACCGTTTCTGATTATCCTTTATTTATTTTCAATCCACCGATTGAAGCGGAAAGGATGTCCGCGCTTTCTTTTCGAGCCTCTTGTCGGATTCGAACCAACGACCCCGAGATTACAAATCACGTGCTCTGGCCAACTGAGCTAAAGAGGCAATAAAATCAATTATTTCAATTCGAAAATGATTCGTGATCGAGGCGGGATTCGAACCCACGACCCACAGCTTAGAAGGCTGTTGCTCTATCCAGCTGAGCTACTCGACCATCCTTATTCTTTTACTCGATCCGCTGATCGAAACGGAAGGACTTTCCGTGTTACTTGAGCCTCTTGTCGGATTCGAACCAACGACCCCGAGATTACAAATCACGTGCTCTGGCCAACTGAGCTAAAGAGGCAAGCCATTCGAGAACTCCTGTTCGGAAATCAATCGTGATCGAGGCGGGATTCGAA
>DLYT01000063.1:22281-37682 GCA_003447595.1 Porphyromonadaceae bacterium
TCCAGCTGAGCTACTCGACCATCGTTTTTGTTTCTCGATTGCGGGTGCAAAGGTAGCTATATTTTTTAAACTTCCAAACGTTTGGTCAATAAAAACTACTTTTTTTTCACTAAAACGGATAACCGACTGCAAAATGCCAAGCAAAGTCTTTCTTAAAGTTTGGCTTTAACAACGCCCACCTATCGGCGCCTTTACGCTGAGGATCATAGGCTTTCATACCCATATCAAGGCGCAAAAGGAAGAAATCAAAGTCGAGTCGGAAGCCTAAACCATAGGCAAGCGCAATTTCTTTATAAAATCTCTTAAAATCGAAGTTTCCGTCTTTTTGCGAGTCGTATTTTTTAATTGTCCAGATATTCCCCGCATCGACAAAAGCCGCCATTTCGAGCTTCCAAAACAATCGCGTGCGGTACTCGAGGTTTAGATCGAGACGAATATCACCCGACTGATCGAAGAATGTTGTAGTCGAATCGGTCTGAAAACTTCCAGGTCCCAACGTTCGCACACTCCAACCGCGCACACTATTTGCACCGCCGGCAAAGTAACGTCGCTCAAAAGGTAACATATCTGCGTTGCCATACGGATACCCAATACCGAAACCTACGCGATAAGCGATGCGATTGCGGCTATCCAACACAATGGTTTTACTAAAGTCGAAGTCGCCCTTCACAAACTGCGAGTAATAAATCCCGAAGAGCTTGTAGTCGCCCTTGCTATTCTTCTCGGCTCCGGTCAGTTTCGATAGCAAATAAAGCCCGTTACCGGCCGATTCGAACGCAAAACGGAATGCAGTTACATTACGCATCTTATTTTGCGGATTAAAATTAGAGTACGAGTATGTATAGCGTGTACCTGCTATAAATTGATCCGAGTAGTTATAGTAAGCCGTTGTTTGCGGCAAATTGTTGTAAAATGTACTATCGATGCGAGGCAAGTAAACATAATTAACCTCTAATAGGTCTACCGTATGACGACCATACGAACTCATCCGCCCTTGCCAAGAGTATCCCCATTTACCCGAAAGAATGGTACGGTCAAATTGCGGGCGCGTTTGGAAATTATAACTGGCAGCAAACTCTGTATTAGCCCTCACTCGTCGTTTAAATCGATTCGGCACAAACGGAAATAAAAACGTAGGAAAGTTCAGCGAAGCCTCTCCTCCTATCTCAAAATAGTTCTTTCCTTCCGATTTCGATAAAGCTTCGTAGGCTCCACGCACCCTAAAAGAAAGCACCTCCGATCCCTTAAACAAGTTTCGGTGAGCATACGTCACCGCCGATGCAACCCCGAAATCTCCCGCGGAGTTAGTCCCTTCTAGGTCGAATCCTACGGTTTGCAATTTCGATGGCGTAGTCAGAACAATGCAATCGAGCATTAAGGAATCGTTTCTCGTAGTCTCAATAAAACGAATACTGATGTTGCGAAAGGCCCTCAAAGCCGCATAAGCTGCATAGGTTTGCTCCACTGCTCGCTCATTATACAAGCTTCCGGGGCGAATGTAACAGCTACGATAGAGCACACCCGGACGCACCGACTTGCCACTTTCTCCATATAAAATGAAAATATCTTTATACTTCAATGTATCGGTTGCCATAAACTCAGCCGTGCCATCATCCAACTTAAGCGGATCATAGTCGGTCAGAATCACCACATCATTAATGTAGTATTGCTTGTATTTCTCTACCACATCTGTCCCGGCAGAGTCAGTTTCTACAAACGGACGCAAACGCATGGCCAGATCAACCGTATTGTTGCTATTTGTACTATCGGCCAGATAAATCACATTGTCACGACCAAACGTATAATATCCCTTACGACGCAAGATGCCAGCAATACGTTGACGTTCCTGATCAAGCTTGTCACGATCAAAGAGTTCTCCGGCATGAATTTTACTCTCCTCACGTTCTGCCGATGGGAAAATAAAATTATAGAGCTTCGATCGTTTCTCAGCAGGCACATTTATCAAACTATCAATGGTCTTATCTTCGATCTCCACCGCATACTCATTGATGCGATACGGATCGTGCGCATTGATATCATATATAATATTTACCTTCCGTTCTTTGTAATTCGTGTCTACTTTTGCCACGACGTCGGCATTTAGATATCCTTTATTGATAAAGAACCGGCGCAATTCGGTCTCTGACTTATACACCAACGACGAATCGTAAATTACGGGAGGATCGCCCATTCCACGCAATTGCTTATTGATCCATTTGGTAGAGTCTTTTCCCGACAAGTTGTACAAAAACAACGAAGTCTTCACCAAACCAAATGTTTTAAAGTTGGGCTGTTGTCGTAAATATCCTTTTAGAGTAGAGTTTTCTATCTTGGGAGCGTCTGATTTAATTTCAACCTTGTTTAACAAGTACTCTCCTTCGGGCACAAATTTTGTTGTGCTGCAAGAGGAAACAAGAATGATTAAAATCAGGAGATTGTATATGTGTTTAATACGCATCGGAAACTATTATTGGGCTACAAATATAGCTTATTCGGATTTTCTTTTTTAGCTTTGCTCATAAATTTTACCGTCATGCTAAGTAAATCAAAGATTAAATATATACAATCGCTCGAACGCAAAAAAATACGTAAAGAAGAAGGAATTTTTGTTGCGGAAGGAAATAAGTTGGTTGCAGATATGCTGGGACACTTTGAGTGTGTTATGCTCATCGCAAAGGCCTCTTGGCTTGCTACTCAAGGCGATATCGAAGCAAATGAATTGATTATAGCCGAGGATGATGACATCAAAAAAGCCAGTTTTTTGAAGACTCCGCAAGATGTAATCGCTCTGTTCAAATTACCTGCCTACGAAGCAAACAACATCGACACGCAAAAGGAACTTGTAATTGCACTCGATGGCATTCAGGATCCGGGCAATCTAGGCACGATCATCCGACTAGCCGACTGGTTTGGAATTGAGCACATCGTATGTTCTGCCGACACAACAGATGCTTTTGCTCCGAAGTGCGTGCAATCGACCATGGGTGCCCTTGCCCGAGTAAAGGTACACTATCTTGATCTTGAAACGTACTTACGCACACAACAAGCCCCTGTATATGGTACATTTTTGGATGGTGAAAACGTTTACGAAAAAACGCTTACACCAAATGGTATTTTGATGATGGGAAATGAAGGAAACGGAATCTCAGAAAAAATGGAATCATTGGTAAGCGAGCGCTTATTTATCCCGAGTTATCCGGCCGAGCGCCCTACTTCAGAGTCGCTCAATGTAGCAATTGCGACTGCTATCGCTTGCGCCGAGTTTCGCCGCAGGGAGGTTTACTCCGGCAAGTCTGAATAATACAACTTGCTCTCCGGGCAATACTTCACGTACAAGCCCTGAAAGCTTTAAAATATCCCACAGCAAAAGCTGTGGGTTTTCTTTTTCTATATCCTTGAGTTGCCCCAGCATTTGAGCCGGCGACAACGTTATCTCGTCTTTAGCTAACGCAAATATAACCCCATCGTAAAACTCTGTACCTGCAATTTCGGAGGCCAAAGGAAAGACTCCTTTTAAGCTCCCCGACTGATCCACCTCAATGTAATGCAACTTACATGGTACGCCGTTATAAATATAATGAGCAGCTTTACGCATGACTATTTACGAGTTAAGTTCAAAATCTGTACGCTATCTAGCGTCACTTTATAATAAGTATCCTTGTCACGTACCAAACGAATGTATCCGTATACGGAAGAAATACTATCTAAGTTTGCAACAGTAAGATCGAAACGATTCATCCCATCTGCACGAATGGTATCGGTAAGCGAAACGGTGCGCTGAGTCCCTGCTAGTGTTAGGTGCACTACAGGCTTGCGTTTCATCCAATCAGAAATACCAAATACATTCATAGAAAGCTCCACCTTAGAATAAGATGGAAGAATAGAATCAAGCTCTACACGAAACGATTGCAAACTACCCGGCTGCGTAGAAGAGAAGTAGATTGGTTCTTTTGCTTTCCAAAGCTTGGTTGTATCGTACGGACTAACTTCGGGCATCGAATCTACTAATGCCGACATAGCATCTAAATCGTCGATTACCTGATCATATACTTTCATGTATATATCCAAATTGCGTCCATACCATACGAGAGAAGTATCGAACTCCGCTTGGGTTACACCGTGCTTCTTGAATACAGACTCATAAAGTGCCTGCTTTTTCTCATTGGTGCTAAACTTGTTGTAGTCGGCCGCAATCATGGCATCAGCCATAAATACGTCTTTAAGCAAACTACCCATTTCCTTTTCGGGAATCACATTCTCGGGTGTTTTCTTGCATCCTACCACAATGAGAGCAAGCAATAAAACAAGCAACAATGCGGGAATATTACGATGTATAAATTTCAATTTCATTTTACGGTCTCCAGACACTCTACAAACGTTTTTCTATAAAAGATCAATAAGATACCGACACCTACAGAGATTGCCGCATCAGCCAAATTAAAGATAGGTCTGAAAAATATAAAGTCTTCTCCACCCCAAATAGGCAACCAATCGGGTAGCGTAGTATGAATCAATGGAAAGTAAAACATGTCTACCACCTTACCATGCAACCAACCGGCATATCCGCCCCCTTCGGGCATCAATGTAGCTACTTGTCCATAGCTATGATCAAAGATTACACCATAAAATACCGAGTCGATGATATTGCCAAGCGCACCGGCCAAGATAAGAGCCAGCGTGGCCATAAAACCAAAACTGTATTTCATCTTTACAATCTTCGTAAAGTAATAGATCATTACTCCCACAACAACGATACGAAACACCGAAAGAAACAACTTCCCAATCACTTCGATACCGAAGGCCATGCCGTTGTTTTCTGTGAAGTATATTTGAAACCAAGGAGCAATCTCAAAACTCTCATGCAGCTGCATGTGTGTTTTAATCCAGATTTTGAGCAGTTGATCTGCCAACAGTACAAGAAAGACAACGAGAACAACTCCCCAGCCTTTAGATATTTTCATTTGGTATAATTCTAATGCATTATTAAAAAAATAATTCGACACTCGATATCGGTACCCCGAACATCGAACTGTCGAATTCTTATGTTGTCTTAATCTTATTTAACCCCACTCATCTTCGCTTCAATAGAAAGCGTAGCATGAGGCACCGCACGCAAACGTTCTTTCGGTATCAGTTTTCCCGACTCGCGGCAAACTCCGTATGTTTTGTTTTCGATACGGATCAGTGCAGCTTGCAAGCTTTGGATAAACTTCATTTGCCTTTGTGCCAAGCGGCCGGCTTCCTCTTTCGAGTAAGTAGCAGCACTTTCTTCCAACACTTTAAATGTAGGAGAAGTATCCGACACATCGTTACCATCAGCATTCATCACACTCGACTTAAGCAACTCATAGTCCTTCTTAGCCTTCTCCAGTTTCGCCAATATAATTTGGCGGAATTCATCTAGTTCTTCATCAGAATATCTAGTTTTCTCGGTAGTCATATCAATCGTATTAAAAGGTTCAACAATATAATTATTGAAACTCACTGTTATTTAGAAACATTTCAAATATAACAGATAATTTGGAATTTGTTTCTAAATAACGTGAGTTTTTATAATCAAAATATGAATTATGCCTTTTGCACCTGAATCATCAGCTTCAAATCGTCAAGATCAAGCTCGATTCCATCAGTCATAACAGGAGCAATCTCGATCGAGTTTGCAAGCACCTGATTAGCCATGTAGTCTTTATATTCTTCAACAGCAGCATCTGTAGCTTCGTTCGAAGCGATCACTACATTTACTTTGTCTGTAATATCAAAACCACTCGACTTACGAATGTTCTGAATTCTATTTACAAGTTCGCGGGCAATACCTTCTTTGCGCAATTCCTCAGTAATAGTGATATCCAATGCTACAGTAAGCTTGCCTTCGTTGGCAACCAACCAGCCCGGAATATCTTCTGAGATAATCTCAACATCTGCAAGTTCTACCACTGCCGGTTGACCTTGAATATCGAACGTGAATGAACCGTTCTTTTCAAACTCAGCAATGTTTTCTTGGGACATTTCTTGAATTGCAGCAGCAAGCAGCTTCATGATCTTACCGTAACGTGGGCCCAATTTCTTAAAGTCAGGCTTGATACGTTTCACAAGAATACCTGCGGCGTTGTCTACAAACTTCAATTCTTTCACATTCACCTCATTTAGGATCAATGACTTCACCGCATCGATTGCTTCTTGCTGATGCGCATCCATCACCGGAACCATAATCTCTTGAAGTGGCTGGCGCACTTTGATGTTCACCTTACGGCGAAGAGCCAATACCATAGAAGAGATCGATTGAGCCATTTGCATACGCTCTTCAAGCGCTTTGTCTACCATTGCTTTGTTGCAAACAGGGAAGTCAGCAAGGTGAACAGAAACCTTATCATCTTTACCTGTTACAGAGATCAGGTCGTTGTAAAGCTGATCTGCATAGAATGGAGCGATCGGAGCCATCAACTTAGCCACAGTTTCGAGACAAGTATAAAGCGTTTGATAAGCCGACAATTTGTCTTGCGTCATCTCGCCACCCCAGAAACGTTTACGATTCAAGCGCACATACCAGTTACTCAAGTTATCGTTTACAAATTCCGAGATTGCACGCCCCGCACGTGTAGGCTCATACGTTTCATAATATCCGTCTACTTCTTCTACAAGCGAGTTAAGCAACGAAAGAATCCAACGGTCAATTTCCGGACGATCTTCGAATGCGATATCAGCCTCACTGTAAGAGAAGCTATCTACGTTTGCATAAAGCGCAAAGAACGAATATGTATTATATAGTGTACCAAAGAACTTACGACGAGCTTCTTCAATACCTTCTACGTCAAATTTAAGATTATCCCATGGCGAAGCATTGGTAATCATATACCAGCGAAGTGGGTCAGAACCGTATTTGTCGATTGTTTCGAACGGATCTACAGCATTACCCAAACGCTTACTCATCTTGTTACCGTTTTTATCAAGAACAAGACCGTTAGATACAACCGTTTTGTACGATACGCTATCGAAGATCATCGTAGCAATCGCGTGCAATGTAAAGAACCAACCACGAGTTTGGTCTACACCCTCTGCGATGAAATCAGCAGGGAATACAGTACCGCTATCAAGCAATTCTTTGTTCTCGAACGGATAGTGAATTTGCGCGTAAGGCATCGCACCCGAGTCAAACCATACGTCGATCAAGTCTGATTCACGCTCCATTGGTTTGCCCGAAGGAGAAACCAATACGATATCATCCACATACGGACGGTGAAGGTCGATCTTATCGTAGTTGTCTTTTGTATATACACCGGTTTCAAACTTCTCAAACGGATTCGATTCCATTACACCAACGGCAACAGCTTTTTCGATTTCGTTGTAAAGCTCCTCAACCGAACCGATACAGATTTCTTCCAAACCATCTTCTGTACGCCAGATTGGAAGTGGAGTACCCCAATAACGGCTACGAGACAAGTTCCAGTCTTGTAGGTTTTCCAACCATTTACCGAAACGACCGGTACCTGTAGATTGCGGTTTCCAGTTGATCGTATTGTTCAATTCGATCATACGCTCACGACAAGCAGTAGTACGGATAAACCAGCTATCAAGCGGGTAATACAATACAGGCTTGTCTGTACGCCAGCAGTGCGGATAGTTGTGCACATGCTTCTCGATTTTGAACACACGGTTCTCTTGTTTCAACATCACACAGATGTCGATATCTAGCGTAGCATCCTCTTCTGTCAAACTAGCATCGTATGCATTTTTCACATAGCGACCAGCAAAAACATCGTAAAGAGCCACATCAATGTTGTCAGCGATAAAGTCTGGATCAAGATCTTCCAATGTGAAATACTTACCAGTCATATCCACCATCGGACGACGGTTACCATCCTTGTCGATCATCATCAACGGAGGCACACCATTCGCTTTGGCCACACGGTCGTCATCCGCACCAAAAGTAGGCGCGATGTGTACGATACCTGTACCATCTTCGGTAGTAACGAAATCACCGGTAATTACACGGAAAGCACCTTCACCCGGATTCACCCAAGGAATCAATTGCTCATACTGCATACCCGCAAGCTCAGCACCAGCCCACTCGGCAACCACTTTGTAAGGGATCAACTTATCACCTTGTTTGTAGTCTTCAAGCGCTAGTTCGGCAGCTTTCGGATTGAATGTAGCGTTTACCAAATCCTTCGCCAATACAGCAGTCATAGCCGCACCAGTATACGGATTGAATGTTTGTACCGCAACATAGGTAATATTAGGACCTACGCAAAGCGCAGTATTCGATGGCAATGTCCAAGGAGTAGTCGTCCAAGCCAAGAAGAACGCCTCACCATGCTGCGTCATTTCCGGTTTCGGATCTACAATCTTAAACTGAGCCGTACATGTAGTATCTTTTACGTCACGGTAGCAACCAGGTTGGTTCAACTCGTGCGTACTCAAACCTGTTCCCGCAGCAGGAGAATATGGTTGGATTGTATAACCTTTATAAAGAAGGTCTTTATTATAAAGTTGCTTAAGCAACCACCACAAAGTTTCGATGTATCTGTTGTCGTATGTGATATACGGATCTTCCATATCCACCCAGTAACCCATCTTGTTTGTAAGATCTTCCCATTCTTTGGTGAATTTCATTACATCCTTACGACAAGCAGCATTGTATTCGGCTACAGAAATTGTCTTGCCAATATCCTCCTTGGTAATACCAAGATTTTTTTCCACACCTAGCTCTACCGGAAGACCGTGCGTATCCCAACCTGCTTTACGTTTTACCTGAAAACCTTTCATTGTTTTGTAACGACAAAAGATATCCTTGATAGAACGAGCTATAACGTGGTGAATACCCGGCATACCGTTTGCTGAAGGTGGTCCTTCGTAAAATACGAAAGAAGGGCAGCCTTCTCGTGTTTCAAGACTCTTATGGAAGACATCATTATCCTCCCATTTCTTTAAGACCTCTTTGTTGATGTTCGAGAGATCAAATCGAGTATATTCGGCAAATTTAGTACTCATACAATTCTAAGTTTCAAGCTTCAAATATTACCGCAAAGGTAGTTTATTTATTTAAAAGTTACAAGCTAACATTATTTCCACACAATCTCGTACAATTTGATAGGCTGCTTGCCCGCGCACTTGATTGTAATGAAGTCAGGATTATCCAATCCCTTCGTGCTCAGTTCTACAAAATTCTTCCATCCTTCGTATCCTCCGGAGTTAACCTTACTCTTTGTAGCTCTGATATTTAAGTTATTATCCGGCACCGTTTCGACAAACAGCGTCAACACTGTCGCTACAGGCTTCGAATCCTTAGGCTTTTGCACCGTGATCGTCTTGCCCGGCTCAAGCAGCAAATACGACTTCAAGTCGTTGTCATTGATCGCTTCTACCGCTTCGGTATTCTCACCCACTTCAGTGAAAATCTTAAACTCCGAAAGGAATACTGCCTCAGCATATTTCGACTTATTGATAAAACGGATAAAGCGTGTATTTGGCAAAAGGTTGTCGATCATACCGCGCCCGTTCTCATCCATCACTGTAAGGCGTGTCCACGTTTCACCGTCGGTAGACGATTCAAACTGGCCCCAGTTGCTAATGCCGTCGATCTTGAAATTGAACAACAGCTTCTGCCCCACCTTATCTTTTCCAAGCGCAAACCCGATAAAGTCGTTCGGCGCGATACGCACCATCTCCATAGCCGGAGAGTAAGCAATCGTATTCTTATCGTTGATCAATGGCTGAGCCCCCAACTGCACAATATTTGTATAGCGCACATTCCCGCCAATCGCACCCGATTGAGCTTCGACACCGGCCGTATGCGCAATCATCGATCCGCTGATATAATCAAACAACTGGTTGATAAACGGATAAAGCACTTTCGAGCCCACCTTTACCCCCGGCTGATACGGATTCTGATTCAACGTATTGTCGATGTTGTTCATTTCCTTCAACAACGAGTCGGTCTTCAGGTATAAATCCCAAGCCGATTCCGTTTTCTTAAACTGCCAATATTTGGCAAGCTGCATCACCTGATACCCCGTTTGTCCGAGCAATTCAAACTGTGTAAGCCACGGATCAATCTCTTCGATCATAGCCGCATTACCACCATTGCTGCGAATTTCGGCAGGAGCAGCCTTTATTTGGTTAAACAGCGCGATGATCTCCAACGCCTGTTGTGTTTTAAATTCACCCTTTGCATATCCTTCCATAAACTGGCGAATCACCGGAGCAATCTTTTCCGACTCCTCTCTACGGTATTCGTGTCCGTTATTTCCCGGATCGCTATTGTGTTCACAAAACAACTCAAAAGCATACGGAGCACCCGGCATCAATACCGCGCAAGCCTCACGCCAAGAACGTTTCGGATCATACTTCGACATGTTCCATGCATATTGCGACACCCCATAAAGTGCCACCTTCGAAGCCTCCGGTTTATCCATCGGATTCGAAACAAAGCCCGACATCACCTTATCGGCCTGCGGATCGATACCATATGCAGGTCCCATTAGCAAATGATCGCGCACATAGTCGCACACCGGAAAGTTCCACCATACATAGGCATTACGTTTGATGCGGTTGTTTACCCACTCGAGGCCTTCAACGGTGATATCATCTACTACCTTATCGCCCGTCCACATGATACGGATCGACTTATTTAGTTTCTTGCCCAGTATATCGAGATAACTATTTGGCTCTTTGTTTGCCCAACTCTTATTGTATTCTGTCGGACACATAATCAACGGCGTTACCCCCTCTTTTTTCGTCACAAACTGCTTGTGTACATAGTTAAGCAGATCGGCCTGTTTTTCAGGATCGGCACCTACGCCCGAGATATCATCAAAGAAGATTGCAAACGAACGCACGCCCAAGTCGTACATTGCCTCAAACTTCGACACGATTGCGTTATAGTCGTTCGTGCTCCAGTCAATATCCTTTCCCGGATGAATCGCCCACACAAAATCTACCTTATTCTTAGCAGCCTCGGCCGCCAATTCGCGGATATTGTTTGCCTCATCCTGAGGATAACGATCGCGCCAATGTGGAGAACTATGATATGGATCATCCTTTGGCGCATAAATATATGTATTCAATTTATTATCTCCGTAAAAGCGGATCTGGTCTAAGCGATCGGCATGAGTCCACGGTTCACCATAGAAACCCTCTACCACACCACGAAACTCCACATCCGGATAATCGGTCAGTACGATATGTGGCACCGAAAACCAACCTTCATCTTCACTCACGGCCAACTGTTTCAACGCTTGCACCGCATATTTCTGCGCACGTACATCAGCAGCCTCGATCGTAATTCTATCTGCACCCACATTTAGTCGGTACGCACCCGAACGCTTCAAGCGAGCATCACCCGACTTCAATGGCTTCAACACCACCTGCACCGAGCGACCGCCCTGTGAAGTAGGAAGCGACTCCTTTAGTTCGCGCAACACATCTAAGTCAAAATCAGACTCATTTACCAATTCAAAATTACGTACCGTAATCGCCTTACCGGCAGCCATCTTCATCTCTTGCGGAAGCGGCTTTAGTTTCACCTCACGCGATTGAGCCGAAGCAAGTACCGAAAAAGAAGCAAAAGTCAGGGAAAGTATCCAACCAAATCGATTCATTCTAGCTTTAATATATAAAAGAAATTAGTCTACGTTTTTATTGTAAAGTGCGCAAACTTACACAATTTGTTCGGTACTACAATAAGGTAACCCCTTGGTTCTTTATGTACAAAAGAATAAATCTCGGATAAAATAGTTATCTTTGCACAGAAATAGAAAAATCCCTCGATTTTATGAAGAAAGTAAGATGTCCGCGATGCGATAACTTTATCTCGTTCGACGAAACGAAATTTCAGAATGGAAGTTCTCCGTTTTTCGAATGCCACCATTGCGGAAGAAAATTCGGAATTAAACTAAAAACGCCTAATAAAACCGACAACCGCGAAGCTTGCGGCTCAATCACTGTTCTAGAAAACGGCTTTTGTCACAAACAAGAGTTACCCCTTTTCACAGGACAAAACGTAATTGGTCGTCGCTCTAGAGGCAATGACATCGAAGTACCAATCGAAACAGGCGATCCTAGTATTGGCCGCAACCACTGTATCATCGATATCAAACGCAAAAAAGACGGCTCTCTTTTGTACGTACTACGCGACTTCCCAAGTCTTACCGGCACTTTCCTTGGCAACTATTGTCTAGGTAAGAATGAGCGTGTCAACCTTGACGAATCGGCTGTTGTAACCTGCGGTGCTACCACATTCATTGTCAATCAAAAACAAGAAGAAGCATCAGACGAAAGCCAATCGGCTCAATAAGGCAACGTTTCCATCCCGAGATCATCTCGTGGATTCTACAATACAACCAAAGCCTCTTACCCACTGCATCATCGCAGCATAGGTAAGAGGCTTTTGCGTATTCTTTATCACGACTTAATCCAAATCGAATTTTTGCATGTTGTATATGAATAACTATCTTTACTAAGATGAAAGATCAAACGAAGACGGTATTGGATGATTTAATAGAGCTGTTTTCTCCTCTCGATTATTCCACGACCGATCAGCATGCAGCTGAAAAACACATCAACAATATCGAATCATTTGCCAAGCAGTCGCACAAAGCAATTGCCATATACGACAATAAGGTAAACAAACCTATTTACATGTCTGAAGCTTATCGCGACTATTTTGGCGACGACATCGACACCGTTCATCCCGATGATTTCGATGCCGTATACCAAAGTTCTATCGACACATTGCTTTACTTCAAAAACAACAACATCGAATCACAAATTCCGATGCACCGCCTTGTGCGCAAATACAGAGCTAAAATCAACAATAAATACGTTGTCGTGATTGAACATGTAGAACCTATCGAATTCGATGCACAAGGCAACGTATGGCTATCACGCATCACCATAGACATTTCACCGATTCAAACACCACCATACAATGTCGATTTTAAAATCATCAACATTAAAACCGGCGATATAATCACGCTCGACTACAGTTCTCACAAAAACCGCCAACTTCTATCAAAGCGCGAAATTGAGATACTCCGTCTTATCAACAAAGGCCTACTGAGCAAAGAGATATCCGACCAACTAAACATTAGTGTACACACAGTCAATACACATCGTCAACGGATCCTCGAAAAGCTACAAGCAAACTCATCCATCGAAGCAATCAAAGCAGCTTCGAATAAAGGCATTATTTTGTAAAGTCGTTTCATCGCCTCTTTCAAATTAATGAATTATCAGTATTGACCAACCACTCACATAATCCGATCTTTGTAGTTTACAACCACTTAAACAAAACACTTATCATTCTAAAATGAACAAAGTTATGGGTAAAATAAATCTACGAATCAGCTCCTTGGTTCTACTGGGAGCATTCTTTTTCAGTTCATGCGATGCATCTGACGATGACTTTCCGGAAGACTATAAAGACATCGAGCACCACGAAACAGTGATTGTGGGTGCCGGTATCTCCGGACTCACCAGCGCATACTTTCTTAAAGATAAAGATTTCCTCATTCTAGAAAAAGAAAACCGAGTAGGCGGACGAGCCGTATCAGGTGTAAAAAACAACTTCACCTATGCCAAAGGAACCGAATATCTGGGCAAACCCGAAGAACATCTCGCCAAAATGATCGACGGACTGGGACTAAAACCAAAAGAAATCCCGTCACCTATGGATGCGTTCTTTGACGGAAAAAGATTCTATTACGGAAGCGACGGTATCGAACGCTATTTGATTAGCAACAGCAACGAATCTACCTATTATCGCTTCGTAAAGCTATTACTCGACGAATATGCACAGTATGACGAGATCCCGGATCTCAACTACAACAGTCATGCCAAGCAACTCGACAATACCACAGCTAATCAATGGTTGATCAACAACAGCATACCCGAGGTGTATATCAATAAATACAACATCTCATCGCGCGGCCTATTCGGAGCCTCACTCAGTGAAATCTCCGCATTGAGTTTTATACCGGAAGCAGCCTTCGACTACGACGAAAGCGACCTCGAATACAAAGTAAACTACGTGAGCGATGAGCAAGAATACATCGACGCTACGGAAGAGAGTTCGGAATCATATACTTTTACAAAAGGAATCACAGAACTAACCAACAAGTTAGGCGAACGATTCGGAAACAAAGTAAGGCTCAACAGTCAGGTGATTGATATCGAAAAAGATCAAAACATATACGTGGTCAAATACATCAACAGCGAAGGCAAAGAGTCGATCGTTGCAGCCAAGCACGTAATTCTAGCCGTACCGTCACCTATCGCTCTTAGAATAGCCTCCTCGGTATTGCCCGAAGAAGCAAAAGACATCATTTCCGAGATTGAGTTCGCGTCGTATGCTACGGTAGCACTTTTCTCCAAAACACCCATCTTTACAAAAGCGTTCGACCTTGCAGTACCAGACGACTACTTCTTTACAGACATCTACGATGGCACTTGGGTACAACGACACTACGAGCAATCCACTCCACAAGAATACATCATGTCGGTTTATATCGCACCACATACTTACAAAGACCATTCACTCGACACCATGAGCGAGCAAGAAATGATCAGCAAAGTATATAGCGATCTCGATAAAGTATTCCCCGGAGCTAGCAGCAAAATCACAGGTTACGACATCGAGCGTTTTCCCTACGCCTATCCGGTCATGACACTTGGAGCCTACAAGCGACTACTCAGACTCCATGAATTAAACACCGGCACCCTCATTCTAGCGGGAGATTACATGATCTACCCTACCTTCGAGAGTGCGGTTGAAGCAGGATACCTGGCAGCCGAAACAATCAACGACAAATAAAAAAGAGAAGCCTCTTACCCACTGCATCATCGCAGCATAGGTAAGAGGCTTGTATTATTTATATAGCCAAGTCGTCATTTTTATAGATTTGTTTGGTACGTTGTTTCATTCGATAAAGCATCGAATAGCCCAGCGTAAGCACACCCACGCGCCCAATATACATTAAAACGATCAACACACACTTTCCGGCTGACGACAATTCAGGAGTGATACCCGTAGAAATACCCACCGTTCCCAATGCCGATGCCGACTCGAACAACAAGCTCAGATAATCGAACTTTTCGGTTGCCGTAAGCACATACGAACCCAAAAACACAATCGTAGTATAAAGTACAAAAGTAGCCAATGCCGTATCTACCCGATAAGTAGGAAGTATACGCCCACACAACGTCACATTGCGATGAAACCCAAGTTTCGATTGCACAAAAGCCACCGTAGCCGAAAGCGTCGTTGTTTTAAGTCCGCCCCCCGTACCCGATGGAGAAGCTCCGAAGTACATGATCATCGTAAGCGACATCAACGTTATCGGCATTAGCAATCCGATATTCACTGTATTAAAACCAACGGTAGTAAGCGCCGACACGGTTTGGAA
>DLYT01000040.1:0-1156 GCA_003447595.1 Porphyromonadaceae bacterium
GCTGTCCATTGTGCAATAGCATTAAGTCCGACATTTGACTCTAAGGCGGAAGTTATCCACCAAGGTATGGATTGCTCCTCTGCTAACTTTATCCATTCGTTACAGCCAAAGATTCCACCATGTAAAGAAGGTTTCAATATGATATATTGAGGAGCGATCGTAGCAAGTAGTTCTTTCTTTGTATCAAAATCGTTTACACCAATCAACTCTTCATCGAGAGCAATCGGTATCGGCGTATTGGCACAAAGCTTTGCCATCGCGTCCCACTGGTCTGCTCTTATAGGCTGTTCAATTGAGTGAATCTCAAACTCACTTAAACGCTTCAGTTTATCCAAAGCTTCATAAGAGGCAAAAGCGCCGTTAGCATCTACTCTAATTTCCATAACTGAGGCCGGAAAATGCTCGCGTACATAGCGAAGCAAGTGCAACTCATCTTCAAAATTGATGGCTCCGATCTTTAGTTTAAGACACGTGAATCCGGCAGAAAGCTTCTTCTCTATTTGATTAAACATAGCCTCCTTGGAGCCCATCCAAATAAGACCGTTTATAACGATCCCTTCTTCACCTCTACTAAAAGGTGTATCAAACAAGCGACATGTTCCTGCATTGTAATGCAAAAGAGCCGACTCTAATCCGAATAACATAGATGGGTAATTCTTCATAGACGCATAGTCTATTACTCCGGTTTCGCGAAATGTATTGCAAAAGCGCTGAAGAACTTCTTCGTAATTAGGAATATCGTCGCAACTGAGATTGGGTAGTGGTGCACACTCTCCTATTCCAAACACCGAAGCGTCGGTTTCGGATTGTAGAATAATAAAGCGAGAGTCCCTAAAATTATAAATCCCACGAGAAGTACCCGCGGGATTTATAAAGTCCAATCTATATGGTTTTATAAAAACGTTCATATCGAAAGGTGTTATTATCAAGGAAATTTAGGATACTTCTTAAATTCCGGTTTGCGTTTTTCTAGGAAAGCATGTTTACCTTCTTGTGCTTCTTCGGTAAGGTAGTAAAGCAATGTTGCATTTCCGGCAAACTCTTGCAAGCCTGCTTGTCCGTCAAGTTCGGCATTCATACCTAGCTTAATCATGCGTAATGCCATCGGGCTATGTTGCATCATTGTTTGTGCCCATTCAACAACCTCATCTTCCAA
>DLYT01000040.1:1396-31770 GCA_003447595.1 Porphyromonadaceae bacterium
GAGTATTGACGACACATAAACCAGATTTCGCGGGCTTTCTTTTGACCTACCACACGAGCAAGGTATGAAGAACCGAAGCCGGCATCAAAGCTACCTACACGAGGACCGGTTTGTCCGAAGATAGCATTTTCAGATGCGATAGACAAGTCACACACAACGTGCAATACATGTCCGCCTCCGATTGCAAAACCATTTACCATTGCAATTACAGGCTTAGGCATAGAGCGAATTTGCTTTTGAACTTCCAATACATTGAGACGAGGAACTCCGTCTTTACCAATATATCCGCCCAATCCTTTCACGTTTTGGTCACCACCTGCACAGAAAGCCTTATCTCCTGCACCGGTAAGTACGATTACGCTGATGTTTTCATCTTCTCTACAAATACGCAATGCATCGCTAATTTCCAATGTAGTAGTTGGAGTAAATGCATTTCTATAACGTGGACGATTGATTGTAATCTTAGCAATACCTTCGAAGTAGTCGAAAAGAATCTCTTCGTACTCCTTGATAGTTTGCCATTCTCTCTTTGCCATATTTATTTTTTTTGTGTTTCTAAATACGGTGCAAATATAATTAAACTTTTACACGTCGCACCAAACACCACAACCATCATCACCTAGAATTTCTTTATCTTTTATATCTCGCAAATAAAAATCGAAGAGTATAATACTCATTTTATCTCTCAACGTAATATAAGCATCATCTTTTGTCTGCGTAGTATGATCGGCATCCAAAGGATTTATAAACTCCATCTCAATACTTTGTCCGCCTGAACGCTCTTTCAACTTTGACGCAATTTGCTGATCATGATCGGTTAATGTAAGGATATAATCCCACCTCTGCTCTTTAAATATTTCTGTATGATAACAATGAATGGCCGTAATATCAATTCCTTGTGCTTGCATGGCATGAACTGCATATTCACTCATACCGTGTTTTGCTTCATCAGAACCAAGATCTAACTCTAATGTCGTATCAAATGAGCGCAAGAATCCGTAAACCATTTCACCTCTTCCGCTACTATCCGAACATAATATCAATATTCTCATAACTTCAAGTTTTATTCTGTTGAAAGAACAAAAGCAACGACTGCAAGTTTAGAGCATGACTCATTAAAACTAGTCAAATTTGGCTGTAATACTAAAAAAACGTTGAAATATACCCGCTAAAAAGAACAAATTAGATACCTTTGGGTAAAGATGAAAACAATAATATTTTCACGAAAACTTGACTAACGCGTCTTAAATAGCTAACAGACTAAATATTTTCAACATATGAAATCAATGAAAAGCTCCCTTCTCTTTTCTCTTTTTCTTTTGAGTATGTCGTCACAGGCACAACAACAATCAGCAGCCATTAATCCGAACCAAGCTTTGCTTGATAAATTTAAACAACACGTTGTTACATTATCAAGCGAAGAGTTTGCCGGTAGAGCTCCGATGACAAAAGGCGACACATTGGCTTTTACTTATATTGTAGATCAATTGAAAACAATGCCAAATATTGAATTGCTTGGCGACAAAGGTCTTCAAACATTTAGTTTTGCCGGATTAAGAGAGTATGCCGATGATAGTACACAAATGAAAGTCAACGGCAAAAAGCTACGCATCAATACAGACTATACGCCTAGCACATATTCTTGGAGCGGCGGCTTTAATGGTAAAGTTGAATACATCGGAGAAGGTAGCCCTGCAAACTTCGATACCCTTGATGTAAAAGGAAAGATTGTTATGATAGACCATATACAATCAACACCTGAAGCTTACCAAGATACATTGCGCAAACAAATTCGTGCAGCAGAGAAAGCTAAAGTTGCAGGCATCGTTATTGCTACGGAAGAACTACCTACGGTTGAAGCCGTACGCTATCTTAGCAGAACTCTTTCGCTTGTATACGTTACTCCTAAAACTGCGGCATTGCTAAAAGATGGTGCCAATGTGGAGTATTTTGCCAAAATATTCGGAGGTAATAAGAAGGAGAAATATACGCAAAATGTAGTAGCTCGTATCAAGGCTGCACCACAGTATAACCCAAACAACGATTGTATTGTGATTGGTGCACACTACGATCACATGGGTATTACAACAAAAGATGGTGTTACTGAAATTAATTACGGTGCAGATGACAACGCAACCGGAATTGCAACACTTCTTGAATTGGCTCGATATTTTTCGTCACACCAAGACTTATTGAAAAGAGATATCGTATTCGTTGCCTTTGGTGCTGAAGAATGGGGATTGGTAGGATCTACTTATTTTGCAGAACATCCACTTGTTCCTCTGAAGAGTATTAAAGCAATGTTTAACTTTGATATGACCGGCCGCATGGTAAAAAACAACCTCAACATTCGTGGCGTAGGGGTCGTTACCGAGGCTTTTTCTCATTTATCAACATTGCCTAATCCTAATCAACTAAATCTATCATTGATTATGTCCGGACTTGAAGGTACAGACTACGCTTCATTCAACCGCAAAGGAGTTCCTTCGATGTCCTTCTCTACTGGTATTCATAAAGACTATCACTCACCTCTAGATACAGAAGACAAGATTAATTACGATGGTATGCAACGTGTTTATAACTTCGTACTACCGCTTATTTCTCGAGCAGCATTCGAACACACGAAGTTTACCAAGCAATAAAATTGTTTTTCAAAATATAAAAGAGCGACTGTTATAAGCACAGTCGCTCTTTTCTGTTTTATAATAGCTCCTATTTATATAGACCTTAGGAAAAACATTCTCGCAAACAGATCAGTTATATTTGTAAGATTCAATGTATAAATATGAAAATTCTACTCACAGGCGTTACTGGTTACATCGGAGGAAGGTTATTACCTGTCTTATTAGATGAAGGGCATACAGTATATTGTACGGTACGTGATAAAAACAGATTTCCCGAACAATATGCCGATCGTAAAGGCTTTGAACTTGTAGAAGCTGACTTTCTCAAAGAAAACACGCTTGCTTCATTACCAAAAGACATCGATGCTGCCTATTATTTAATCCATTCGATGACAGCTTCGACATCTCACTTTTCGGAAGATGAAGCTATTTCCGCAACTAATTTTGTAAGATATATTGAATCTACTACAGCCAAACAAGTCATTTATTTAAGTGGCATCGACAACGACTCGAACTTATCAAAACATTTGGCATCGAGACAAAATGTGGGCAATATCTTACAAAGTGGAACTACATATGCCACCACGATACTACGAGCTGCCATTATTATCGGATCGGGAAGTGCTTCATTTGAAATCATTCGAGATTTGGTAGAAAAGCTTCCTGCAATGACTGTGCCCGAGTTTATGAAGAATCAATGTCAACCCATTGCCATACGTGATGTGATTTATTATCTGTTGCACATACTACTCAAGCCGGAAGCGATGAACAGATCCTTTGATATTGGAGGTCCCGACATCCTCTCCTATCTTGACATGTTGAAACAAGTAGCCGAGGTACGCCATTTAAAAAGGCATATATTTGTTTTACCTCTTATCAAAACCAGATTGTGCGCAAACTGGCTCTATTTTGTAACCTCAACCTCGTATACGCTTGCACTCAACCTTACCGAGAGCATGAAAAATAGAGTTGTCTGTAAAGAAAACACAATACGAGAACTTATTCCGATACAACTTCTAAACTTTAAAGAAGCCGTAAGCTTGGCGTATACTCGTATCGAACAAGATAATGTATTGTCAAGTTGGCGCGATTCATTCAGTAGCAGTCACATCGACTGGCAAATAAAAGACAGAGTACATGTGCCCACCTTTGGTGTATATGCTTATCAAGTAGACAAAGATTTTGATATTCCACCATATCAAGTTATCGACCGCATCTGGCAAACCGGAGGCAGCAATGGTTGGTGGTATGCAAATTGGCTATGGAGAGTAAGAGGATATCTGGATCTTTTTACTCGAGGCGTAGGACTTTCGAGAGGAAGAACAAAAAAAAATGAATTGTATCCGGGACAAGCTCTCGATTTCTGGCGTGTACTGATCGCCGATAAAGAAAACGGACGGTTACTTTTGTATGCCGAAATGAAAATGCCCGGAGAGGGCTGGTTGGAATTTACGGTAAAACAACTTGCGTCGGGTAATCGGTTGCGTATAAAAGCAACCATGCGCCCTCAAAATATTTGGGGACGCATGTATTGGTATGCTACAAAGCCTCTGCACTACTTCATTTTCAATGGCATGTACAAAAGGCTTACTAAGCCTGAATTTTAATTAATTCCACGAAGGCGTCCGTAAAATACACGGAATACTTCGGGGTTAATATCTGCCGGAGTAAACACTTCTAGCAAGATAGGTTGTGAAGCAGTTGGATCGAAGAACGTAGTAAGTTCTTGATCTAACTCATCAAAATTTGTCGCGCTTCGATACTCAAACCCTACAGTTTCGGCCCAGCCTTTGGCTGTGGTTTGATGCGAACATGCTATGTAGTTTTCCATCGAATCTGAATTTGATGGACCACCTAATACTCGGAATATTCCGCCTCCACTATTATTCATCAATACGATTCGCATTTGAGAGTTAACGTGCTTATTCCACAACCCGTTCATATCGTAAAAGAAACTCAAATCCCCAATTACAAGAAGAGTTATGGTTTCGTTGTCCGTGGCATAACCTATCGCTGTAGAAACTACTCCATCGATACCACTCGTACCTCTATTCGAAAAATGCTTTGTACCCAAAGGCATATCAAACAACTGACCATAGCGGACAGGCGTACTATTTCCCCAGTGAATAGAAATGTATTGAGGAATATGTTTAATCACATGATCTACAGCCATCATATCAGAAAAAGGAGACTCTTTGAAGTAGGTATCGGCAATCAACCTCACCCTTTTCTCATATCCTCGCCATTTTTCTTGATATTCTTTACTGCTATCGTGCTTTACTTCTTTATTTAGTTTCTTCAAAAACTGACGCGGAGCCAGTGGTATTATATCGGTAAGAGACTGGAAGGTATCGATAAACTCACCATTCTCCGCCACATGCCAATTGTGCGTAGGCGTTGCCTTTCGCAACCAGTTCTTCACACGCTTTGAGACAATATGTCCACCTATCGTAATCAATAAATCCGGGGTCAATTGATCTGACTCAACTTTTCCGAGCATGGATAATATAGCATCAAAACTCGAAGTTACGCATGCACCCGTTTCATCGAGATTCGCCGTATGTTCGGCAAATATAACCACGTCTGATTGTAAAGACAATTGCTTCAATAGCGGACCCAGATTATTACCTGGCAATAATTGTCCTACTAGAATGATACGTTTATGTGATTTGTTCCACGCTAAACTATAATCAGCAATATCAAAATCATTATACGCTTGTCGGCGTACAACCTTACGCACATCGGGCAACTCCTTAACTGTGAAATCATAGAGCGGCTCGCCCAACTGGATATTAATATGTACCGGCCCTTTTTGATCTGAAGTAAGACAAAGCAAAGCTTCGTTTATCAGACGGTTGCAATACCATGCTTCTTCTTGGCTATTTACTTCGGGCAATTGCACACTCTTATGTACTAAATTACCAAATGCACCAGGCTGAGGCAGCGTTTGTCCGTCGTTTTGTCCAATCCACATTTGTGGTCTGTCTGCCGAAATTACCAACAAAGGCAATTGCTGATAAAAAGCTTCCGCTACAGCTGAAGAGTAATTGAGCATCGCAGTACCCGAGGTACAACAAACAGCAACCGGACATTGATGCTTCATGATTAAGCCCAATGCAAAATAACCGGCACTTCGCTCATCAACAACCGTATAGCATTTGAAAGAAGGATGATGTGTAAATGTATGTATCAAGGGCGCATTTCGCGAACCCGGAGATAATACAATATGCTTAACACCAAATTTATGAAGTAGAGCCACAAGCTCTAGTATATTTTTTTTATCTGAATACATAACTACTTGCATTTAATTATCCGACTTCACCAATAGGCGCAACATCGTTTGCAGTTTATTTTCTGTTTCTTGCCACTCATCTGTAACTTCAGATTGTGGTAAGATACCACCTCCTGCATATAATGTAAGCTTGTTTCCATTTTCATGCATACAACGCAAATTTACATACACATGAATGGCCTCTTTGTCCATTACCGGACCCAAAAAGCCCGAATAATAGGATCGATTATACCCTTCGTGATCAATTATGAACTGATAGGCTTTTTCTTTTGGCAGCCCACATACAGCAGGTGTGGGATGAAACATTGATAACATCTTTCCTAAAGATAAGTCTTTAGAAACCTTGAAGTGAAAGGTACTCTTGAGATGAATCAAATCTCCTGCTTTTATTGTATCAGGCCCAAACTCTTCGTATGAATCTGAAAAAGCACCAATACGCTCTCTCATATATCTCACCACAACATTTTGTTCGCCTTTGTTTTTTGTACTCCATTCGGGCTTTATACTGATTCCGCTTTTCATTGTTCCGGCAAGCGCAACCGTAGTATATATCCCTTCACTACCCGACAGCAAGATTTCCGGAGTTGCCCCCATCCAACATCCTGTAGCAGGAGTGTAAAACAAATATACAAAAGCATCAGAATACAATAACCCTGCGCGCAAGAGATTTTCGCGCCAAGAAAAGCCATCCGGCTTTTCGATGGTATAATTTCTTGACAACACAAGCTTATCGAATGAGTTGTTATGAAGCTCTTTATTGAATAAATCAAAAACCTTGGCATAACTAGCTTTCGCAACAGAAACTTCATGTGCAAAGTTCTCCGTATCGATCTTCAATGCTTGATTTGCACTCGATTTCAAATAACCTGAAATTGTAGCATCGCTGTCGAGATAAATATCAGGATGAATCAATAATATCGGATTCATTTTTGATACAGCAAATGGAGCTACCACAAAGCCCGCCTCTGAAGAAATATCTTCATAAGCTTGCAACTGCTTAGGCTCTCCCTTTTCTTGTACTATTAATTTAAAATCCGACTCTCCTGGTAGTCTGAATAAAGCAAAACTAATTTCACCTCCAATCAAGCGATCTAGACCGGCAAACTTCTGACTATCCAATATCATCTCTTGTGTAATATACTATTCGTTACTCGCACAGAAGACACTAATTTACCCGATATAGAAAATGTATCGATATTCCATATATGTGTAGACTTTCCTTTATGTACTAATGTACCCACAGCTTTTACAACGCCTTCGCGAACCGAAGATATGTGACTACCGCTTACTTGAATTCCTCTACATTCTTCGCCAGAGTTACATAGGCGCTGCGAACCTAACCCCGCCACAGTTTCGGCCAACAATAACGTTGCGCCACCGTGAAGAATTCGTGCCGGTTGTACCGTTCTTTCATCAACAGGCATTGTTGCCACAATTCTGCTGTCGCCAATTTCTGTAAACTCAATTCCTAAATGATCTATTACAGTATCCTTCATCATTGAGTTAATCTCTTCTGATGTAGAGTTTCGATTTATCATGCTGCTGTAAAACTTAAATATGTTTCGCCTAAGAACTTCAAATTTACAGCGTTTTTTTAAGAGTATTATCCTCAAAGCTTAAAAAACCGTCGGTTGTTTATTTAAGTTACTGCAACACACAACCATATAAAAACACGCATTGTTCTATATATACTTAAAGATGTGACTGTTATGATAAAAGGATTAATCATTCGAAAAGAAGAGACCGATGATTTTAGACAAATCTCTAAAATTATTCATTCAGCGTACAAACACAGTAAAATGAGTACGCACAATGAGGAGGAACAAATAGAACGTCTACGTCATAGCGAAGCCTATGAAAAGCACCTCGCACTAGTAGCCATTCTAAACGATACAATTGTGGGATATGTAATGTTTGTTCGTATTAAAATTGTAGATACCAACAAAGTTTTTGATGCGCTTGCCCTAACCCATATTGTTGTTGATCCTGAATATCAACATATGGGCGTAGCTACTGAATTGATGCATACCGGTCATGAGATTGCGAAGAAATTAGGTTTTAAGGCTATCTTTTTGTTGGGAATGGAAGACTTTTTCCCAAAATATGGCTATATTCCGGCATCTGAACTGGGATACAAAAGCCCTTTTGATATGCCAGACATGTATTTTATGGGACTTGAACTTGAAAAGAATGCTTTGCAAAATGTGAAAGGAAGCATCACTTATCCAAAAGAGTTTTTCAAGAGATAAGTCTCTGTATTTTGAACCTTTATTAATCTATCAGACTATGGACGCAAAAGTACTTATTGAAAATGTAAAACGCGCATATCTTATTGTATATGCCGACAATCAAATTGACGCAGAAATTGAAGCTACAAAATATTTAATAGAACAAGGTAACGGCTATGAAGCACTCAATGCTTATATCATTGACGATTCCGTTGCGGAGAAACCATTATTTGTTTCGGATCCGTTGCACGTATACCGTGTAAGGTACCATTAAAAAAAGCGTTTCTTTTAGAAACACATTCAAGATCAACACAAAGAAAACGGGAGCCTGAATTAAATCAGACTCCCGTTTCTATTTGAATATCAATCAAAAAAACTTCTAAACTTCTTGAAGATCTTCTCTTTCACAGATTTTGAAGGCTGGAAATTTGAAGCATTTTCAAGGCCTGTAAGTGTTTTCTTTTCCGAATCTGTCAAGTTTTCAGGAACATAAACGCTTACATTTACAATAATGTCACCTGTTCCGTAACCATTAACAGAAGGAATACCTTTGTTGCGTAGACGAAGCATCTTACCTGGTTGTGTACCCGGCTCGATCTTGATCTTAGCACGACCATCAATAGTAGGAACTTCAACCGTACCACCCATTGCGGCAGTTGGGAAGCTCAACAATAAATTGTAGATCAAGTCATTTTCATCACGAATCAATTCTGGATGTGGCTCTTCCTCAATAAGGATAAGCAAGTCTCCATTCACACCTCCATGACGAGCGGCATTACCTTTGCCCGACATTGAAAGTTGCATTCCTTCTGCTACACCGGCAGGAATGTTGATTGTAATTACTTCTTCATCACGTACAATACCTTCTCCATTACAATGAGAACATTTCTTAGTGATGATTTTACCTTCACCATGACAAGTAGGACATGGAGCTGAAGTTTGCATTTGACCAAGAATGGTGTTTGCAATCTTCGTTACCGAACCCGTACCATGACATGTAGTACAAGACTCATAAGCCGTACCAGCATCGGCACCGGTACCGCTACATGAAGTACAAGCAATGTATTTCTTTACTTTGATTTTCTTTTCTACACCTGTAGCAACCTCTTTGAGTGTAAGTTTTACTTTTACACGTAGGTCTGATCCGCGATTTACACGACGGCCACCGCCACCACGTTGTCCGCCACCAAAACCACCGAAGCCGCCAAAATGACCACCAAAAATATCTCCAAATTGAGAGAAGATATCGTCCATAGAGAAACCGCCTGCTCCGCCAAAACCACCAGGACCACCGCCGCTAGCAGCTCCGCCCATGCCGGCATGACCAAATTGATCGTAACGAGCACGTTTGTTTTGGTCGCTCAATACGTCATAAGCTTCGGCCGCTTCTTTAAAGTTCTCTTCAGCCTCTTTATCATCCGGATTTCTATCCGGGTGAAACTGAATAGCCTTTTTTCTATATGCTTTTTTTATTTCATCTGCTGATGCATCTTTTGATACACCCAGCACTTCGTAATAATCTCTTTTGCTCATTCTATTTTGTGACCTCCTTATTATTCTGCAACAACAACTTTAGCGTGACGAATCACTTTCTCATGCAAAGTGTATCCTGTTTGTACACAGTCGATCACTTTACCTTTCATTTCTGGAGCCGGCGCCGGAATTGTTGCAATAGCTTCACATAGCTCAGTATCGAAATCAGCATCCTTTGCTTCGATAGGTTTTACACCTTGTTGAGACAAGAAACTGATAAATTTATTGTAGATAAGCTCTACACCTTCTGTAATAGCTTTTAAATCTTCTGCGTTCTGAATGTTTGCCAATGCTCTTTCAAAATCATCAACTACAGGCAATAGGTTTATCAATACACCCTCGCCACCCGATTTGATTAGTTCTGCTTTTTCGCGGATTGTTCTTTTACGATAGTTATCGTATTCCGCCATCAAACGAAGGTGAGAGTCGTTCATTTCTGCAACCTTATTTTGTAGCATTTCGATCTCTGCCGACACATTGTCAGTAATTGATGCTGATTCGGACAAGTTTTCCGCTTCAGACTGTACATTTGTCGCTCCTTCAGTAGCTACTTCTTCGTTGTTATTAATCAACTCTTCCTGATTTACATTTTCTTGATCTTTCATAGCAATATAATCTTTATTATTTTCAACCTGATTTTCAGGCAAATCAGCCTTTCCACGAAGGTAATTCGCCAGTTTTGAAAGTATACTTTTCCTTTTAGGCATATCAACTCTCTTTAATAAGTTATCAAATATACTGCCATACTTTCGTTCTCTAATCATTTAATCTATTATTTTTGTCATATATTAAATTTATGCCTAAAACAATAAATGACATTCGATATATGAACAGAACTATTTTGAACCTTTTGATGCTCTTTATCTCGGCTTCGGTTTTTGCACAAAACGGAAACGAAATTATATGCAGACTAGGGTTTAACTATGAATTGAGTAAAGCCGACAGTTGGGGAAAAGATTTACCTGTAGTTAAAAACATAACACCTTACACACAAGCCGCCACTTCGGGCCTTAGAATAAATGACATTATTCTTGAAATAGACGGAGTTTCTACTTCTTCTATTACAGAAGCTGAGATAGAAGACTTATTCAACCTTAGAGGCAACAATGATGTTATCGTGACGGTACAAAACTTTAATTCGCCATCGAAACAAATTCTATTGAAAAAAGAATGCAAGCAAGCCAAAGCTATCAGTGAATCGGATCTTGCTTCGGCATTTTCATTCTACAGCCTGGAGTCGACAAACAATCAAGCTTTTGCTTGTCCATATAAAACGATTGCCGATTACACAACTAACCTATCCAACTACCATAGTTTTGCATTTACAACCATCGACGATGCAAACTTCGAGTTGGAAACTGCCATCAACAACACGATAAAGAAGGAGCTTTTGAGCAAAGGTCTTGTGTATGATCCGGATCAACCAGACATTATTATACAAACATTCTATTACTTTGATAAGAATCCGAACTTTAGTTCAGTTAGTTCGAAAAACAAAAATCAAAAGCAATATCGCTTCAATCCGGTAACTAAATCGATGGAAGCATTTCCATTCTTACCAATCGAATCTCCGGAGTCGGATGCCGAATACTTGCTTCAATATGGCTTTAGATTGATCGATCGTAAAAGCTCACAAACGGGCCAACTCAAAATCATTTGGGAATGTGAATCGAATGAATTACTAACCAAAAGCATGTCGATAAACGAATATGCTCGCATCAACACTCCACTTATGTTGATGCAATTTCCTGTAATTAAATATGGTCGCAATCCATACTATCTAGCCAAAAGCAAAGCATACAATTACACAGGATTGCATTACGATATCAACAACTTGAGTGAGATTGTTGCTGTAGACAAGAACTCACCTGCCTATAACGCCGGCATCCGTAAGGGTGACGTAGTTGAGAAGATCAACAAAACAAAAATGAATCACTCGGCCGAAGAGTTTAGCGCAGCCTACAAACGCTTTATTACAGAAACAATGCCTTTTAGAGATCCCGACACTCGATTTACTGACAACAACGGATTTATGCGCTGTATGTTTTGGAGTGAAGGCTTCTATCCTGAGATTGCAAAAGCATTTACAAAGAATGAATACTTGCCTGCATTCTCATACTTATATAAGTTTGCACCTTATGTAGATATCAATGGAGAAAACAACTCTAACTTTGTGATCAAAAAAGGAGGCTCGAAACAAAATCTCGACATCACTCCCGAATTTAGAAAACAAGCAACTGTTGAGTTGAAATAAGAATAACTATCTTTCATTATATAAATAGCCCCTAAAAAGAGAACATCTTTTTAGGGGCTATTTAGTATTAAGACTAAGAGTATTCAATTCATCTCTTTTACAAATCAAAAGAAGTTTTCGCTCGGTTCCTTTCCATGTCCTTCATGAGAACCATCACAGAAGGGTTTATTTTGCGATTTTCCACAACTACAAATAAAGCATTTATCCTTTATGTGATATTCTTTTCCATCCGAAGTTTTCACAACAACAGGTCCTATTACTTGAATTGGCGCTACTTTATCTACAGATACCAATATTTCTACAGTAGGGATGTTCTTTATTTGCTCTCCATTTTTAGTTTTAGTTTCCATAGCAATAATATGAAGTGTCTATTATTTGTATTTAAAACAGTTCATAGAAAGGAAAGTTTTTGAAATAGAGTTATACTTCAATTCACACAAACAACTTTTATGCATAAGAATACAATTAAAATACAGTATTCTTTTCGATGAAAAATTGAATAATCTAAATAGCGGACCGATCGTTATTGTAAATATCTACTTTAACCAACTTATCTTAAGCTATTTGTTTACAAACAAGACCCCATACACCATTACCTATTTTTAGCTTCGTTCACACAAAAAGAAGCTGTTTTCTAAAGTATTAAAATGATCCATGAGAGCTATATCTGCAACCACAATGCTTACAAACGAGTATAGAACAAAGTAAAACAACCAACAGGCTGTTAGCAAACTTCTTATAACCCTTCCATTTTGACATTTCTAAACTCCCTTAGCGTAACGTATACGAGATCACTCACACCTGCGACCGCATACAACTCACGCTACGGCCAACAAGCTCAAAAAAAGATCTATCTAACTCATGAGTTCACAAACACGTTTTCGGTGAAAACGAAATACAGCTTCAATGAAAACAGAAAACAGTCTTCATTGAGAACATTTTTGAGCCAACGAAAAAAAGCTCTTTAGGTTTATCTGAAAAGGTCATTTGGTTTACAAAAAAAGCAAACTAGCTTTATTTATAAACCATGCATGCTTTTTGCAAGAAAACCCGCCAAAAATATTGAAAAATGCGTCGTTTCTCATGACTTATCTGTGCGAAGATGTCAATTCAGCCATTCAAAACGAAATTAGATTACGTTTTTCCAGATGCACGAAAACAGCTATTTCGCTTCATCTACAAGCAAAAACCAATCGTTAATCGCAGATATCCTTATATAACGAAAGCGCATTCCAACTTGAAGGAATCTACCTTAATGTAAAAACCTAATTGATCTCTCGCGTATTGCTTCTAAAGTTTGTACAGTATCTTGATTACACAATGCATACTTTGCAAGAAGGTTATAATCATTTTTTGTTTTCTTTAATTAATATGCTACCTTTGGTTCTACCACATTATAAAACATATAATATCATGTTCAGTAAAGAAACGTATATAACTCGTAGAGAGAAACTAAAGTCGACACTAACTTCCGGTATTCTCTTGTTTATGGGCAACGACGAATGCGGCGTAAACTATGCCGATAATACTTACCATTTCAGACAAGACTCAACTTTCCTATATTATTATGGTCTTAACTATGCAGGTCTTTCTGCAATTATCGACCTTGACGAAAATGAAGAGATTGTTTTTGGCGATGAGCTTACTATCGATCACATCGTGTGGATGGGAACTCAGCCTACACTAAAAGAAAAATGCGAGCGTATCGGTATCGACAAAACGATGCCATCGGCTTCTATTGCCAACTATCTTGCAAAGGCTGTAGCGCAGGGTCGTAAAATTCACTTCCTCCCTCCCTACCGTGCCGAACATACGTTGAAGCTGATCGAATGGATAGATCTTAAACCTTCGGCTCAGATTGCATCGACAGACTTTATCAGAGCTGTTGTAAACATGCGTAACTACAAATCGGCCGAGGAAATTGAGGAAATTGAAAAAGCTTGTGATATCACGGCAGATATGCACCTTACTGCAATGCGTATGGTGCGTCCGGGTATCAAAGAATGTGAAGTGGCTGCGGCTGTAACTGAGGTGGCTCTTGCCGCGGGCGGACAGCTTTCGTTTCCGGTAATTGCTACAATCAATGGGCAAACCCTGCACAATCATTACCATGGTAACACTATCAAAAGTGGAGATATGCTCCTACTCGACTGCGGTGCCGAAACGGCGATGGGCTATGCCGGTGACATGTCTTCGACCATCCCTGCCGATTCTGCCTTCACTCAACGCCAACGCGACATCTACGACATCCAAGTTGCTGCACACGAAGCGGCTGTAAATGCTCTAAGACCGGGTATCCGTTTTGAAGATGTATATGATCTGTCTTGCATGACAATTGTAGAAGGTTTGAAGTCGCTTGGTTTTATGAAAGGTGATGCGGCCGAAGCGGTAAAAGCAGGTGCACATGCGCTGTTTATGCCTTGCGGACTCGGACATATGATGGGGCTTGATGTACACGACATGGAGAATCTGGGTGAAGTTTGGGTTGGTTATGACGGACAACCAAAGAGCACTCAATTTGGTCGTAAGTCGCTCCGTTTGGGTCGTACACTAGAACCAGGTTTTGTTCTTACCATCGAACCGGGCATCTATTTCATTCCTGAACTGATCGACAAATGGAGAGCCGAAAATCAATTTACCGACTTTATCAATTACGAAAAGACGTCGATGTACAAAGATTTCGGTGGTATTCGTAACGAAGAAGACTACTTAATCACAGCGGATGGCAAACGTTTGCTAGGTAAACCTATACCAAAGCATGCAGCCGATGTTGAGTTGCTTCGATAAGCTTTGAGGCTTATTTGATAAAAAAAGAGCGTTAACATGTGTATCTCATAACATTAAGGCGTATCGTTTGTTTTAAAAGAAAACAGATCGCTATGGATACACATGCTAAGCACTTAATAAAACAAATCAATCAACATGCCAACGAGGCTAAAAGTGATTGGTGGAATCGGCATTTACATAATGCCATTCAATTTGCAGGTGTAACAATGCCACAACTCAAAAGCATTGTGCGCGAATGGAAGAAAGAAAATCCGCTTACCGTAAAAGAGTATCTTGAGGTTGCAGATTTAATGCTTTCGAAAGAAATTGCGGAGTACAAAATTGCAGGTATCTTGATTTATCAGAAATGTATCATCGGTAAAATCGAAGATAAAGTTGTGCTTTATCATGTAGAAATGCTGTTTAACGACAACTTGATCTATGACAAGTTTACATGTAGTAAACTTGCTCAAATAGTGATCGCAGCATTGATTAACGACGGTAATCCTGATATTATTGATCAGATCATTGACTGGAGTGCTTCAGAAAACATTTGGCTAAGTAGATGTGCGATGCTTGGTTTTGCCAATTGCAAAGAGCTGAAACAACATCATCATATACTAGACGCTTCGATGCGATTGAATATTAAGCGTGAAGATGCTTTGCATAAAACTGCAGTTGCGGAGGTGCTCCGAAAGATTGCATTGTTTGATCCTATCTGGGTTGGGCAATTTGTAGATGCGAAGCAAATATACATTACACCAGAAGTAAAGAAGATTGCTTTTAAATTAAGATAAAAAATAAAGCGGGCGTACCAGAAATGGCACGCCCGCTTTGTATATCGAGGTCAGAAGATTAGTCTTCCAACATGATTTCAAGGATCTGACAAGCAGCTTTTGAAACTGAAGTTCCAGGACCAAAGATTGCCGATACACCAGCTTGGTATAGGAAATCATAGTCTTGTGCCGGAATAACACCACCTGCGATAACGATGATATCTTCGCGACCTAGTTTCTTAAGTTCTTCGATTACCTGAGGCACAAGCGTCTTGTGACCCGCAGCCAATGAAGAAACACCCATTACATGCACGTCGTTTTCCACAGCCTGACGAGCAGCTTCGGCTGGAGTTTGGAACAATGGTCCCATATCCACGTCGAATCCGCAGTCTGCGTATCCTGTCGCTACAACTTTAGCTCCACGGTCGTGACCGTCTTGTCCCATTTTCGCGATCATAATACGTGGCTGACGACCTTCCTTCTTCGCAAACGCTTCAGCTAGTTCGCAAGCACGAACAAAGTCTGCGTCTTTCTTAGTTTCTGATGAGTACACGCCCGAAATAGTTCTAATGATTGCTTTATAACGTCCGGCAACAGCTTCACATGCATCCGAGATTTCACCCAGCGTAGCACGTACTCTTGCTGCTTCGATTGCCAAAGCTAATAAGTTTCCGTCTTTAGTATCCGCACAAGTAGTGATTGCTTCCAATGCTTTCTTCACAGCTGCTTCGTCACGAACTTCTTTCACTTGGTTAAGACGTTCGATTTGTTGAATACGCACAGCGGTATTGTCTACTTCAAGAATATCAATAGGATCTTCTTTCTCTAGACGATATTTGTTTACACCCACAATTACTTGAGCATTCGAGTCGATCTTAGCTTGAGTACGAGCAGCAGCTTCTTCGATACGAAGTTTTGGAAGACCTGTTTCGATTGCTTTAGCCATACCACCCATGCTTTCAATTTCTTGGATGTGAGCCCATGCTTTTTCTACAAGTTCGTTTGTCAACGACTCTACATAGAAAGAACCTGCCCATGGATCGATTTCTTTACAAACTTGAGTTTCTTCTTGGATATAAATCTGTGTATTACGAGCAATACGTGCAGAGAAGTCGGTAGGAAGTGCGATCGCTTCGTCAAGTGCATTTGTGTGCAAAGACTGAGTGTGACCAAGTGCAGCTGCCATCGCTTCGATACAAGTACGACCTACGTTATTAAACGGATCTTGCTCTGTCAACGACCATCCTGAAGTTTGACTGTGTGTACGAAGTGCCAATGACTTCGGATTCTTAGCGCCAAAGCTCTTAACAATCTTAGCCCACAACATACGTGCCGCACGCATTTTTGCAATCTCCATGAAGTGGTTCATACCAATCGCCCAGAAGAAAGACAAACGTGGAGCAAACGCATCAACGTCGATACCTGCGTTGATACCTGCACGAAGGTATTCCATACCATCGGCAAGTGTATAAGCCATCTCGATATCTGCCGTTGCTCCTGCCTCTTGCATGTGATAGCCGGAGATAGAGATCGAGTTAAACTTAGGCATATTTTGTGAAGTGTATTCAAAGATATCAGCAATGATACGCATTGAGAATTCTGGTGGGTAGATGTATGTATTACGCACCATGAACTCTTTCAAGATATCATTTTGAATGGTTCCTGCCATCTCTTCAAGCTTAGCTCCTTGCTCCAATCCTGCGTTGATGTAGAATGCTAGTATAGGAAGTACCGCACCATTCATTGTCATAGATACAGACATTTTATTCAATGGAATACCTTCGAATAAAACTTTCATATCTTCTAGTGAACAAATAGATACACCAGCTTTACCTACGTCACCAACTACGCGTTCGTGGTCGGCGTCGTATCCGCGGTGCGTTGCAAGGTCGAATGCAACAGACAAACCTTTTTGTCCTGACGCTAGATTTCTACGGTAGAATGCGTTTGATTCTTCAGCTGTAGAGAAGCCCGCATATTGACGAATTGTCCAAGGACGCATCGCATACATACCGCTATATGGCCCACGAAGATATGGTGGCAAACCGGCAGCATAACCAAGATGCTCCATGCCTTCAAGGTCTTCTTTTGTATATACAGGCTTAACCTGAATATGTTCCGGAGTGTTCCAAACAGAGTCGATTCCGTTTGCTTTGGCCCATTCACTTGCATTGGTTGAAGTAAAGCCGGCCGATTTGTAATCTATATTTCTAAAATTCGGTCTCATTTTTTGTCTATTTCTTATTATTGAATACTACACTGCTGCTTACTGCCATCCGGCAAATAAGAATGATAAAGACAAGAGCAGTGCAAACAATAATTGCAATCGTGAAGTTAACTTATTTAGGTCTTTGATCGCTTCAGATGAAGAGTTGTTCACATCGCGAAGCAGTACAATACATTTCCATGCCAACGGCAAGGTAAACAACGCGCATAAAGACATCAAAGGCAGTACATCTGTTATTACTAACAAAACAAGTATACTATATGCCACATAGATATGAGCTTTATAAAAACTTGTAAGCTGTGTTATGTTTTTTGATAACACTGCCGTGCGTACACCTGTATGCTTATCTGCAACGTATTCCGTAATTGCATGCGACTGGATGATATTCAATGTAATTAGTCCTACCGGTATAGAAAGCAACAATAATTGCCAAACTAATATGGAAGTTAATACATACCCTGTACCTAATACAACCAACGGACCATATACAAGAAAGATGAGAAGATCTCCCGATAATGTATATTTAAGTCGGGGATATAGTAAAACCGCAAAAACACCAACGACTCCCATCCAAGCCAATTGCCAACCACTGGTCATCAATAGAAACAAGCCTATCAACATACCTACGATCAAACAAATATTAGCTATCACTAATAGACTTTTGGGTGGTTGTGGAGTTTTATTTACCTCAACCGATTTATGACTTTCACCATAATGCTTGTACGCATGAAACAAGTTGCCTGCTGTTTGGAAAAACAATGCTCCAAGCAATGCAACAAACCCTAGAAACCATTCAATATGATTTCCAGAAAGTATGCTTATATAATAAACATACATAATCGCAACAAATGAGGGCATAGAGCCGCCTGGTAAAGACCAAGGTCGAGCATAAGCAGCCCAATCGGAAGAAGTGGTTTTTTTTCTCATATCTGTATTAAGCTATACCTAACTTTGCATTAAATGCTTTTAATGTTTCAAGCACATTAGAACGAACATTAATAAACTGGTCGATACCTTGAGCTTTAAGTTCATCCATACAAGCAGGAGCTCCGGCAATTACAAGTTCTGCATCGTTTCCAATTGCAGCTTTTGCCTGAGGTGCGAATTCAGCATATTCATCATCGCTTGAGCATAGAACAATCACGTCGGCTCCGGCAGCTTTAGCAGCTTGAACACCGCTTTCTACTGTTTCAAAACCAAGATTGTCGACAACTTTGTATCCTGCACATGCGAAGAAGTTGCAAGCAAATTGAGCACGCGCCAAACGCATTGCTAGATTACCGATTGTTAGCATAAACACTTTTGGCGTTTTTCCTGACTTCTCAGTTGCTAGACGAAGCTCTTCAAATTCTGAAGCTCCTCTATCAAAGCATAATGTTGCAATCGTTTTCTCTTGTGAACATCCACATCCACAACATTCAGATTTTTCAATCTTAGCTGCTGCTACTTCTGTAAAGTTTGGATATTGATTTGTTCCAAGCAAGATTTCGCGACGTGTGGCAATTGCTGCTTTACGAGCTGCTGATGCTGCGTTTACAGCGCCTTGAATTACACCTTCTTTTACTGCTTGATAGAATCCGCCCATATCTTCAACTTCGTTGAATAGTTTCCAAGCTTGATCGGCGATAGATGAAGTAAGGTTTTCGATATAATAAGAACCTGCTGATGCATCTACTACTTTATTAAAATGAGACTCCTCTTTTAATAATAGTTGTTGATTACGTGCAATTCTTTTAGAGAACTCATCTGCTTTTTTATAAGCTTTATCAAATGGAGTCACTGTAATCGAATTAACACCTGCAATAGCAGCTGACATTGTTTCAGTTTGAGAACGAAGCAAGTTTACATGTGCATCGTAAATAGTCATGTTCCATTCGGAAGTTGTAGCGTGCATATACATTTTTGCAGCGCAACGACATAATCCGTCTGGCTGATTATTAGGACAATCGTGTTGACATTTTGGTGCGTATGCAGCAACAATCTCAGCCCACAACCATCTTGCAGCACGGAATTTAGCAATTTCCATAAAGTAGTTAGCACCGATACCGAAGTTAAATTTAATCTTCTTCGCTACTGTATCTACCGGACAACCTGCTTCATTTAATTTTGCAATCATTTCATTACCCCAAGCCAAAGCATAACCTAGCTCTTGAGTAATATATGAACCTGCATTGTTGAAGTTTACTGCATTTACAGACAATACTCTGAAACGAGGAAGTGCCTGTGCAGCCTCAACTACAACTTTAGATTCTGCTACCCATTCGGCATTCTCTTTACCTTTAACAAGCATTTTCTTGAAAGGATCGTAATCTACCGAACCGAAGCATTTTAGCACGTCATAACCACTTGCTTTGATATAGTTTACCAAAATAGTGATAAGTTCTACGCTTTTACGGTTGCAAGTTTTAAAGTTAAGTTCTACAACTTCAGGATTAATTCCTGTTAGCAATTTTGCAATGTTATCTGCTGTAACATCGTCTGCTTTAATTTGGAAACCAAGAGAATCTGCACCTCTCGACAAGCAATCCAAAGCTTCTTTGTTTGCTGCTTCGATACAATTCACCTCTACGTTCTGACGTACTTTCCAGTCATTGTCTTTCTTGGTACCACGAACATAAGGAAATTCTCCGGGCAAAGACTCTGTTGTCTTCATTCCCTCGATATCTTCCGCTGTGTAAAAAGGGTTGACATTGAAACCTTCATTGGTTCTCCAAACAAGCTTTTTCTCAAAGTCGACACCTTTAAGGTCGGCAACTATTTTCTCCTTCCAGGCTTCAGGTGTTACCTGGGGAAAATCTGAGAAAAGTTTTTCTTTAAGTTCTGCCATAATATTAATAGTTAGAAAACTGTAATGATAAAATAAGACTGTTTATTTTTTACAAAACAGCTTTGCAAAGGTAGAAAAATTCAATACAAAGCAAAGTTTTAAGACTTAAATTGCACTTTCATGTAAATATTTAGCAAAGAAACGTTGCATTTACAAGTCTCAAATTTCATTAATCACTTATGAATAGAACAAGATAGTAATTGTAAAGTTTGATGGTTTATAGAAAGAAATACAATAGAATAAGAATGAAAAAACAAATAAGAACCCTGCTCGGAAATAAACCATATCATACAATCTTATATATTTATTTACACAAGTACAAATAAACACTTTTATGCACAAATATCTGTTCCTTGTGCATAAAAGACCTACTTTCTCCCTGAGTTTCTCTTTTTTTGTTTGCGTATTTGATCAGCTTTATAACGATATTGCTCTTCTAGATCTTCAAGACCTTTCTTTGCATAAACATCAGCTAAATAATCATGTGCTGATGCATTTGTTCCCTTTATTGAGATTGCTTTTAGGAATGCCGACTCTGCTTCATCCAAATGATTTTGAGACAACATACTTTTAGCCTTATTGTACCAACCCTTGAAGGATCGAGGCGAAAGCTCAATTACTTTATTAAAACAAGTATCCGCATTGTAATAATCGCCCAAATCAAATAAGGTAACTCCTTTGCGTATCCATGCATCCAGAAATAACGGATCAAACTCTATTGCTTTATCAAAGTTTCGCAACGCTGCTTTTGTATCATTAGCTGTAGTGATACATTCGTTGCCCATAAAATAAAACTCTTCAGCATAGTTGCGCATCGTTTTTGCCGTTTCATATTGACGCTCTTTGATCTGAGCTATTTCTTGCTTCTGCTTTTCAATGGTATATAGTTGACGTTGAATAAATCGCTTCACTAAAGGATCTGACAAATCATTTCTTGTATCTACCGCTTTAGCAAATGCATCAACAGATGCTGCATAATCGCCTTTGGCAAAACTTTTATATGCATTCAGATATAATGTTTCCGCCTCAGCCTCCCTCATACTTTGCTCAATCAATCGTTGATCATTGAATTGACGACTAAAAACCTTTATATCATCTCGCACAAAGATATCCCGTTGCTGAATATTGCGTTTCAACACTAAACCTTCGAGTGAAGTACAGCGGCTTAAAGCAACGTAGGTTTGTCCTCCGGCAAAAACTCCCCCGGTAAGATCAACAACCACCTTCGAAAAAGTTAACCCTTGACTCTTATGCACTGTAATTGCCCATGCTAAGCGAATAGGTAATTGCTCGAAGCTTCCGATTATCTCCTCCTCAATTTTTTTATCTTTTTCATTATAGGTAAACTTTCTATTTTGCCATGCTGAAGGCTCAACCAAGTGCTCGCTTCCATTCTCAAGTAATACATAAACATCGCCGGCATCTGTTATACCCGATACAACACCAATTGTACCATTCACCCATCTGCGCATCGGGTCATTATCGATAAAAATAACCTGCGCTTTCTCTTTCAACGATAACTTTACTAATGTAGGTAAAGAAGATACTGGAAAATCTCCTGTAATTTTACCCGAAATGATGGTTTCTTTGCCTTTAATCTCAGCCAACTTTCGCTCATTGATATAATCAACACTATCACGTTTGGTTGCTAAAGTAATGTACATTTCCTCTTCTGAAGGATTAAACGATGGAATGCAACGTTGATTTAAAATTGACAAGTCACGATCAGTAACCGTACTGGATCGAATGTGATCTAAAATAGCAACAAACTCCTTATCTTTTTGACGATAGACTTTTTGTAGCTCGATTGGAACTAGGTGAATCTCCTTGAAGACTTTTGCAGAAAAAAAGAAAGAAGACTCATAGAATAACTTAAGAATTTCTTTTTCATCAGACTTAACTACTGGCTCCAATTGAAATACATCTCCCACAAACAATAACTGCTTGCCTCCGAACGGCAAGCGCATATTCCCCGAATAAACTCTTAAAATACGATCAATACAGTCAATAATATCAGCTCTCACCATTGATATCTCATCAATGATTATTAGCTCAACTTCTTTTAAAAGTGTTTTGTGTTCCTTTTTATAGCGTAAGAATTCGAATATCCGTCCTCCTTGCAAACTTAAATCAGGATCATCGGGTAATAACGGACGAAGTGGCAACTTAAAAAATGAATGAATTGTTACTCCTCCCGCATTAATTGCAGCAATACCTGTTGGAGCCAATACTACAAACTTTTTTCTTGTGTTTGCGCAAATGTATTTTAAGAAAGTAGACTTTCCGGTACCTGCTTTACCTGTAAGAAAGACTGATTGTCGGGTATGATTGATTAACTGAAGTGCGTCCAGAAACTCTTTGTTGTCCGTATCTAATTCGAATTTCGACATATAATGACTGTATTTAAACAACGAATATACATTAATATTTCGGGATTATAGAAATCACAAATCTTTTAATAGTCCGTCTATTTGTTTCTAAATGCTAAAAGACAATTATTCCACCTTACTTATAAAACTATTTTATGGAAATTGAGTTATAATAATAAACAAAGTACAAAACAGACTGTAAAACACAGTTTCAAAATATCTCAGATGAATTAACCACGCTTCCCCCGTAATGGACAATGCTTCATTACGGGGATTTCTTTATTATGCTTCTACTGACTCTTCTTTCGGCAATACTTTTTTAAGCATAAAGTATCCCATTAAACCGGATATTAATGATCCGGAAAACACCCCGATCTTTGCTTGATTCAACAACTCTGCACTTCCTGCTGAATCTACAAAAGACAAGTTCGCAATAAACAATGCTACTGTAAAACCAATACCACCTAGCATAGACACAGCCAAAAGCATTTGTTTATTTATCCCTGAAGGCATACGAACCAATTTCAATTTAATAAAGATATAAGTAAATGTATATATACCGATAGTTTTACCCACAACCAAACCTAAAAACACAGCCAAACTCACACCCATAAGTGCATCTAATGTTATGCTTGAGATTGTAATACCTGCGTTCACAAAAGCAAATAATGGTAATACAAGATAATTTACAAATGGCTCTAAATCATCTACCATATCTTGCAATGGACTAATTGCTCTATCCGCACGCCATTCTATCTCTTTTAAGGTATGAATTTGTGCATGCGTAAGAACTGTTGCTTTATCATTTTGCTGTTCGGGAGCTGAACGAAGTTTATCTAATGCATCTTTCATCCCAACAACAAATGATTCTAAATTAATTTTAGGACGAGCCGGAACAGTAAATGCAACTAAAACCCCAGCTATTGTAGGATGTATACCCGATTCTAAAAATAAGATCCAAACAAAGAATCCGATTAAATAATAAAAAATCTTACTGCTAACACGAAATTTATTACCAACATAAAGCAATATTAATAAAGCAAATGCGATAAATAAGAATTTATATGCAATTGCTCCACTGTAAAACAAAGCAATAATTAAGATCCCTCCAATATCATCAACAACTGCTAATGCTGTTAGAAATATACGCAAACTCAACGGAACACGTCTTCCTAATAGAGAAAGGACACCCAATGCAAATGCAATATCAGTAGCCATAGGAATTGCCATTCCTCTTGAGCCCGGTGCTTGATTACAAACAAAATAATAAACAAGAACCGGAACCACCATACCACCAAAAGCTGCAATAATAGGAAGAATTGCTTTTCTAAAACTAGATAATTCTCCAACGAGTATTTCGCGTTTAATCTCCAAACCAACTACAAAGAAAAATACCGCCATCAATGCATCATTAACAAACTCCAACATCGACATATAATGTCCATTATGAGAAAATACATTAAATGAACTAATCCTCACCACAACAGGATGGGCTAACGCATTTTGATACCACTCATTATACGGAGAATTGGCTAAAATCATTGCAAGAATAGCCGCGATAAATAAGAGCGCACTCGCATTTGTACTACTCTTAGCAAAACGAAGAAGGGGCTTAAACAAGCCTAATACCTGAGGACTCATAAATAGAAAGAATTTGTTAAGTAAAAAAAGAAAGCTTGTGACTATACACAAACTCATATACACACCAAATGCTAAGACTTTGCAAATTTATCTCTTTTATATCAATTTTATAAGCAATATTTAATTTTTAATGCGATTAATCTCCGAGACAAAAAAACATCCATCATATTTCTACATTAATGTAGAAATATGATGGATGTTTCCGATATCAAATGAAACTTATTTAAATTGAAAGCCCTGGTTGTTCTTTCTGTTGCTGTCTCATTGCCAATTGTTTTACCCAAACAATAAATAATCCGGTAAGCAATAAGTTTAGAACAATGCTTAACACTGAAATCACCAATACGGGGCCTCCCAAATTATAACCAATCGCAATAAAAATGATCCCTGCTCCGACCTCGCCACGTGTAAACATACCTATAGATAATGCCAATCGTTCTGAAAAAGCTCTATCTCTATAGAAAAGAACCGGAAATAACTTTCCAATATTGGAAAGAAGAGAAACCAAAACTACATGCAAAATAATTGTACTCCATGGTAACATATGCTGTGATCCCGTTATTGTATTTGCTTCAGCTGCACCATCTGTAAACTCAAGCCCAAGGAAGTAAGGCATGCTCAGACCTACAAGAAACATAAACAAATATGAAACAGTATTCGTAGCAACAGTTTCTTCCTTCGATACTAAATGTTTTTGCTTCATCACCATTCCCAAAATAAAGGCAGGCAATAATACTTCTATATGAATACTTCCTTCTTCTCCATATAAACTCTTTGTAAGAAAATAAATTCCTTGACATAGAATAAACGTAACAATTGAATAAGTTAGAATGGCTTTCCAATTTTGAGGAATATCATAAACTCCAAGCCTTTTCCAACCAACGATAAGCAATCCGCAAACTATAAATATAACAACAAACAACTGCCACTTCATTCCGATCATCATTATTTGAAGTGGAATCATTAATAAGATAGTGTCAAGGTCATCAAAAATAGCCAACACTTGTATTTTCTTATAAATCCAACTATTTTTCAAACCCGCTGCAGCAAGCATTGTAAACAAAATACCAGCTGATGTTGGTGCGGCAAATCGACTTAGCAATAGATTTTCCTTCCATGCATCCCAATTACCCCAATAGGTTGATGGCAAAAGAACAAAGACATAATAGAGTGCAATCAAAAACCAAGGCATGGCTGCGGTAGCCATCGCTATAAAATAATCACTGGTATATGAACGCCATCGTGATTTATCAAGTTCAAATTCGCGACCTACATTTATCATAATAAACGCAAGACAAACATACAGAAGGGTATTTCCAACTGATTTAATTAATGGATAGTATTCTTCCATTGCCGTAGGAATGATTTGAGATAGAATCAGTCCAAAGACAAGAAAAAAGGAGAACAACAGCACTTTCTTCATTATTGTATGTGTATTTTAATAATTAACATTATCAAATTCTATTAAGTGCTAAAATAGAAATAATTTTTTATTTATCAACAGTCATCATTATCCTCATCCTCTAAAATTCGTAAAGAATCAACTTTCAGGAGCCTTTCTTTTAACATTGCGACATCATTCATACGAATACGCAAAGTCATTTCACAGTCCATTTCAAATGATTGTGAAACAATTTCCACATTCATTTCTTTAATGATGCGCATTACTCCATTCATGAATGGATACTCATAAATCACTTTAACATCAATATCGACTGTACGCTCCTCAACTACTGCTGCTGCTAAAACTTCAGCTGCTGCTGCTTTATAAGCTACAATCAAACCTCCGGTGCCAAGTTTTATCCCTCCAAAATACCTAATAACGACAACTAAAATATTTGTAAGTTCATTTGAGTTAATCTGACCAAGAATTGGTTTTCCTGCTGTACCAGATGGTTCACCGTCGTCATTGGCCCGAAAGTTCTTTCGCTCATGACCAAGCATATATGCCCAGCATACATGACGAGCATCATAATATTGTTTACGAAACTTTTCAACCTGTTCCTTTACCTCTTCGACCGTTCTTACTGGCACTGCATAAGCAATAAATTTACTTCGCTTTTCGGTAAATAAACCTTCTGCTACTCCTGTTATTGTTTTATAAGTATCTCCCATAACAAATACAAAATAAGCAAATTATTCATGAATGAGCAATAAATAAAAGCCACAAGACACCAAACAACCGATCCTTTAAAAATAGAAAAGAGAGATCAACACCTTTTGAAACAAGCATCTATCTCTCTTTTCTTCTTTGTAAATATCTATTTTTAATCTAACAAATGCACCACTAATCCTGATCTTAATTTTGGTTCAAACCAAGTAGACTTCGGTGGCATAATATTACCAGTATCAGCAACTTTGATTAACTGATCCATCGAAACAGGACAAACACCTATAGCCATTCGCATTTCACCGCTATCTACTCTCGATTGCAAAGTTTCATAACCTCGTATTCCACCTACAAAATCAATTCGATTGTCTGTTCGAAGATCTTTAATTCCCAAAACCTTCTCAAGAATCAAGCGAGAACAGATTTCAGCACCTAAAGATTCGATTGGATGTTGCGTATCATAAGTCCCCTCTTTAGCTTTAATACGAAACCATCTACCTGACAAATAAATTGCAAATTCATCAGATTGAGAAGGATGAGCCCGAACGATATCCGATTCTTTAATATGAAAGTCTCGACTTAATAATATAAAAAACTCGTCGTCTGATAAGCCGTTTAAGTCGCGAACCAATCTATTATAATCCATAATCTTTAGCTCGCTCTTGGGAAAACAAACGGCCATAAAGTAGTCAGACTCCGACTCATGGATACCAAGTAAATCTCCATTCATCTTCTCAGCTCCCACTAGCGCCGCAGCAGCAGAACGATGATGACCATCTGCAATATAGAAGTTCTTAATTCCTCGAAAACTCTTTGTTATGGATTGCATCTTGTCTTCATCATCAATAATCCAGAAAACATGTTCAATCCCATCTTCCGCTTTAAAATGATATTCTGGTGTTAAAGCTTTTACACTTTCAACGATCTGAGATAAAACAGGGTGATCTTCGTATGCAAAGAAAACAGGCTCCATATTTGCATTGGTAACCCTTACATGCTTCTTTCGATCCTCCTCTTTATCTTTTCTTGTTAATTCATGCTTCTTAATCACCCCGTTAATATAGTCAGCAACTGATGCACAAACAACAATTCCATATTGAATATGCTCACCCATTTTCTGAGCATACAAATAATAGCAATCCTTATCATCTTGTCTCAACCATCCATTACGGATAAATTTTGAAAGATTTTCAGACGCACGAGCATATACTTGTTCGTCGTGTTCATCGACTTCATTATTAAAATCAATCTCAGGTTTGATAATATGAAACAAAGACATTTCATTACCACCTGCTTCTCTCAAGGCCTCTGTCGAACTTAAAACATCATAAGGTCTTGAAGCTATTTGCTTGGCATATTCTTTGGGAGGACGATACCCCTTGAACGGTTTGACTTTTACCATGGATTATAGATTTACTCTAAAGTGTTCATCTCCTGTTTTAAAAAAATTCACAATCTGAATAGCGGCTGCAACTCCGGCATTCGTATTTGCCTCTTCCGTTTGAGCTCCCATTTTTTTTGGGGTAGCATAATAACGTGTCGGAAACTCCGTTTTCAATTGTTCGTCAATTAAAGGCTTTGTATCGGCTAGGAAAACAAAGTCCTTACGAGACTGCATTACAGACTGCAAATCTTTTTCATCAATAATCTCTTGTCGCGCAGTATTGATTAAGATTGCATCTTCGGGCATCCGACTCAACAGATTTGCATTGACAGATTCCTTTGTAAGCTCTGTCGCAGGCAAATGCAAAGATACAATTTCACACAAATTATACAATTCTTCCACATTATCTACGTGTTTCACGCCCAAACTATCCATTTCTTTCTCCTTCCCAGGAAAAGCGTCATAACCATATACTTCCATACCAAACCCTTTAGCTATTCGTGCCACACACTTACCTACATTACCAAAAGCATGTATGCCAAGAGTACGACCTTTTAGCTCTTTTCCTACCGATCCATTAAAGCAATTGCGCATCGAATAAATCAGCAAACCAAAGACTAACTCTCCTACAGCATTTGCATTTTGACCTGGAGTATTCATAACACAAACATGATGCTTTGTTGCGCAATCAAGATCTATGTTATCATAACCAGCACCTGCCCGAACAACTATTTTTAAATTTGGAGCCGCCGCAAAAACTGCCGCATCAACAATATCGCTTCTTACAATCAGAGCATCAACCTCTTTTACCGCAGCAATAAATTCTGTTTGAGATGTATACTTTTCAAGATAGAAAGCCTCATAACCGGCATCTTGTATTACTTGTGAAATTAATGTCTTTGCTATTGAAGCAAAAGGCTTATCTGTGGCAATTAATATCTTTTTCATAAACACGGCATTTAAATGTCATTAGATTTAAAGATTAAACCTTCGATCAAATTTCTTGACCGAAGGAATAGTCTATGTTTAATATAGTTTTTCGAAATCTTGCATAGCTTGTACCAACACCTTCATACTTTCCATTGGCAAGGCATTATAATTAGAAGCTCTAAATCCACCTACAGAACGATGGCCTTTAATTCCTACAATACCATATTTGCCAACAAACTCAACAAAAGCATCCTCTTTATCTTTATATTGATCAGCCATCACAAAACAGATATTCATATACGAACGATCCTCTTTAACAGCTGTACCGACAAACATTTTATTTCTATCAATCTCATTATATAATAGAAGCGCTTTACGCTCACTTTCCTTCTCTAGATAGTCCAAACCTCCAAGTTCTTTGTAATACTTCAGCGTTTGTAAAGCTGCATAAATAGGAAATACCGGAGGTGTATTATACATCGAATCTTTTTTTACATGCAAACTATAATCAAGCATAGAAGGAATAGGCCTCGACATCTTGCCAAGCGCATCAGTCTTTACAATCACCAATGTAACCCCCGCAGGCGCTAAGTTCTTTTGTGCTCCCGCATATATTGCAATGTATTTTGAGAAATCGATAGGACGAGAAAATATATCAGACGACATATCTGCAACTAATGGAACACCAACAGACGGATCATAACGCATTTGCGTACCATATATTGTATTATTCGAAGTATAATGAAAATAGTCTGCATCTGCAGGCACACTATAACCCTTAGGTATATAATTATAGTTAGCTGCTTTAGAAGAAGCGACTACGTCTACCTCTCCAAATAACTTTGCCTCTTTGATTGCATTAGAAGCCCAAGTTCCAGTATCTAGATAGGCTGCCTTTTTAGCTAAGAAATTGAAAGGAATCATGCAAAACTGCATGCTCGCTCCACCTCCGAGAAAAAGCACTTCAAACCCCGACGGAATATTTAGAAGCTCTTTTACCAACGATCGGGCCTCTTCAATTACAGCAACAAATTCTTTACTGCGATGAGAAACCTCAAGCACAGACAAACCCGTACCCGCAAAATTCTCAATGGCTTCAATAGAGTTCTTTAAGGTATATTCGCTCAAAATAGAGGGACCTGCATAAAAATTGTGCTTCTTCATTTTATTACATTTTAATTCGTTACTAAGTGATATGTTCTTATGCAAAAGAAGGTTTACCTTCCATCAACTTTTTACAATCGTTTCTTTTTAAAATCTTGTCTTCCACAGTTTCCGCAAATGATCGGCAAGTTTTGCCTCTGACGGATTATTTTGTGGTACCCAAACAGACCGATTTATAATCTCCTTAGGCAGATACTCTTGTGCCGCAAAGTTATTCTCATAATCATGAGAATATTTGTACTCTTTACC
>DLYT01000040.1:32015-36298 GCA_003447595.1 Porphyromonadaceae bacterium
GTTTTCTGAACCAAATCAAGAGCATCATTAATTGCCATGTATGCAGAATTACTTTTAGGACTCGCTGCCAAATAAATCGCTGTTTGTGAAAGAATAATACGTCCTTCCGGCCAACCGATCTTCTGCAAAGCATCAAAACAAGCATTTGCAAGAAGTAATGCATTCGGATTTGCCAATCCAATATCTTCGGCAGCCGAGATAACCAAACGACGGGCTATAAACTTTGGGTCTTCACCTCCGGCTACCATACGGGCCAACCAATAAACTGCGCCATCGGGATCACTACCACGTATTGATTTAATAAAAGCAGAGATTATATCGTAATGCATTTCTCCACCTTTATCATATGCAGCAGGATTCTCTTGCAAACGTTCGGTAACCTTTTCATCTGTTATAACGATCGTATTCTCCGTTTCGGCCTCAACAACCAGCTCTAATATATTAAGCAATTTACGAGCATCACCTCCAGAAAAACGAATCATTGCATCACTCTCTTGTAATACAATATTCTTCTTACTTAATACAACATCACTGGAGAGAGCATTGTTTAATAATTTTATCAAATCAGAACGGTCAAGCGACTTAAGCACATACACTTGACATCTCGACAATAATGGTCGTATTACCTCAAAAGATGGATTTTCTGTAGTTGCGCCAATCAGGGTAATTATGCCTGTTTCTACAGCATGAAGTAAAGAATCTTGTTGAGCTTTACTAAACCGATGAATCTCATCAATAAATAAAATAGGAGAAACAGTATTAAAGAATCGATTTGATTTTGCTTTATCAATAACCTCTCTTACATCTTTAACACCCGAACTAATTGCGCTTAGAGTATAGAAAGGAGCATCAAGTTTTGATGCAATAATCTGAGCCAAGGTCGTTTTGCCCACCCCTGGCGGTCCCCATAAAATGAATGACGGAATCCTTCCCGACTCTACCATCTTCCGCAACACTGCATTTTTGCCAACAAGATGTTGCTGACCAATATAGTCATCTAGATTATGAGGTCGCATTCGTTCTGCCAAAGGCTTATTCATAGTCTGTTATGTATTTATTCTTATATTCAACGCATACATCTATCAAACATCACTCAAAGTTTTAATTGATAAGTACACCGTTATATCCTACAAACTTACAAAACATTTCTGAGTTCGACGCCATTGTTCCCCTTGCAACTACAAGACGACACGATTCACTCTCGACGAAGCCATTATACAAAATATAAATAATGTATATTCTCAAAATTGTCTGATATAATTGAGAACCAAACAGAAATTACAGGTGTTTAAAATAAAGAAGTATAACCACAGCAAAAGAAGGAGGTTCGTATGAGATTCATGTACTTTTTATATAATCTAATCTTCAGATTATTCCAAGATCTACAAGCTATCAAGAATGAAATTCGATTTAGGATTCTAAAAAAACAAATTGCGTAAATACCTAAAACGAGAATGGTGTATAAATACAGTGAGTAAACTACAAACACATGGGATGCAACAGCATCCCTTTTTTATTTCTAAAAACTATGCCATGACACTCTCTATACACAAACTTATTTCTATACCTGTTTGTTAAATACTAAACTGACAAGTAAAACATACGTTAAGTATAGAATATGGACACTGAAAACAAAAGAAAAGGATTTGGCTTGCGTAATATAATATTACTAAGTCTTCTGTTAATCATCACTGTAGGTGCTGCAATTTGGTGGTGGCATAATTATAACAAGTACATCACTACCGACGATGCAAATCTAGATAGTTATACAATCGCAATATCTCCGGAAATCATGTCTAAGATCGTTGCACTACATGTAGAAGAAGGTGACTCTGTAAAAAAAGGGATGTTACTTATCGAGCTAGATAGTTCTACCTTTGTGGCTCAACTAAATGAAGCTCTTGCGTCTAAGAAGCAATTAGAAGACAATCTTCAACTCGAAAAAGCAAATCTAAACTCCACAAAACGAAGTCTTGAATTAGATAAGCTATCTGGCAATCTGGCAAAAACAAATTACGAGCGCGCCAACAGGCTTTTGCCCAAAGGTGCTGTTTCTCTCGAAGAATTTCAAGCAAGACAAGAAACATATGCTGCATCTCAAGTACAAATAAAACTTGCCGAAGATCAGATATCAGTTGCACAAGCTCAAATTAAAGCAACAGAATCTGCCATAACGAAAGCAGATGCTGCAATCGAGTCAATACTCGTACAACTAGGTTATTGCAAGATTTTGGCACCGGAGGATGGCATAATTGCTAAAAGATGGATGTATACAGGAGATGTTGCTCAACCCGGACAAACGATCTTTACCATCAACAAAGGAAAAGACATTTGGCTATCTATCTATCTTGAAGAAACGAAGTTTGAGAATATATTCATAGGACAAGAAGTACAGTATACACTTGATGCATTTAATAACGTAACCTTCAAAGGAAAGATCTTTTATATAGGTTCGAATGCTGCATCAGAATTTTCATTAATCCCACCAAACAATGCATCCGGCAACTATACAAAGGTTACCCAACGCATTCCGATCAAAATATCCATTGATAGCATCATCGGAAAAAAAGAGTATGTAGAAAAAGTGAAACTTGTATCGGGAATGTCTGCAAATGTCAAAATCATCAAATAACATAGTAAGCTCCACCGCAACCCCCAGCGCATACAAATGGATGGTACTGGGGAATGTAATGATTGGCACATTCATGGCTGTACTAGATGCTACAGTCGTAAACACAGGATTGCCAACCATCATGGGCGACTTGGGAGCTAGTCTCAACACCTCTGAATGGATACTAACCGGATACATGCTTGCACTAGCAGCAATGCTACCTGCCGCTGCGTGGTTTGCCGAAAAGTTTGGCTATAAAAAAGTCTACTTTCTAGCACTCTTTCTATTTACCTTTAGCTCATTCATGTGTGGCAACTCCCGATCGATCGAAGAGCTTATCTTCTGGCGCATTGTCGAAGGTATAGGAAGTGGTGCAATTATGCCCATCGGGATGGCTATTGTAACCAAAGAATTTCCGCCCGAAGAGCGTGGCGTCGCATTGGGCTTTTGGGCAGTAGCTTCGGCTGCATCCGTTTCATTTGGTCCACTGATCGGAGGATATCTTGTCGACAATTTCAACTGGAACTACATCTTTTATATCAATGTTCCAATTGGTGTAATTGGAATCTTAATCACATTGATAATCCAAAAAGAGAACAAATCGGCTACGAGCATGCCTTTTGACATACCGGGCATCATCACCTCTTCTATCTTCTTACCGGTATTTCTTTACGGTCTTACAGAAGTAAACTCTTCAACCAACGCACAAGGATGGAATAGTCCGATTGTAATGGGATGCATGTTTGCCTCCGGAATATTCTTCATCCTTTTTATCGTTGTAGAATTAAGTGTATCGCATCCATTGATCGACTTGCGCCTACTCAAAGAACGTAACTTTGCAATCACCAATATCGTATTATTTGTTTTTGCAATCGGGATGTTTGGCAGTACGTTCCTTATCCCCCTTTATCTGCAAGAAAGCTTAGGCTATTCCGCTTATCAATCGGGATTCTTTTTCCTTCCCGTAGGATTTATCCAAGGCGTAGTCTCCCCAATTGCAGGACAACTCAACCAACGCATCAATCCGAAAATATTGATAATAAGCGGACTCATCATTATGGCAATCAGCTTCTACATGAACTATTACTTATCGTACATGACAGAAAGCGGATACATTTATCTCAGTCTTTACTTTCGGGGAGCCGGTATGGGAATGGTATTTTCGCCCTTGATGGCAGTATCTTTAAACAACATTCCCGTACAAAAGATAGCACAAGCCTCAAGTATTTCCAATATCATCAGACAAGTTGGCGGTAGTTTTGGTGTTGCATTGTTTAGTTATCAGCTTACGCAACGAACCAATTATCACACCGAGATATACAACGAACAACTCAATTATACGAATCAAATCTATCGTGATGTTGTATCAAACATATCTCAATTCTTGCATACCGATGCGAGTGTAACAAAACATACAGCATCAGAAATAAGCGAACAATTAATCATTAGCCACATAAACTCCGAAGCTTATATTGGCGGCATAAATGATGTATTCTTTATTGTTCTAGCGCTTACTCTTGTATCCATTCTTCCTGTTTTCTTATTGAAAATAAAGAAACCCACCAAGAGTACAAAGCCCGATACCGCCTCAACCCAAATCGTTCAACATAACGACGTCTAAAGTTAATCGTAAGAACATAATTCAATCTTAGTGAATAACAAATCGTCAGGT
>DLYT01000040.1:36576-44384 GCA_003447595.1 Porphyromonadaceae bacterium
CAACGCTATTGTTTGAATTTTATTCGCATATTACGGCGTTTTTATGTAAATTTGCCAAATAACAATTTCATGCAAAATGAGAAACACTTCGATACCCACTATATTAATAGGTTCAGCAACTGTAATTATTCTAGCACTGTTTAGCTGCGCCCGTCAAATATCGGAGCCCATATATAAACCAATCAACATACAACCCAAAGTTGATTCAATTAGATATTCAGCAGCAAACATCAAGCGAGCCGATTCGCTGATTAGTGTTTTACTTGACTTGAAACTCGCTTCTATTCAAATACAAGAAGATGAACCAAGTAGCAGTCAACACACTCCGATCAAATTCAGTGCATACGATATGCAACATGTACGCACCAATAATCACAGACCGTTTAAAGAGCAAGACACCGTTTTGGTACAATTGAAAAACGAATTTTCAAATCCTCTACCAAACGCTAAGCTAATATCACAATACATGGGCCGTCGTCGCAGCCACACTGGAGTAGACCTCAAAACAAAAGCAAACGATACGATTAAATCTGCATTTGATGGCAAGGTAAGATTGGCAAAACGATATGGCGCATATGGCAACGTGATCGTGATACGACATTACAACGGTCTCGAAACGGTATATAGCCACAACTCCAAAAACCTTGTCAAAGCTGGTGACGAAGTAAAAAGCGGACAACCCATCGGGCTTACGGGTCGCACAGGTCGTGCTACCACCGAACACTTACATTTCGAAGTGCGCGTAAAAGGAAAGCACGTTAATCCGAACTTATTTTTCAACTTTACCGGACAAGAAATCGAAGAAGACAAAATGTATTTGATCAAACGTCCGGGCGACAACTTTGTGATTCGAACACCTCGTGACATCGCTAAAGTAAGCAAGAAGTCGACAACAAAATCATCAACACTAAAAAGTTCTACGGCTACAAACACTGCTAATACAACAACGAGTACGACAACCGCACAAAGCGACACTGAAGTATATTACATTGTGAAATCAGGAGATAGCCTCGATAAGATTGCACGAAAAACAGGCAGTTCGGTAAACAATATTTGCGAGTTAAATGACATTAAAAAGACAACAGTCTTAAGAATTGGTCGTAAATTGCGTGTTAAATAATAATGAAACAATATTCAGCGAATAGAATAATCAAATGGTATTAAAAGACGAATGGTTCAGCGCTTTGTCAGAAAACGAAGACGGACAAATGATCATAATAAGCGGTCGTGACGAAATCAACGATTTTGCAAAATCAGGCAAATTCAAAGACCGTATTGAGATTACATGGAAATACGAACCTTTTGAAAAAGGAATGCCCGACGAACAAACAGCGGAGCTGATGGAAGAGGTAGAAACTGCTTTGCGTAAAGCGGTAGAGAAAGATAAACTCGCTATCCTGACCGGAGTTTACACCGGTGCTGCTGAAAAAGTTTGGATATTCTACGCACGCACATCTGTTGTGTTCGGAGAAAGACTAAATGAAGCATTAGCAAATTTTGAGCTATTGCCAATACAAATATACGTAGAGAAAGATCCTGAATGGGACGAGTATCTAGATATGTACGAAATGAAAAGCTGGGGTGAATAACCTCAGCTTTTTTTATTTTCTAAGCAGACTTTCAATACCACTCTTAGCGTAACAACACGCCATTCTTATTCGAATTAACATAAATAGGCATAAGTTAGCCACGCCTTTATTTGTTTATTATAAAAAATCTTTAATATCTTTGTAGCGAAAGGGGGTGCCTATTGAGGCTGAGATTATACCCTATGAACCTGAACGGATAATGCCGGCGTAGGAATTTTCAACAACCTTCCCTCCTTTGCTATCTGCATATGGAAACAAAACTTTACCGCTATCCCACTGCACTAACCATCGCCGGATCTGATTCGAGCGGAGGCGCAGGGATTCAAGCCGATCTCAAAACTTTCTCTTCATTGGGAGTGTATGGCGCATCAGCCATCACCGCAATCACGGCTCAAAACACAACAGGCGTACGATCTATTCAACCGATCGACACATCGGTTTTTAAAGATCAAATCGACATGGTGTTTGAAGATTTACGTATCGATGCCGTTAAAACCGGAATGATACACAACGACAAAGCAGCCGAGATTACAGCCCAAGCTATTCGCCAATACCAACCGCAACATTTGGTAGTTGATCCAGTAATGGTATCTACCAGTGGAACAAAACTGATTGAAGACTCTACCATTGAGATTATCAAACACACGTTATTCCCGCTCGCATCTGTAATTACACCCAATATTTGCGAGGCCGAACTGCTTTCAGGAACTACAATTAGTTCGATTGCTGATATGCAAGAAACAGCCAAAAAGCTGCTTACTTTCGGATGCAAATCAGTATTGCTAAAAGGCGGACACTTATCGGGCAATCGCATGGTTGACGTTTTTATAGACAACGAAGGCAATACAGCAATGTTTGAATCCGAATTGTGCGATACCAACAACACACACGGCACCGGATGTACGCTATCTTCAGCTATTACAGCCAATCTTGCAAAAGGCCATGCTTTGACCGAAGCGATACATTTGGCTAAAGCATATATTTCGGCAGCAATCCAGAACGGTGCAGACACCTTCGCCGGTCATGGACACGGAGCCGTAAATCATTTCTTTGCGCCGCAACCACTTCATAAAGTTAAACTCTAAATAGCAACAGGATTCTATGAAAATAACACTCAACGATCAATCATTCGAAGTAGAAGATAAAATTACGCTTCAAGCATTTATGGACTCTTTGCAACGAAGCCTAGACGGACTAGCTGTTGCTATTGACTACGAAGTAGTACCTCGCAATACTTGGGATGAAGTGATCTTAGTAGACGGTATGAGTCTTATCGCCATTCATGCCGTATCGGGAGGATAATCTATGCAACTCATCGGTATCACTCACGAATACTTCTTCGCAAATGAAGATGAATGCATCAACGCTCTTCTCAGCAATGGGCTCGACCGCTTACATATACGGAAGCCCAATGCGACAATGCAAGAAATGATGCATTTGATACAACACATCCATCCGATGCATTATCCGAAGATATCACTCAACGATCATCATGAGCTTGCTCTAGGATACAAACTCGGAGGTATACATATCAATAGTCGCAACCCGAACGTATTGCAAGGTTATCAGGGCTTAAAAAGCAAATCATGCCACACAATTGAAGAACTCGAATCAATACAGTCCTTCGATTATGTATTCTTAAGTCCGATCTTCAACAGTATTTCAAAGGCAAATTACCAGTCGGCTTTCACTCCCGACCAACTCTATACTTTAGCTCAAAAAGGCATAATCAACGAAAAAGTTATTGCGCTCGGTGGTATATCTGCAACAAATATCAAGCAGGTAAAAGAAATAGGGTTTGGCGGAGCTGCTCTGCTGGGAGCACTTTGGGGACAAGAGAACATGCAACCGCACGAATGCGTTAATCGCCTATTGGCCATAAAAGAAAAACAATGAACATACTTCAATTTATCACACATCAAACCGATCAATACAGCTATATCGACTCGGCGCTGCTAGCACTCCAAGGCGGATGCAAGTGGATACAGTTGCGCATGAAAGATGCTTCGGAAGCCGAAATCGAAGCTACTGCTCTGCAATTAAAGCCTATCTGCAAACAATACAACGCAACCTTTATTATCGATGATCACGTTCAAGTTGCCATCAACGTAGGTGCACACGGCGTACACCTGGGCAAGAATGACATGCCTGTAAGTGAAGCCCGTAAACTAATGGGCAATAAATACATCATCGGAGGTACTGCCAATACATTCGAAGACTTGAAGCAGCTGGTTATCGACGGCGTAGACTATGTAGGGTTAGGTCCGTTTCGCTTTACGCAAACCAAGAAGAACCTCAGCCCGATTTTAGGTCTTGACGGATACACTTCTGTATTGAAAGCATGCAGCGAACATCGCATCCACATCCCAATTGTTGCTATCGGTGGTATTACTATCAACGATATACAAGACCTTACAGCGATAGGTATTAAGCAAATCGCTTTATCGTCGACTATATTACAAGCTGCCGATCCGGTAGCCGAAACTCAATTGATCCTAAAAACACTCAATAAATAAACACATGAAAAAACTAGTCATTGCCGGAAAAGAGTTTAACTCACGCCTCTTTGTAGGAACCGGCAAGTTCAGTTCGAATGAAATCATGACCGAAGCAATCAAAGCTTCCGGATCCGAACTTGTAACAGCAGCGATGAAGCGTATCGATCTTAACAACAAACACGACGATATGCTTGAACACATCAAACTACCACACGTAAATCTGTTACCCAATACCTCGGGGGTTCGCAATGCCAAAGAAGCAGTGTTTGCAGCGCAAATGGCACGCGATGCTTTCGAAACCAACTGGCTAAAGCTCGAAATTCACCCAGATCCGAAGTATCTTCTACCCGATCCTATCGAAACGTTGAAAGCAACAGAAGAATTAGCAAAGCTAGGATTCATCATTATGCCTTATATACAGGCTGATCCCGTATTGTGCAAGCACCTTGAGAGTGCCGGAGCAGCAACGGTTATGCCTTTAGGTGCACCCATCGGTACAAACAAAGGAATTACAACAAAAGAATTGATCGAGATCATTATCGAGCAAAGCAATATCCCAGTTGTAATTGATGCCGGACTAGGTGCTCCTTCTCATGCAGCCCTTGCCATGGAAATGGGTGCTGATGCCGTACTTGTAAATACTGCAATCGCGATTGCAGGCGATCCCATCGCAATGGCCAAAGCATTTAAACTGGGCGTAGATGCCGGACGCATGGCATACGAAGCAAGACTTGCATCGATCAAACAAACAGCCGAAGCAAGCAGCCCACTCACTTCTTTCCTTCAATCATAAACCCTAAAACCAACACCAACGTGGCTAAAAAGAATTTCAGAATAACCTATCCTGCTTCTAAAAAGATCTATGTAGATGGCACTGTTCATCCAATACGCGTAGCAATGCGTGAGATACAACTAACCGACAGCGTTATTACAATTGATGGAGAAGAAAAGCTTAAAAGCAATAAGCCGGTTACCGTATACGATACCAGTGGGCCATATTCGGATCCGAAGATAAAGATTGACATAGAAAAGGGACTTCCTCGTTTACGCGAAGAATGGTATTCGAAGCGAAAAGATATCGTACAACTCAAGGAAATCACATCTGACTATGGAAAAGAGCGCCTAAATGAAACGTCGCTCGATGCTATTCGTTTTCCGCAACACTATAAACCGTACAAACGAAAAGCCGGCAAGCAAATAACCCAAATGTATTATGCAAAACGTCGCGTAGTTACTCCGGAGATGGAATATGTAGCAATTCGCGAAAACCAACGTATGAAAGAGATGGGACTAAAAAGCTACATCACGCCGGAGTTTGTTCGTCGCGAGATAGCAGCCGGCAAAGCTATCATTCCCGCAAATATCAATCACCCCGAAGCCGAACCAATGATTATTGGACACAACTTTTTGGTTAAGCTGAATACCAATATCGGAAACTCTGCACTCTCTTCGGGTATTGAAGAAGAAATCGAGAAAGCTGTTTGGAGTTGCAAATGGGGAGGTGACACCATCATGGACCTTTCTACCGGAAACAACATCCACGAAACACGCGAATGGATTCTTCGCAATTCACCGGTACCAATGGGTACAGTGCCTATTTATCAAGCCTTGGAAAAGGTGAATGGCAATATCGCCGACCTTACTTGGGAGATCTATCGCGACACGTTGATCGAGCAAGCCGAGCAAGGTGTAGACTACTTTACCATTCATGCGGGGCTACTAAAAGATCATCTTAAATACATCGACAGACGTCTTACCGGTATTGTTTCGCGCGGCGGATCAATTATGGCTAGCTGGATGACGATTCACAATCAAGAAAACTTCCTTTACACACACTTCAGCGAGATCTGCGATATCTTGTGCGACTATGATGTTGCCGTTTCATTGGGCGACGGTCTGCGTCCGGGCTCTATTTACGATGCCAACGACGAGGCGCAGTTTGCCGAACTTAAAGTACTTGGTGAATTGACTAAAGTAGCATGGGAAGTAAATGCTCAGGTAATTATCGAAGGACCTGGACACGTACCGATGAATAAGATCAAGGAAAACATGACCGAGCAAAAGTTCCTTTGCCATGGTGCACCATTCTACACACTCGGCCCGCTTACTACAGACATCGCTCCGGGATATGACCACATCACTTCGGCAATTGGTGCGGCGCAAATCGCACATTTAGGCACGGCGATGATTTGTTATGTAACGCCCAAAGAACACCTTGGCCTTCCAAACAAAGAAGATGTGCGCAATGGTGTTATCGCATACAAGATTGCAGCGCATGCGGCCGACCTTGCCAAAGGACATCCGGGCGCACAAATCAGAGACAATGCTTTAAGTAAAGCACGTTTCGAATTCCGCTGGAAAGATCAATTCAATCTTTCGCTAGATCCTGAGCGTGCTCTGCAATATTACAAAGAGAGCAAAGCCGAAGATGAAGACCACTGCACCATGTGCGGGCCCAACTTCTGTGCGATGAAACTTACCAGAAATCTAAAAGACTGTACAAAATAAAATGACAAACACCTCTTTTACAACACTGATCGACCAGTACAACTGGGACGAAGTTACACGCAACATTTATGCTTGTACCGCATCAGATGTAGAAAGAGCTCTTGGCAAAGATAGGTTAGACATCAATGACTTTATGGCGTTGATATCTCCTGCTGCCGAACCCTTTCTAGAACAAATGGCTCGAAAGAGCCAGTTGTTTACGCAGCAACGTTTTGGTAAAACGCAGCACTTTTACATTCCGCTTTACCTAACCAATGCATGCATCAATCACTGCGTTTATTGTGGCTTCAACCATAAAAACGAAATCAAACGCATTATTCTCACCGAAGAAGAAATCGAGCAAGAACTAAAGGCTATCAAGAAAATAGGTCCGTTCGAACACATCTTATTGGTTACGGGCGAATCGCCACGAGAAGCCGGTGTTGAGTATCTTGAAAAAGCGATTAAGCTAGCTCGCAAATACTTTTCTTCGGTAGACCTCGAGGTGCAACCACTCAAAGAAGAAGAATATGCACGCTTGATCGAAGCCGGATTAAACTCGGTTTATTGTTATCAGGAAACGTACAACAAAGTAACGTATCCCGAATATCACCCACGCGGTAAGAAACACTTCTTTGATTGGAGACTTGATACCTACGACCGACTTGGGCGTGCAGGCATCAACCGTATGGGACTTGGCGTATTGATCGGATTAGAAGATTGGCGTACCGATACCACCATGATGGCAACGCATCTTGCCTATTTGCGTAAAAAGTACTGGCGCACGAAATACTCCATTTCATTCCCGCGTATGCGTCCGTATGCAGAAGCACGCTTTCAGCCCAACGTGATAATGAAAGACAAAGAGCTGGCACAACTTATCTTTGCCTTCCGCCTGTTTGATCACGACATTGAGCTAAGTCTTTCTACCCGCGAAAGCAGCGAATACCGCGACAACATGGTAGCATTGGGCATTACCAACATGAGTGCAGGATCTAAAACAGATCCGGGCGGTTATGTCACTTACCCTTCAGCACTCGAGCAATTCTCGGTAAATGACGATCGCACACCCGACGAAATCGAAAAAGAAATTCGAAAAGCCGGTTACGACGTTATCTGGAAAGATTGGGACAGATGGTAAATCCTTTCACATCATAAAACAAGAACACCCGTATAAACTCGCAACCTTTGCGACATTTATACGGGTGTTTCTTTTTATAATATTGCATTAGTA
>DLYT01000155.1:0-5572 GCA_003447595.1 Porphyromonadaceae bacterium
AGCTGCTGCTGAATGGTATTCTCAGCAATAGGCATTTGCTGCTGAAACTTGTTGTTCTTGTCTGGTTTCCCCCAGCAAGCAATAAACGGAACACGCACCCCACCTTCATATTCGGTACCCTTTTTGCCTCGAAGCGGAGCCGATGACGTATATCCTTTCATTGCACCCAGCGGAGCATCCGAGCCATTATCACCTAAGAAAATAATCAGTGTATTCTCAGCGATACCCTTTTCTTGCAAATGATCCATAATATCGTTGAGCGACTTATCCATTCCTTCAATTAGCGTAGCAAAAGCAACCGCCTGATCATTCTTCCCTTGATTGGCATAGTTTGCGACAAAACGCTTATCTGCCTCAAAAGGAGCATGCACCGCATAGTGAGCCATGTATAAAAAGAACGGCTTCTGATCCGCAATCGACTTGTCGATTTGTTCGTTCGCTTCCAGCGTAAGCGCATCACTGAGGAATACATCTTTGCCGTGATACTTTTCCAATCCCGGTACGGCTCTCGACTTGTTTCCTTTGATATTGCCATAGCCATGCTCACCGTAATAACTACCCGGTTGCCCAATTGAGCAGCCCGCAATATTTACATCAAAACCAATGTTTTTAGGATCTTCACCCTCACTGCCAATACAACCGAAGTGAGCCTTACCCACGTGAATGGTACGATAGCCAGCCTCTTTCAATACCTTCGGGATGGTAGGCATATTCTTGGAGATACCTTGCCAATTCCAATCGGCCGGGCCATATGGAGTGCGGTTGTTACTTTCAGAGTTGATCCAGTTGGTAGTACCGTGGCGTGTAGAATTCTGTCCCGTCATGATGGAAGTACGCGTAGGCGAACTCACACTCTGTGCGTAAAACGTAGAGAAGCGAACCCCTTGTTGTGCCATACGTTCCATACCCGGAGTACGGTACCAGTCGTTGAGCGGATGCTTTACAGCCTCCCCTTTGTCGTTTGTAATAAATGGGAGAGAGGTATCCATCACACCCATGTCATCCACCAAAAAAACAATAATATTAGGACGCTCCTGTGCCGATACAAGTCCCGACGCAGCAAGCATAGAGCAGCAGATCATCTTTTTCATGATACGTATTGTGTTGTTAGTTAGCTATTCGATACAAGTAAGATTATTGAATCTCACTTGTAAAGATAATAGATTTATAACAAAAGATTGAATCCACATAAATACATTATTTAGAGAGAGGTATCGTGCTTTTGAAAATCTTGCTACATTTGCGAAATATGTAAAAATGAATCATCATAAATACGATCGTTGCTATAATCTTGTTATATAGAATAGAATTAAAAGCCAAAAAGAAAAAGGAGTTATGAAAAAGACATTATCACTGTGCGTTGCTTTATCAATCGCACTACCATTTACCTCGTGTAAGCAATCGAACACAGAAAGCCAAACAAAATCTGAGTCGACAACAAGTATTATCGGAAGCTATGCTACATCAGATTACAATCAGCGTAGCGAAGGATACGATTTTGTTGCAGTAACGATATCTCAGCTCACAGACAGTACAGCAAAAGTTGCCGTACGTTCACGTGCAGACATTAAAAAGCCAACGTGTCGATTTGATGCCGTTGGCACCATGCAAGGAAAAGATACCGTATTGGTCCAAAAAGACGGAGAGTCAATTTACTTTACGGTTCATAGCGATACTCTCAATGTATCCTCTCCAAATCCTAACGGACTTTATTACTACTGTTCGGGCGGTGCAAGTCTCGATCAAGACTATATCAAACTTACAGCACCACTCGACGAGTCCCTTCTCGATCAGCGTAGTTATGCGCAGGTTCTAAACTATAACAATTACTCGTTTGATGTAGAAGTGGTAGGAGATACCCTTACAGTCACTCCTTACGGACTAGAAATATCTAACGAACCACAAAAGCAAGACATTGCCGGGTATACCGTTGTGAATGCCGAAGTCGGAGATTTGAACATAGACGGATACCCTGAGGTATTTGTATACCTTACTTCAGACGGAAGCGGTAGTTATGGCAAATTGATCGGTTATTCGGTCAATAATGGCAAATCAATGAGTCAGGTTTGTATGCCCGAGATTTCCGAAAACAAAGAAATCAGTCAAGGCTATATGGGACACGACGAGATGGCAATCGTGGAATCTACTTTCTGCCAACGCTTCCCGATCTATAAAGAAGGCGATACCAATGCAAAACCTACGGGCGGTACACGCCAAGTACAATACAAATTGGTAGATGGCGAAGCCTGTCGCACCCTCAAGGTAGATAAAGTAGTCGAGTATTAAGCTCTGTATTATAATAAAATAAACCCCGATCTTCTCAAGTTGGAGATCGGGGTTCGCTTTTTATAGGAGATGATTATTTTTTAGGAATTACGTATGGTTTAGCCTCAAACTTACCATTATCCAAAGGCAAATATGTTTCCGTAGCCACCTCGCGGACAATGGTAGGAACATGTATGCATTGTACCGACGGATCATACATCGTTCTGAAGTAGAAGTTTAGATTTGACAAATCAGACACCGAAGTCCATTGTGTAGCACTAGGCATATTCGGAATATGCTCACGATGATCACGTGCAAACTCACTTCCAATCGGGATATCAAAATTATTCAGAATATGAAAAGCCTCTTGTACGCAACCCATGGTATTGTTATATTCCGGAGCACTAAAAAGATAGAAGGCAGCTCTTACAAAACGAGAGGGAGGAGTTATATCTCCCGGCAAACCCAATGCCGCAGTGCCTGCGCCCAACGATTTAGCAGTATATCCGCCATACTCTTTCGTTACAATAGTACCAGGCTGCACATTCATATAATTACTTAAGTTGGTCAGTTGCCAATCATACCCCGGAGAGTTGGTCAGTACACCAATATTTTCATACACCTTGACTTCTCCATTATTGATAATCTCGATTACGATATTACGTCCTGTTTTATCGCCCACACGCCAGTGGCCGGTAGGAGTAGGCATCCCTTCGGTATCGATGTAAACCGGAGCCAACGTAATGGAAGGTAGCTGAGCCAGCATTTCATCCACCGTTGCAAAGTTCGTAAGCATCCACCTTACAAAATCCATATCCGAAAGCGTTGCGTTTTTACGATTCGGATCATATTTAGCCAGCGAACCAAAACCTTTGAAGTAGAAGATCCCCGCATTCAGCCCCTTCTCATTCACCCCTTCACCAATAAACTGATCCACCGTAACAGATATACCCACAAAGCCATATTTAGCTTTCCAAGAGAACCCCTTGGTACCGTCGGGCATGGTTGTGGTATAGTTATAACCGGCCGGAGAAACCATCAACTTGCTATTCAAACTCGATTCGGCCCATTCGATGGTACGAGCTTGAATAAGATCCTTGTTGGTCGTAAGAAGCGAAATCCCCGTGCAAGCCAAAGCACATTGGGAACCTCCCGAAAAAGACGCACCCGTAATTAGTGCATACACGCCTGACACAGCAAAGTAGCCAAGCAACAAATAAAGCGAACGTTTCATAAATATTCAATCAAGTTTAATCCATTTATACAAACAAACATGTTATATAAGCGAATGGTTTTATAAACATTGAAAGGAGAGTCGTAGACGATCAATATCTAGTTATAGATCATTCAAATACAGATGTTTTCGTTCAATATTAATTTCAGATTTGATACATGATTCTTTCGAACTATAAAACTTAAAAATACGTGATTATGAAAGACTTTTGGTTTTGGGGAGCACCTGCTAAAGAAAATCAGCAATCCCTGGTAAGCTTATTCTTACGTCTGTTTATCAGCATTGCCATGCTTACACACGGCCTGATGAAGGTCGAAAACTTCGCACATCTATCCACCGTATTTCCCGATCCCTTGGGAATAGGCTCCGAAGCATCATTGGCATTGGCAACCTTTGCCGAGGTAGGATGCTCCATTCTTTTAATCATCGGGCTATTTACCCGTTTTGCCGGACTTACGTTGATTATCAATATGACTGTCGCTTCCATGTTGGCATCCGGCGACAAAGGCTTCTCCTCACATGAGTTGCCCGCTATTTACCTAGCTATTTATGTGGCAATAACCGTGTTGGGAGCAGGGCGTTACTCACTCGACTGGGTGCTACTTACACGCAAGCATAATTTCACAGGCAAAGAATGCATCAATATGACACCTGCCGATCGTATGGTTCGACTTCTATTGGGACTTCTTTGTTGGTTCTTGATCTATATGAATGTCGTAACCGGTACATGGGTTTTCGTACTTTTGATCATCTCCATACCATTGTTTGTAACCAGTTTCTGGGGATATTGCGGATTGTATTCTATTCTGTTCAAAGGCAGCCAATGCAGTAACAAATAAAGAAATAACAAATAAGCAAGAATCGACTTTCGCGTTAAATTTAAGATGAATCCGATTCCGAGTAATTAAAGACCTATAAATAGGTGCTTTATGCTGTTTTTATGAAAACCAAAATGCAGTATTGCTGTTTTATACAAACGATTTATTTATGCTACAACTATGAAAAAGATTGGGATTTTTTCAATTCTATTCGTCCTATTTAGCTTAGCTTGGGTAGGATGTGATGACGATGATGACAAACATGATGTGCCTACAGCAAATATATTGCAACTGGTGCAAAGTACTCCAGCATTATCAACGTTGAATGCTGCCATAGATGCAGCAGATTTAGAGTCAGCTTTGAGCTCTACAACTGCATCTTATACTGTTTTTGCTCCGACCAATGCCGCATTTGCAAAACTTCCCGAAGGAACCTTGGAATCGTTATTGGGAGACCCGGATGGAGCATTAAAAAACATTCTATTGTATCATGTAGTTAATGGCATCTATCGTCCCGAAAAACTTACAAACGGGATGATGCTAACAGCTCTCAATGGTGATCAACTCACCATTACAACAAGTGGTAGTACCATTTATGTAAATGACATCGCTTTATCAATTGCCCCCGTTTGGGCAACCAATGGTATTGTATATGTTATTGATACAGTGCTGATACCACCGGTGAAACCGTTCAATAAGACATTGATGCAAATTGTAGAAGGATCAAGCGTACACAAAACACTAGAAGCAGCCTTGATAGCCGCAAAACTAAACACTGCACTATCAGACCCGAAAGCTACTCTTACATTGTTTGCGCCAACTGATGCAGCATTTGCTCTTTTACCAGAAGGAACTGTAGAAGAATTACTAAAGAATCCGGAAGGCGAATTAAAGAACATCTTATTGTACCACGTTTTAGGCTCGAAAGTACTAAGTAGTCAGATCAAAGCAGGAGCAGTTCCTACATTGTTTGGCGAAACCGTAACAATCAGCATTGAGGATGGCGATGTATTTGTAAATAATGCAAAAGTAACTATCAAAGACGTAGAAGCAACAAATGGAGTAATACACGTAATTGATGCCGTACTTATTCCGGAAGAAAAAGCTCCTGCTAAATAAAAAGAACACCTCTCAATATAATGATAGTCTCGTAAACACACGTTTGCGAGACTATTTTATTTTATAGCCTTACAACGATGTGGCCATCGGATCATTAGCCTGTTTGAGTAGCATTTTGAGCTTAGCGCGAAGTTTG
>DLYT01000155.1:5830-6251 GCA_003447595.1 Porphyromonadaceae bacterium
CCGTAACCTCACCTCCGGCAAAAAACAGCACATACGAATAGCGTTCGTCGCGTAATCCTTTCGACTGCTTGCTCCGATCACCGCCCGTGTCGTTGTTATACTTCAAATACACCTGTCCCTCGACATTCCCTTTGCCACGAATCACAGCATTCGACAAATCGTTAGACTCTACCGTTTTAGGAATATCCAGTCCCACAAGACCAAGCATTGTAGGCATAAAGTCAGACAAAGAGATCAGCGTTTTATCATCTATACGTGGCTTCAAAAGCTTCGGATACGACACAATAAACGGAATACGCATCGACTCCTCATAGATGTTATTCTTCGTAACCTCGCCATGCATCCCCAGGCAATCGCCATGATCGGAAGTAAACACCACGATCGTATTCTCATACAATCCCTGATCTTTCAAGAACGAAAC
>DLYT01000155.1:6533-8528 GCA_003447595.1 Porphyromonadaceae bacterium
GCAGGCACCTTCGGATTCTGAGCCAGCGAATCCACATTCAAGTCCTTGTATCTGTCTTTGTATTTCTGCGGAACAGCATCGTAAGGCGTATGCGGAGGATTCATCGACACCACCAAAGCAAAAGGAGCATCCTTCGTTTGAGCATCACTGATAAAATCAATGGCCCGATCCACTTCATATTCCGGCCCCCATTGATCTACATATATAAATTCATCCCGTTTGCTATCCGTGTGCCAGTACATCGGATTCAGGTGGCGGTCAAATGTGCCGTACGAAACCCAATAATCGAACCCATGCCTTCTTTCCGGAGCGCACCATTCGTTCCAGGCCATACCACCCTTGTTATTTGCACAGTCGATATACGGCTCATGCGGAGCATCCAAGTGCCATTTGCCAATGTAGCCGTTTGTATATCCATTCGCTTTCAACACGTCCGACCAGCACACAGCATCAGTCTTTAGTTCAACACCAAGCGGAGCAGAGTTAGAGTTGCAATTACCCGTAACACCATTCGACGTAGGATATTGCCCCGTCATAAACGTAGCCCTTGCAGGCGAAGAAACCGGATAGTTGCTCACCGCTTGCGTCATCGCGACACCCTCTTGGGCCAGCAAGTCGATATTCGGAGTCATCACCGGCTCTAGCCCCAAAAAGCCAAGTGCAGTACCTCGCCATTGATCGGCCATAATTACAACAATATTCGGACGCGTAGATTTGTTTGTATCCGCCAGAGCAGTTTGAGCCACAAGCAGCGGCATCATTAATAAGTAAGTGTTTTTCATATCGTCGGTATTAGCAAAAGGCAACGCATTAGCGCTGCCTTTTTTTGTATTTGTTTGTCTTGTATTAGTTTTGTTTGATCAACTCAAAGCAGTCGATGTTGGGTGCCCACGTGTACGGACTACCCATTTGGATGGTATTATAACCCGGTTTCAGGTCGATTACAGCCTCTACCGTTTGCAGCTTGTTTACCACCTCAGTGTTTAGCGGAACAAACTGGCTCACACCATTTACCGTCAACAACAACTTATGATCCGTCAAACTACGCTCACCCGTCGTAATCATACACGCAATCTTGATCGTATACTTGCCACCCTTTTGGCTATACACCTCATTCCAGTCTATCGTATTCTCAGCCTCACCGCCAATGTTGGCAACAAGCATTTTGCCCGAAGCCTCATCCACCTGTTTGAAGTCGATTCCGCGCGAACGTTTACCCAAGTCATTGTATTGCGGAAGAAAAGCCGTTTCAGCCTCATAGCGAGAAGGCTCAAGACGCGTTTTGCCCTCAAGACTCACCATCTTCACACTTCTAGCCGGGATGGTATAAGAAAGCTCGTTCGAAACCGAAGGCTCATTCTCACGCTTTATCAAATCACGCACCTTTGTTTTGCCACCCAATTCGAGNNGTGTTTTTCATATCGTCGGTATTTTACTTTAGTAAATCCATTTCGACAGGGATGTCTAAAATTACGTCAAGTTTATGCTCCTTTTCAATTAATTGTTTGTTAAAGGCAAAATAATAAAAGAAGTCATCTATTGAAGTTTGTTTATCGCCCTCATGATTTATATTGGAGAAAAAAGCTAATAGTTGGTTTAGTAAGAACACCAGATAATAACGAAGGTTACTCGTCACATTTTCAATATCCTGTTTTATTGCAGCTTCATGTATCAACTCATTACGCATTCGATAAATACGAGCAATCTGATGTTGTAGATTTGTTTCGTGATTAGATATGTATTTTTTGCGATCAACACTTTTATTAAACAAACGAGCTTTCATTTTCTTGAGTCTGTAACGAAGAAATACGAATGTCTGGTTGTCAATAAAATGATTTACATCTTCTTTTTCCCAATATGAAGTTCCTGAATCAATTAGACCTGCTTGAATAAGCTGTTCATTTAAATCCAATAAATTGCGTTTTGCATAGCAGCACGATAAAATATTAATAAGATTAATTTTTAGTCTTGTAAAGGTATTTTCGTTTGCTTCTG
>DLYT01000155.1:8710-9736 GCA_003447595.1 Porphyromonadaceae bacterium
AATTTATAAATTGTTGCTCTATTTCTACATTCGTATTACCTATTCTAAGATGGCGGATTGCAGAATTTAGTCTGTCTTTGACATCCTGCTTTATTGCTTGATTATCATGGATAGATTCGATATCGGANNAGCAACGGCGAACTCATGATACACCACATACCGAAGTGCACCTCTTCCTCGTTTTGCGAAAGGCCACGACCAATCTCAAGCATATCCATATCGTTGTAATGCCCATCGCCCGCAAAAGCCGAAAGGTACAGATTCTTTCCGATGATAAACTTCACCGAACCCCAGTTGGCACTGATATCCGGACTGATGCGCCATGAACGAGACAAATCCTTCACCCAAGCACCCGGATAAGCCCATCGGCAAATATTGATCGATACAGGACGGTTGGCCGTTTCACGAATCGCCTCCACAATATCCGTATATCGTTTTTGTTCGTCCAGATCGAGCTGTTGGCCCGCACCACAATAATCTATCTTGATAAAATCATAACCCCATTGGTTGAAAAAAAGATCGGCATCGCGACGTTCGTGTCCGTACAACCCCACAGCCTTACCATTGGGATCGTTATCCCACAGCGAACCACACGTATTGCTACCCGCATCCGAATAGATACCCGCCTTCAAGCCCTTGGAATGAATATAATCGGCAATCACCTTCATGCCATTCGGAAAACGTTGCGGATGCGTTTGCAAGTTACCCTCCTCATCGCGATGACCAAAGAACCCATCGTCAACGTTGATAAACAAATACCCTGCATCCTTCAGTCCTTGATTCACCATCGCATCCGCCTGCTTCTTTATCAGCGACTCATCAATATTGATGCGATACGTATTCCAAGAGCTCCAACCCATCAAAGGCGGATCCATCTGTTTTTGTTGAGCATTTGCAAAAGGAGAAATAGAAATACACAAGAAAGCGAGAGCCTTCCCAAACCTAAAACCACTGTTCTTCATAGCGTTCTTTACAATATTAAAAATAATACAATCACAAATATATTACTTTAATTTATAACGACAG
>DLYT01000155.1:9938-17771 GCA_003447595.1 Porphyromonadaceae bacterium
CAATATCCATCCCGTCTAATTTACCGAAACTCATAAAGCAACATCGAATTTTCTTTTGCTTGCTACGCGCAAAGAATCCTATTAATCGCATGGCAGCAGTATTAAAGACTCCAAGCACCTCTCTATAATACATATCTGATGTCCCCATGGAATAGAAAAGATGCCACTCACTATTCCTTAGACCTGTGGATTGATATGCTCTTCAAAGGTTCTCTTTGAAAGATTCTTTTGCTCAACAAAAATTTGCTTATTACAGCTTATTACAAATTACATCAACATTTAGATCGGGACGACTGTTTTTTATAAAACAAGACATAGTATGAAACGAGAAATAATGATGTCTCTAGCAGGATGTTTATTCTTTTGCAGTTCGTATGCACAAGAAGTCTATAATTTGAGATTTAATCCCGACCACTATTCAGTTCAAACCTTTCAGATTGATAAAAAAGAATACAAAGTTCGAGCGTATGAAAATATCATTTATGTAGCCAATCCCGTAGATACTGCCTATCAGAAAATAAACATCTATGTGCCCGAAGCATATTATCAAGATCAGGCAATCAACGGATATACCAAAGAAACAGCACCCGTATTTTTCCCCAATGCAATTGGAGGATATATGCCGTCAGCACCCATGTATCTCAATAACACAGGCGATCGAAATATCTTTGGCCAACGAGCAAATAGGCCGATGCGTCCGTTACCACCAATGCCGGGAGATATGAAACAAGGCTCAGCTATACACACCGCACTGTCGAAAGGATATATTGTAGCATCACCCGGAGCACGAGGGCGAAGTTTGAAAGACTCAGCAGGAGTCAATACCGGTAAAGCCCCGGCCGGACTAGTCGACCTTAAAGCAGCCGTTCGTTACTTGCGATCAAATACCCAATTGATACCCGGAGATCAAGAGAAGATTATTTCGAATGGAACAAGCGCAGGGGGAGCCATGTCTACCTTGTTGGGAGCCACCGGCAATAGCACAGATTATGAACCCTATCTACAGGAGCTGGGAGCAGCAGAGGCTAAAGACCATATCTATGCCGTATCAGCCTATTGCCCCATTACAGATCTCGACCATGCCGATGCTGCCTACGAATGGCAGTTTAATGGCATCAATACCTATCAATCGCGAATGATGGATATGATTGAGGGAGTAGCACCCGGCAAAAAAACAGACAATGAACTATCGGCCTTGCAGATAAAGACATCGTTCGATTTGAAATACCTTTTTCCGGTATATCTCAACAGTCTTCAACTCAAAGACGAACAAGGAAACCCTCTGGTATTAGACACACAGGGAGAAGGCAGTTTTAAGGAGTTTGTCAAATCCTTTGTAATCGCATCAGCACAGCGAGCATTAGATCAAGGAAAAGATCTTTCAGCCAAGCCATGGTTTCAAGTAAGCAATGGAAAGGTTATCGGATTAGATTTTACCGAATACGTTCGTAATATGAAACGGATGAAAACTCCACCGGCATTTGATTCATTTGATCTTTCAGCACCCGAAAACCACTTGTTCGGATCGGTAACGAAAGATGCACAACACTTTACACAGTTTTCTTACGACAACTCGCCCCAAAAAGGAACCATTGCAGATGCAGCAATAATACGAATGATGAATCCTTTGTATTATATCGGCGAGCAAGGAGTAGACAACTCAAAATATTGGCATATCCGATATGGAACTATCGACAACAATACAAGTCTTGCAATAGAAGTAATATTGGCCACATACCTACAAAACAAAGGACTCTCAGTCGACTTTCAATTGGCATGGGACAGACCCCATATGGGAGATTATGATTTAGACGAGCTGTTCAATTGGTTCGACTCTATCTGCAAATAAGAACTGTAAAGTCCCTGCACAGCGACAATCTGTGCAGGGACTTATATACTTTTCAACAATCAGACACATTATTGATTTGTTTGTTGTGACTGAACAAGCTCCGGATTGACTCGGATATTTAGAGCCGATGTCAATTCATCTGCGTAGTCGAAAATATGATCAAGAGTTTCTATTTCGACTTTCTCTTCATTGTTTCTAAATCCTTCTTTAACGGTTGGGAATGAGATAAACTTGCGACTATTAAAATAAATCCTGCAAATCCATTTTGATTGAGAATCAACATAAATAGAGAAATATGTTTTAAAGTCACGATATTGAATCCTTGACACATCAATGTCTTTTCGCAAAATACTTTTTACGATATTAAATGCATCAAGCTCTTCCTGTGTTGTTGTAACACCTGATTCTTTATCTATAAATATCACACCTTCCGGCAAGGTTTCAAGTTCCGGTACTTGAATAGCGATTTCGGCAACAGAATTCATTTTATCAGAATTACCGTCTGCTTTGATCGCATTATTCAGTCTTTCCGAGATAATATCATTAATCACAGAATGAATAGAGCGTTTCACAATAGGAGAGAACTGATCAATAACCTTTTGGGTAATTTGCCCACTCGTATATGCTTGTTTTGTAAAGTAACGGACAAAGTCAGGAGAGGGTGTCGTAAATTCTTTTACAAATAGATTTTTGATTTCAGTTGTATATTTTAGTTCATTAGCAGTGCTTAAGATATCCGATTCATTGTAATAAGACTTATGAAACTTTTTTAGTTGTTCGATATCACCATCTTGTACCTCCAATAGATTGACTACTAAAAAAGGCTTTTCATCCATAATATTTTGATTGTCTAGATCGGTGTAAAAGCGATATTCGATCCCATTTGTAAGAACACCGAAGCGAGCTTTAGAAGCTACAAAATATTTTTTTAGCTGGGTGTCATGAAGATTTAGATCTTGTTTGCAATGCTTGCACTCGATTAATAAGATCGGCTCTTCATCTTTCATTATCGCATAGTCGATCTTTTCTCCTTTCTTTTTAATTAAGTCGCAATCCAGTTCCGGTACCACCTCAAAAGGATTGAAAACATCATAACCTAATGAGGAAATCAGAGGCATTACAAATGCTGTTTTTGTAGCTTCTTCAGTTATAATGGCTTCTTTTTGTTTTGCTATACGCTCAGCCAATTGTACGATTGTGTCTTTAAAATCCATAAAGTACTTCAATTTAAAGGTTTAATATTCTATGTAGTATTATAATTTATCCAATGGTCTCAAAACAGCTTTGTTTTTATTTTGCTGTTATGTTACACTATCTGATAATAAGGTTTGTCGTAAATGTAGAATTATATTGTTTGAAAACAAAAGAAAATAAATTTATTTTCAGTCACAAAATAATAGATTTATCTTGTGACTGGATATGTAGTGCTTTTAATTTTGAAAAGAATCAAGAAGATCTATTTTGTTTGTATAATGAGTTATAGCTGTATTTCGCATTCGAAAATCTCTATCAAAATAACCGAATGCAGAAAACACTTCTTCTAAATCAAAAACTGTGATGTTAAAACCTAGTGCTTTATTTCCTTCCTGTTCAAAATATAAGTCGCTTATTTTATGAGAATATGATGTCGATTTGTAATAGCATATTATTAGTTGTATTAATGAAAATGTTAATTTCCCGTTACTGTAACGTTCTTTGCTTTCGGCTTTTATTGCCTCTTTATAGATATGCTCTAATTCCGTGACTAATTCTTGAATAGATAAGTTTTCCTTTTTTATTTTTTGATATAGGGGTAAATGGAATGTCTTTAGGTAAATCAAAATAAATATCAATTCAGAATGAGCGAAATTATTTAACGGACATAGTCGTATAGCTATACGAGTTTGAGCAAATAGTTTGTCAATTTGTCTAAGAGATAAGTTTAGAGAAGCAGAAATCATAGATGAATTTGATATTAACCAGTGTACTTCATCTCCAAAGTTATGCTGTAGCCTTGTTTCGTTGTGGAAGAATTTACTTAATTCATATTTTTCAAAAGCGTAATTACAATAGCTCGCATAGTCGGGTTCTGGTAATGTATATTCTAAATCTATAAAGCGACGTAGATATTCGGGAGAGTCAATACCTTCACTTCCATAATATCCTTTGATTGCTTGGCAAAGTTGTTGTTTGTCAATGGATAGAACGAATATAATACCGTCAACTGCAAATAAATGCTTTATTTTTTCAAGAACTTCTACAGCATAATCAGGACGACAGCGGTCCAACTCGTCAACAATAAAAACAAGTGGCTTATTTTGACATTTATCTTTTATAAAATTAGAAAGCTCACTTCTTAGTTCTAGTAAAGTTGTTTTTTTAGTCGCATAACTTTCAACTTCCTCAGCAAAAGCAGCCGAAACTTTTTCAACGACTTCAGCTATTTGCCCAAGTCCTGTTAATGTTGCAGCTGTTTTTGCAAGAGTAGGAATTAATCCTTTAGATATAGATGCAAGCTTATTCGTTATAGAATTCACTTTTTCAGTGTCGGAAAAAAATGTCTCTTTGATTTCTCCCATAATAGCAGTTAATGGCTCAGAAGTAAAATCATTTTCCCAAGCATTGAATAAGATTGTTTTATAACCACGATCTGTGAGATCCTGTTTCCACATTTTCATAAATGTAGACTTTCCTGTGCCCCATTTGCCATCAACGGATAAAACAAAACCATTGCTGTATACATCAATAATTGCTGTTAATGTGTCAGCCTGTTCTTTTCTGTTTAATCTGCAGTGCATAAATGCATTACCTTTAGGTATCTCTAATTCTTTATCTTTCATGAGTTTTTTTAATTAATTTATAGATGTTTTTAGATCCTTTCTCTTTACAATCACACCCTCGATAGGATCATAGGTGATTGTGATAGAGAGGGGAGTGGATAGGTTGTTGAAGAGGGGTGTGGCGAGTTGCTTTAGTTTGTGGGGCAACTCGGCTATTTGCCGTTCTTGTTGGAGTTGTTGCTCGAGGATGCGTTTGCGTTCGAGCAGGTTGTTTGGGATGGGTTGTCCGTAGCGTTGGAAGGCTGCGATGTCTCTTTCTATCTCGTCTATTTCTTCGATGGTTAGCGTTATGGTGGTGTCGTTGTCAGTCTCTTGATTATCGGTCGCATAATTGTCTGCTTCTGGCTCGTTGAGCTGTAGGCTGTTGGTTTCTGATTCTGATTCGGTGTCTGATGAGTGGATCAGGGAGACAGGATCGTTGCCTTCGGTAAATTCGTCGAAGAATTGTACGGTAGGGCTGTCGCCTGGCGCTGCGATACCTTTTAGTTCCGATTCGCTTATTTCGATTCCGTCGAAATGCTTTTGCCAGTTGCGGGTAGCCGATGGCAGTCCGAAGCGGTTGTAGAGCCCGACGTTGTCGAGAAAGATAGCCTTGGGCTTGTTATCTGCGACACGTAGTCCGCGCCCTATTTGTTGTAGAAACATCGAAAGCGATTTGGTAGGGCGTGCCAGTTGGATAAACTCAACGTCCGGACAATCAAAACCTTCGCTAAAGATATTTACATTGCACAACACCTGAAACTCACCGTTTTTAAAAGCCTCTACAATGGCTTGTCGCTCACGTGGATCTGTTTGGCTGTCGATGGCTTTGGCTGCAATTCCTTTTGCGTTGAATAGCCTGCATACGTGTTCGTTGTGAGCTCTGTTGATGGTGTACACCAATCCTTTTTTACCTTTGGCATAGTTGAGATACGTGTGCACAATGTTGGTACGTACCCCTTCGGTATCGATCACTTCAGCCAGAGCCGAGTCGAGGTAGTCGCCATCGAGCGCAAATTTGGAAATACTTTCGATAGCCTTTTGGGTATTCGAGTCGGGCATGATCGAGAAGTAATCGTACTGGCATAGATACCCTTTTTTGATAAATTCCGATACCGGTTCGGAAACAATCAACTGCTCAAATTCCTGTTTGAATCCCGCACCATTGAGTCGATAAGGGGTAGCCGTTACGCCCAATATCTTTGCGTTGGGATATTCTTGTAAGATACGTTTATAGCTGTCTGCCTTTACATGGTGTGCTTCGTCGATAATAATCACATCAAAATCTTCCTCAGACCATCCTTCGAGGCGACGTGTAAGGGTAGGAACCGAGCCAATCTGGATGTCGTGTTCCCGTTGTTCGGGACTTTGAGCAGCGATTAAGCCATGAGATAAGTTGTATTTGATGTTTACGTTTTGAGCGATTTGCAGGATCAGCTCCTTTCTGTGCGCTAAAAGAAGCACCTTTACACTGGTGTTGTTTTGCTTGCTCCAGTTGTGCAGGTCTTTTACGATGGAAACAAACAAGCGGGTTTTTCCTGTGCCTGTAGGCATTTGCAACATGACACTTCTGCCTTTATGCCAGAATTCATAGATCTGTGCCTTGTTGTCGATCTGATACGGTCGCAGGGTGGTGTCTGCCGCAGCATTCAACTGTGCAAAATCTACCTTGTGGTCTTGTACAGGTTGATGTTGCTTGAGGTACGTGTCTACAAGCAAATTGCGCAAAGTAATTCTGTTTTCTTCTTTTTTAAGCAGGAAGAAAAGGGGACTTTCAATGAATGCATATTTTTCGTCGGGCGATACGTTCCAGAAGTCTTCTGAGCTCATATGCTTAAATGGAATTTTAATCAATTGATTGTTGTTGCCTCTTTCGTCGTTGACAAAGATTTTCCAGTTCCACTTGAAGCGTCTGATCAGAGCAGAAGACATATCAATGCGGTTTGTTTTGATTTCGCCAGATGCGATCAAATCAATCATACTTAGTAGTAATATCGCTTTGTGAGGAGCCGGTTTGCCCTCTTGCTTTAAGGTGTTGAGCGAAGAGAATAATTGAACGTATCTTTCCATTACAAATGCTTATAAGATAAACCTGTGGTTTTGAGTGATTAATGTCGTGAAGTTATACTATTTGTTTTTAAATTCAAAATAATGTAAAGTTTTTTATGGCGCTTGCTCGATGTGTGGAGGGATACGAACAGGAGGGCGACCGTGCTTTGGTGAAGTGCAAGGAGTCGCTTTCCCTTTTGCAGAAGAATCTCGGCGCCGTTTTGGTATTTTGTAAAAACGATAAAGTTTTAACTCCGAAGCGTGTTTTTAATTTTCAGACTTCTGTGTTTAGTGGCTAGAAATAAGGTGTTTGCATTTGTGTTTGAAGGTGGACATAAAGTGACTTATGCACGAGGGATAGTGCACAGCGTACACGATGTTTCAAAATCGAACACATTTGTCGCAAAATCGAACAAATATGTACGAAAATCAGACATGTTTGTCTCAAAACCAGACAAAAATGTCCCATTTTGTGCACAAAATAAACCTGAAAAAAAGAAGGTTTTGGTTATTGAAACCCTTCATCATGAGAACTTTATCGATGGTTGAGTGCCTTGTTTTTGACCTGAAAAAACAATAAAAAAAACCTTTATATATAAATATATATAAACATACCGATTTTCCTAGCGGCATCGGTATGTATAAAAACGATTGAGTGAAGAGGGTAAATAGTTTTCACGAACATGTCGAATTGTTTTCGTGGAGAATCCCGGGAATCTGCATGGAGAATTAAAAAAGTCTTCTCGAATACATTTGAAAGTATTCGGGAAGACTTTTTTCGTTTCCGGTAGAGGGTTACGGTTTCCAATGGGGGGTATGGTTCGCCTAGGAGGCCTACAATGCATTTGACCAACATGGGTGGCAGAATCTTCATATACGGACGCCAGCCTTTGTCGATCAGGGCCTGTTTGAGCCATCGGGTGTCTTTGTTCCAGCGAGCCAATGTACGCGAGGCCGATTGCGGCGTATTGCTTGGATTATTTTACATAGAAAAGGCGGTAAATACGAAATAAAAAAGTACAAAGAAGTGTATAAAGGTACAGCAACGTACAAAGACGTAATTCCCGCTTTCGCCCGCCCCTATATTTGTATCGTAATCAAAAAACAACGATTAAATTATGGCATTGAAGTACAAAA
>DLYT01000100.1:0-2160 GCA_003447595.1 Porphyromonadaceae bacterium
TTATTCCATGAAAAAAGAAAGATTCATTCGTCAGTTGAAAAAGAACGACGAAAAGATGCGCAGACTATGTATTATGTCTGTAAGCTTACCCTTATTATCAGTTGTAACGCCTTTATGGGCAGAAACGTTTGAAAACAAACTTCCACAAGTAGTTGCAGAAATGCATACGCAAAGTACAACGCAACAAGGCACTATTAAAGGTGTCGTAAAGGATGCTTTTGGAGAACCAATTATTGGAGCTAATATTAAAGTAAAAGGTACAACCGTAGGAACCATTACAGATGTTGATGGTAGCTTTGCGATCAAAGCAGATAAGAATGCTACCCTCGAAGTATCATATATCGGTTACCATACAGAACTAATACCATTGAAAGGACAATCGGCCATCGATATTGTTTTGAAAGAAGACACAGAAGAGCTAGGCGAGGTCGTGGTTGTAGGTTATGGTACACAAAAGAAAGTGAATCTTACCGGATCCATCACAGCAATCAAAACCGATGAGTTAGAAAATATACCATCATCCAACTTGTCGAATACACTTGCAGGGCGTGCTCCGGGTGTAAACGTTACCAATACTTCCGGTATGGCAGGGGCTTCATCCAAGATTCGTATGCGTGGTAGCTTTGGAGAACCGTTGTTCGTTATCAATAACGTTATCAAATCAAAAGCCGACTTTGATGCATTGGATTCAAATGAAGTAGAAAGTATCTCTTTTTTGAAAGATGCGGCAAGTGCGTCGATCTACGGATCTAAAGCGGGTAATGGTGTTGTGCTTATCACGACCAAAGGAGGTAAGGAGCAAAAGGCAGCTTTCCAATACAAAGCAACATTCTCTACGTCAGAAACTACTCGTGCCATGCAAGACTATTCGGCAACAGATGAGTTGATTTGGGGAAATAGAGTAGCGCAAACCAAAGGTAACCCGCTTCCATACGGGGAAGATATTTTTGAATACTTCAAAGACAAAAGCTATAATATCAATGATTATGTTTGGCGTAATCCATTTGTACAGCAGCACAATTTGAGTGTAAACGGAGGAAACGAGAATGTAACTTACTTTATGATGCTAGGTTATCATGATGAAAACGGTTCCTATAAAAACCTCGATTATAAGCGTTACAACTTCCGTTCGGATGTTACAGCAAAGATTACAAATCGTTTTAAAGTAAATTTCAATGTTAGTGGAAATCAACGAGACTACAATCGCTTCTACTGGCCTTATGATGGTGTAGAGGATTTTAATGTGCCCGACTTTTACCGCACTACGTTCAATTGGTCCCGACTTTATCCATTCTATGTAGATGATAATGGAAACCCTACAAACGATGTGAATGCGAACCCTGTTTCTCCGGGAGCATGGCATCCGGTAGATATGGTTTTGGGTGATCGATATCAAAAGCTTACTAAAAGAACATTGGATGGTATTATCAAGTTCGACCTAGATTTAGGCCAGTTTGTCGATGGTTTGAGCACAAGCTTCCTTGCACAATACACTGCATTTGATTCGAATCAAAAAGGTTTCTTGACACATAACAAATCATATCGCTTCCAAAGTGCATCGGCCGATAACAAGTTTATTCCGGGGCCGGTAAATCCCGATGATATGATTATTCATAACTTGTCTTCTTCCTATGAGGGAATTCGAGAGTCTATGAATATGGAACATGCCTATCAGTTCAACTGGTTTGTCAATTACAGCAAAACATTTGGCAAGCATGCTGTTTCAGGTATGGCTGTATACGAGCAAGCTCGAGCAAAAGGTAAGAATATCAACGGTCAGGCCGATGGCTTAATAACCAATACAATTGACCAGATATTTGCGACATCGAGTGATACGCAACGTCGATGGTTTAATGGTAGTGAATGGGAATCGGCAAGAGCATCTTGGGTAGGTCGTGCCAATTATAGTTATGCCGACAAATACATTGCTGAGTTTTCATTTCGTGTAGATGGTAACTACAAGTTCGCACCCGGCAAACAATGGGGATTCTTCCCATCAGGGTCTGCTGCTTGGAGAGTATCGGAAGAAGAGTTCTTTAACTCGTCTTTGATTTCTAATTTAAAGTTGAGAGGATCAATCGGTACTACCGGTGATGATGGGGATGTCTCGGCTTGGCAGTGGCGCAATTCATATAAGAATGGAGCGGGTTATATGTTTGG
>DLYT01000100.1:2407-7252 GCA_003447595.1 Porphyromonadaceae bacterium
GATATTGGCTTTGAGTTTGGATTGCTAGATAATCGCCTTTCGGGAGAGTTTGATTATTACTACAAAAAGAAAGAGCACATACTTCGTTCACGCATTCGTACCATTCCGGGTACCTTCGGGGCTGCATTGAGCGATGAAAACTATGCTGCGCAGAAATGGAACGGGGTCGATGTAACCATGAAATGGATGGATAATTACAAAGACTTGCGTTATACCGTATATGCCAATATGGGATACGTAAAAGACGAATGGACTATTCTTGACGAGCCGGAAGGATTGGAGCCTTGGCGTACAGCAATTGGTAAGCCAAACAATCGTCTTTGGGGATATAAGAGCAAAGGTATCATTCGTACACAAGAAGATTTAGATGCTTTGCCTGATGGTTTCACTCAGTTTGGACGTAAGCCAAAACTAGGAACGTTGCTATTCGAAGATATTCGAGGAGCAAACTTAGCTGAAGGCGCCGACGGTAAGATTGATGGTAATGACGCAACCTATCTTTCCGATTTTGCAGCTCCTCGTATCAACTATGGATTCGGATTTAACTTAGAATGGAAAGGAATCTCTCTTGATGCTCACTTCCAAGGAGTAGGAGCATACGATAGAATGGTTAAGACGAAAAATGGAGACGGTGTATTCCAAGTTGGAGAGAAGCCTTACTTCCAATTGTGGACAGAAGATGTATGGACTCCGGAGAATGTCAATTCTGAATATCCGGCCGTTAGTGGAGAATGGCAACCTGAGTACGGGGCAGCCGGTTCTACCTTCTGGATGAGAAAAGGTTCTTACATGCGTTTGAAGAATCTAAACCTTGCTTATACCTTGCCAAAACATTGGTTGGCATCGCTAGGTGTAGACAGAGTACAAGTCTTTGTGAATGGAACAAATCTATTCTGTATTTCAGCATTTAAAGAGCACGACCCAGAGCAAGAAGCACTAGACTCGTATCCATTGATGCGTACATACACAGCAGGACTAAGTATCAACTTCTAAATGAAAACAACATGAAAAAGTCAAACTTTAAAATATATGTAACAGCCTTCTCTTTAATCTCTCTAGTAGGCTGTATCGATTTAGGTGATGTCAAAGACTATGGAAGTTATTCACCTGACAATGTATGGAATGATGAGAAATTAAGTAGTGCTTATCTTTCTAGTCTATATGCAAATGTGCTTGGAGGCTTTCCTGTTAATAGCGGAAACAATGCAGACGAATCGGGAGGTATACTAGGTAGAGATGCCGTACAAACCAACAATGGTTCGTTTAAGTATTGGCCTTATGGCAATATTCGCAACATCAATGTCATGCTTAAAGAGATAGACATGGGAACGATGTCTGATCAGAAGAAGAACCCCATGAAGGCGCAAGCGATGTTTCTAAGAGCTTATCTTTACTTCAATGCTGTAAAGCATCACGGAGGAGTGCCGATCATAAAAGTTCCACAAGAAATGACCGACGATCTTCAAGTAACAAGAAACACCACTGCAGAATGTTTCGATTTTATTCTTGAAGATCTGAATTTCGCTTTGCAAAATCTTCCGGAAAAGAACTCCGGAAAAGATTACGGTCGCATTGATCAGGCAGCAGTATTGGCTTTCAAAGCAAAAGTGTTACTCTATAAAGCAAGTCCGCAGTTTAACCCAACCAATCCATACGGCAACAAGTATTGGGCAGATGCTTTCCAAGCAACCAAAGAAGCAAAAGAGAAGCTTGAGCAATGGGGATACAGTTTGGTTCCGAACTACAACGATGTGTTTATGACAGAGAATCACGTTGAAGCAGTTCTTCCGGTAGTATATAAAGATCCGGGCAAAACGAACGGACGTCGCGAAGATATGGTTCGTCCATTGTCCGAATCAAAGAATGCAACCGGCGGAGACCAACCAATTTGGACTTTAGTTAGCGCTTATCCGATGAAGGATGGTAAAGCGCCTGGGATTTCAAATAAGTATACGTACCAAGAGCAAACTTTCTGGAAAGATCGCGACCCTCGTTTCTATTCAACCGTTGTATACAATGGAGCAGTTTATGAGTTGAGCGGAAAGAAAGGACGCAGGCAATACACTACACCCAACCTCGCTTCTTCTTTAGATGCCTTTGGTATCAATATTCAGGGAGAGCATCACTACCGCACCGGTTTGTTTTGTCGCAAAGGAATCATGGAATCTTTATCTTCGGCACAAGCAACGCTCAATGGTGTCGATTGGCTCGAGATCCGTTATGCCGAAGTGTTGTTTAATTATGCTGAGGCGGCTAATGAGATGGGCGATGTATCGGTTGGTTATGATGTATTGACGCGCATTCGTCAACGTGCCGGACTAGAGCCGGGTACCGACGGTCTTTATGGTCTTAAAGCAGGAATGTCGAGAGAAGAGATGCGTATGGCTCTTTTGGATGAGAAGTACATCGAGTTTGCTTTTGAAGGACACCGTTTTTGGGACCTTCGCAGACACCGTTTGTTTGCAACGAAACTCGACGGAATGCGTAAATACGGTGTGCATGCACGCGTAAAAGAATCCATAAGTCCTGAAAAAGCAATGGAAATGGCAGCCAAGTATCAATTGCTTCCCGAAGACTTTGATTATGATATCATGGAGCTTATTACTACTGGCGAGAAACAAATGTCTCTACCCGATACCTACTACTTCTTCCCAATTCATAAAGATGAAATTGAGAAGAATCCGAAACTGGAACAGAATGTCAATTGGGGAGGAAACTTTGATCCTACTTTGCAATAAGTAACAAGACGATAACTTCATCGAACTTTGTCTGTCGTCGCGACAGATGGCAGGCAAAGTTCTTTTTTATACTGACCTATTTTATTTTATACCCGAATTATATAATGAAAAAGAACTTACTATTATTCGCAATGTTACTCTCGATGGTTATTCCTTCGCATCGAGTATTAGCGCAACAAAAGATTACGTTTTCCGATTTGCTGCAAGAGATGACAGATCGTGATCGTTTAGCAGAATTTCCATCGGTTTTCTATGCTTCGAAACAAGCCAGTTCGTACAATCGCGAATCTGTTTCGCCAGATTTGCCCGGATGGTTTGCCGACTCGGACGGTGTATCTTGTCTTCGTACCGAAACCAACAACGGTAGAGAAGAGTGGGTACTTATGGAAGACGACGGACCGGGATGTATCGCAAAGATTTGGGCCGTATGCTTTTATTACGGACTCGATGATACAACCGGCGCAAATGTTCGTATCTATATCGATGGCAACGCTACGCCGGTGATCGAAGAGAATTTCTTCGACTTGGTGCGAGGCAAAGGATCGGTGCAGCCACCCTTTGCCGATGAAAGTCGCAGAGCCGGGAACCTCTATTTGCCGATTCCTTATGCCAAGAGTTGTAAGGTGACGATGGATAAAAAGGCTTTCTATTACATCATCAACTATCGCTCGTATTCCAAAGATACGCAGATGGAATCGTTTACACCTGCACTGCTCACAAAGCATGCTTCATTGTTGAAGGAAACGGGGCGCAAACTCACATCTGCTCGTGTTTCGGAAAAGCCTTCACTGCAAAAGCAAATGCAGTTGAAGCCGGGACAACAAGCTACTGTAGACTTGCCCAAAGGCGAGCAAGCGATTCGTCAATTTGAAGTAAAGCTTCAAGCAAAAGACATGCCTCAAGCATTGCGCTCTACAGTCTTGAAAATGCAATTCGATGGCGAGGAAACAGTATGGTGTCCGGTGGGCGACTTCTTCAACAACGGAGTAGGCCACAAAGCTTACCAAATGTGGGAGCGAGAAGTAACCCCCGACGGAACCATGATTTGTCGTTGGACAATGCCTTATCGCAACAGTGCGAAACTTTCACTCGAAAACGTAGGAACACAACCTGTAGATGCTTCGGTAAGCATAACGACCGGCAAGCGATTGTGGACCAATGCTTCGATGTACTTTCATGCCAATTGGCGCATGGACGATCCTACGCCAACCTTTCCACTGTTTGATTACAACCTGATCTCGGTAAAAGGAAGCGGTGTCATCGTAGGCGATCAATTCACCGTACTTAATCCGACCGAAGGATGGTGGGGTGAAGGCGACGAAAAGATCTATATCGACGAAGACGTAGCGCGCAAGTTTCCATCTCACTTTGGCACCGGAACCGAAGATTACTACGGATGGGCAGGCGGAGTTGTACCCACTCCGGCCGATGAATTCAGTAAACCGTTTTTGGCCAACGTACTTGTTGGAAATCCAAACGCTAAAGGCTACAATACCTGCTCGCGTACCCGCGTGATGGATGCCATTCCGTTTCGCGAGCAATTGGTCTTTGATATTGAATCGTCGTGTGGTACGCGTCAAGGATGGTATCACTTGCAATATGCAACGGCAACGTTTTGGTACGCAAAGCCCGGTGCTACATACAACCGAGCGCCTCTGCCCGAAATGGCAGCCCGTCGCATTATGAAGGTCGACGAACTTCAGGCTTTTAACGAAGCAAAGAAAGGAGAGGTGTTTACGGTGCCGGGAGCTATCGAGTGCGAGAACCTGACAACTTACAAGGTGGAAGGCAAGGTTGAGGCGGATCCTACGTTTGATATCTGGGGCGAAGTAAGTAACGGAGCAATGAAGTCTTTCCTTTTGCAATCGGAAGATGACGTGGTAAACGTGAAAATTACCGAGCGTTTTGCGCCGGCTCACCTACGACTTTGTGCTGCGGTAGGCCCGCAAATGGGAACGTTTGATATTTATATAAACGGCAAACTCAAAACGACTCAGTCGTTCAATACCGGGCATTCGGGTATGTCGACTCCCTATATTGATTTGGGCGTTTGTACGCCCGTCGACAATGCTTTCGACATTCAGTTTAAACCCAACAAGCTTGTCGG
>DLYT01000076.1 GCA_003447595.1 Porphyromonadaceae bacterium
AGAGTCACGGTACACGCAAGTTGTATCACTCTTGTTTGCACGGAACCATGGCCAATGCGCTTTCGAGTGCAATCGGATTGCAGGCAGCCTTTCCCGACAATCAGGTAGTAGCAATGTGTGGCGATGGCGGCTTTACGATGTTGATGGGAGATGTGCTTACATTGGTAAAGGAGCAACTGCCCGTGAAGATTGTGATCTTCAACAACGGCCGACTCGACTTCGTTGCGTTGGAAATGAAAACATCCGGTCTGATCGATTATGCTACCGATTTGTGCGATACAAACTTTGCAGCATTTGCGGAAGCCGTAGGAATAAAAGGAATTCGGGTAGAACAGCCCGGAAACTTGCAGCAAGCAATCGAAGAAGCCTTTGCGCATGAAGGGCCGGTTATTGTAGATGTCGTAGTCAATCCCGACTCACTGCTAATGCCACCTGAAATCACTATTGATATGATGCGTAACTTCTCCGAATACATCTGGAAAGCATTTGTATCGGGCGAAAAGAAAACATTAAAAGAAATGCTCGAAGTAAACCTGCCACGGCAGTTGTAAAAATAAATAATCCTGCTTCTCACTCAGAGGGCAGGATTTTCTTCTTATATAAGGAAGCAACAACATCTACGAAAGCTTTATGATTTGGCAAGCATGCAAATCAAAACACTCGATAATGTCGGGCATAAGACTCAGTCGTACACCAAGCCGTAAATCACAACATTGCATCATTGCGAAATGAAGTAAAGGTGCATATCCTTGGTTGTTGAGCTCGAGCTGGCCGATTTCGTCAAGCCAAAAAGTATCCGCACATAGGAGCAATGGCATGGTTTGACTAATCGCTTCTTGAAAAGTTGAGGCGGAGAAGGTAAAACGTCCCTGTGTTGTAGTATCCAACGTTTGAAGATCATTGAGATAATTTGACGTACGACACAGCGGCACTCTTACCAGAGATGGCAATAATAGCATGTCATATCCGGCAACAAGGTCGTTGCGGATTACTTTCTGAGAGAGTATGCCACAACCTTCGGGGCTTTTAGTATACCAGTTCTGGAGATAAGAAGATTTTCCACTGTCTTTTTCTCCCGTAACGATGGTGATCATAACAAAGTGGGTTAAGGTTATCTTTCTTTTATGTCGATAAAAGTATAAAAAAACCTCACACATCGTTGCAAAGAATGCTTCGATATGCGAGGTTAATATATCTATCTGCTTTATTTCTTATTTAGCTGCGAAGAAAGAATAGTTAGTTGCAGCTTGTTTGAAAGCCATAACGCCTGCCGCGTTCAACTCTACCTTCATTTCGTTACCATCAGGAAGATACATGATAACTTCGTTGTTTTCAGTAAACGACATTAGTTTGGTTGTAGCTTCTTCTGTTTCGATGTTCCAAGTTTTATCGTCTTGGTTAAACACAAGATCAATACCTTTTTCTTCACCTTCTTTTTGGATGTGGTAACCGTTTTCTTTTGTTTCAACAAGGAACTCACCGTTCTTAGTAGATACTTTTTCTACTTTACCCGCGTCAGCAACAGGGTTGTCGCCAGACCAGAACTCGATCGTGTTGATAACCAAAAGGTCTGCGATTGCCGAAACTTCATATACAGGAACAATCCAGAATGCAATAAAAACAAGCTCATTAATGAATTTGCTATCGATTCTATTGTTCCAAGAAAGTAGCTTGTTGGTTAAGCTAAAGGAGCCGATACATGATGAAAAAAGAATACTACAACAAAGCGTTGAAGCAACTAGAACTGTTAGACTTTTCTTTCTCATTTCGTGTTTAAAAATTAAATTAGTTTGTTTTTACCTTTGCAAAAGTAGAAATAATTTGATGAATTTTAATTCGTTAATTCGCATGCATTCAAAAAAATGTTTGCATTACCGTGCAAATGCGTTGTATCTTTGTAAGCAAAAAGAACAATATATATGATCTCTATAGACGCTCTTACGGTAGAGTTTGGCGGATTCACACTGCTCGACGAAATATCGTTTGTTATAAGTAAGAAAGACCGTATCGCGCTTGTTGGTAAAAACGGAGCCGGCAAATCAACATTACTTAAAATCCTTGCCGGAGTACAGTCTCCGACCAAAGGGGGAGTAAGCTTACCGAAGGATGTAACCATTGGTTACCTTCCGCAGCACATGAAGTTGCAAGATACACGTACCGTACGTCAGGAAGCAGAGTTAGCTTTCATGCACATCCATGAAATGGAGCGCGAATTGGAAAAGCTGAATAATGAGCTTGCCGAACGCACCGACTACGATTCCGAATCTTATCACAAACTGATCGAGAAAGTAACCAGTCTCACAGAGCGTTTTCATATGATGGGTGGCGCAAACTACCATGCGGAGTTGGAGCGTACCCTTACCGGACTCGGATTTAAGCGTGAAGATTTTGATAGACTCACCTCAGAATTTAGCGGTGGATGGCGTATGCGTATCGAGTTGGCAAAGTTGTTGCTACAACATCCCGACATCCTTTTGCTCGATGAGCCTACCAACCACTTGGACATCGAATCCATTCAATGGTTGGAGAATTTCCTTTCCACGCGCGCCAATGCCGTAGTGTTGGTTTCGCACGACCGTGCCTTTATCGATGCCGTTACCACACGTACGGTAGAGATTTCACTAGGCAATATATACGACTACAAAGTAAACTATTCGAAATATGTAGAGTTGCGCAACGAACGACGCGAACAGCAGTTGCGTGCCTACGAAAATCAACAAAAGAAGCTTCAAGATACCGAAGCCTTCATCGAGCGTTTCCGCTACAAAGCAACCAAGTCTACGCAAGTACAATCACGTATCAAGCAGATGGAGAAGATTGATCTTGTTGAGATTGATGATATCGACAGTTCGGCTCTGAACCTGAAATTCCCGCCTGCGCCACGCTCGGGATCGTATCCGGTTATTTGCAACGAGGTGGGCAAGCGTTATGGCGATCACCAAGTGTTTGAGCACGTAAACCTGACCATCAATCGTGGCGAAAAGGTTGCCTTTGTGGGTAGAAACGGAGAAGGTAAGTCTACGCTCGTGAAGTGTATCTTAGGTGAAATAGACTTTGAGGGCGAGTTGAAGCTGGGACACAATGTGAAGATCGGATACTTTGCGCAAAACCAAGCCGACATGCTTGATGAGAACCGTACCGTATTCGAAACCATTGATTATGTTGCAGAGGGAGACATCCGCACGAAGATTCGTGACATTCTCGGTGCCTTTATGTTTGGCGGAGAAGCATCAGACAAGAAAGTTAAAGTATTGTCGGGTGGAGAGAAAAGCCGTCTTGCTATGATTCGTCTGCTATTAGAGCCGGTGAATTTGCTTATTCTCGATGAGCCTACCAACCACCTTGATATGCGATCGAAGGATGTATTGAAAGAGGCTTTGCGTGAGTTTGACGGAACGGTAATCGTGGTATCGCACGACCGTGAGTTCCTCGACGGATTGGTCGACAAGGTATTTGAGTTCTCGAACGGAAACGTAATCGAACACCTTGGAGGTATCTACGAGTTCTTGCGAAACAAACAACTCGATTCGATGCGCGACTTCGAGGCCGGCGATAACGCAAAGAAAGGTTCGGACGAAAGCAAGGAGCAAGCTCCGACACAAAACAAGCTTTCGTACGAGGCAATGAAAGAACAAAACAAACAGATCAAGAAGCTAGAGCGCGCTCAGGCTGCAACCGAAAAGAAGATCGAAGAGATGGAAGCATCGATTGCCAAGCTTGAAGAGCAAATGGCTACGCCCGAGGGTGCGGCCAATGCTGCCTTGTTTCAAGATTATACCCGTATGAAGAAAGAACTCGACGACGTGGTTGCCGAGTGGGAAAACATATTGATGGAATTAGAGACATTGCAATCGTAATAGTTGCAAGCTTTACAGAGAGGACGCGGCGCTTATTGATCTTAACCGATCGGTAGGCGTCGTTTAGTTTATACGGATGTGTACATTAGTGCCGGTTGCTGTGTTGACTAAGCTTTTTGTGGTCCCAGAAAAGCATTGTTGTGGGTCGAGATTTGTATTTACATGGGCCCAGAAAAATACAGGGGTGGGCCCACACAAAGCTTACTCTATATGAATATAAGACTTGTGGTCTACAGTGTGTGTGGTTACTTATAGCAAAGAGTGATGTAGAAAATAGGGGCGAAAAGATTTATTTGGTGTTGAGGCGGCATTTGCGCAACATTAAAAATGATTCTAGTGTTTGAATAGTGTGCTTTCGAGGCACCTATACAATACAAACAATTAAATTGAACTCACGTATGTCACTTGTTACGATTACGAGCCACCGATTGGTGAAAAGCGAAGATCTGAATCACCATGGCACTTTGTTTGCCGGCCGAGCTTCCGAATGGATCATCGAGTCGGGTTTTATTTGTGTTGCTTCACAGTTGCCGCCCAACAATATTGTTTGTTACAAGGTCGACGGGCTCAACTTTTTTCATCCCATCCGTCTGGGTAC
>DLYT01000002.1:0-9196 GCA_003447595.1 Porphyromonadaceae bacterium
TAACACCTTTGCCCAACTTTCCGGTTACGGTAATGCGCATCGTTTTGGGTTTACGCTGAAAAATACACTGCGTAGCCAGTGTCATTTCTACTTCACTGGTACCGATACCAAAAGCGATTGCCCCCATCGCTCCGTGCGTAGAAGTATGACTGTCGCCACATACAATGGTCATGCCCGGAAGCGTAAGTCCCGTCTCCGGCCCAATCACATGGATAATACCGTTACGCTTGTTGTTCATTCCGTAATAGGTAAGACCAAAGTCCGTCGCGTTCTTTTCCAACGTATCTACCTGATTGCGCGAAATAGGATCGGCAATGGGTTTATCTTGATTTAATGTAGGGATGTTGTGGTCGGGCGAACAAATGGTACGCTCTGGTCTGAACACGCTCAATCCGCGTTGACGAAGGCCTTCGAAAGCCTGCGGACTGGTTACTTCATGGCAATAGTGACGGTCTATGTACAACTGGGTAGTGCCGTCGGGTAGTGTTGAAACCTGGTGTTGAGACCAAATCTTTTCGAATAATGTTTTCATGTGAGGCTTATTTCTTTACAAATTTATTGATAGCGTCGATAAAGGCTTCTGCCGAAGCAGCAATGATATCGGTATTGGCAGAGAAACCATAATAGGTTTGTCCCGCATGCTCTACTTGCATATGTACCTTACCTACGTCATCGCTTCCTTTATTGATCGCTTGAATCAAAAACTCTTGAATGGTAACTTTTCTGTGAATGATGTTTTTAACAGCACTGATAGCCGCATCGACCGGACCGTTGCCTGATGCTGCCGCTTCGAACTTCTCACCTGCGATATCCAAACAAACCGAAGCAACCGACTTCACGCCTACGCCCGATGTAACTTGCAAGTAATCGAGTTTGATTCTGTTCTTCGCCATGCGCTCTTTTCCGGCAAGCACCAAAACATCGTCGTCGGTGATATCCTTCTTGCGATCGGCAAGCTTCAAAAACTCTTCATACACTTGATCTAAGTTTTCTTGCTCTACATCTACGCCAAGCACATGCAAGCGGTGTTTCAATGCCGCTCGTCCGCTACGGGCAGTAAGTACGATTGCATTGTCGTCGATACCCACATCCTTCGGATCCATGATCTCGTAGCTTTCGCGGTTTTTAAGCACCCCGTCTTGGTGAATACCCGACGAGTGGGCAAAAGCATTGCGACCTACGATTGCTTTATTCGGTTGCACCGGCATATTCATTAGGTTAGAAACCAATTTGCTGGTACCGTATATCTTTTTAGAGTTGATGTTGGTATTGATGTTAAGTCCTTTGTGGCATTTCAAAATCATGGCAACTTCTTCAAGCGCGGTATTACCCGCACGCTCGCCGATACCGTTGATGGTAACCTCTACCTGACGTGCTCCATTCAATACGCCCGCCATGGTATTGGCCGTAGCCATGCCCAAGTCGTTGTGACAGTGTGTAGACAGAATCGCGTTGTGCACTCCATTTACATTCTCCATCAAATACTTGATCTTCGCTCCATACTCATCGGGAAGGCAATATCCGGTTGTATCGGGAATATTCACCACGGTAGCACCTGCTTTGATTACCGCCTCAACCACACGAGCAAGATACTCGTTGTCGGTACGGCCGGCATCTTCTGCATAAAACTCTACATCTTCGACAAATCGTTTGGCATACTTCACACAGGCAATGGCGCGCTCAAGAATGTCTTCACGGGTAGAATTAAACTTGTGCTTGATGTGATAATCTGACGTTCCGATACCGGTGTGGATACGACCGTGCTTGGCAAACTTCAATGCGTCTGCTGCAACTTCGATGTCCTTTTCTACCGCTCTGGTCAGCGCACAAATCGTTGGCCACGTTACAGCCTTCGAAATTTCTACAACCGAATGAAAGTCGCCTGGACTTGACACCGGAAAACCGGCTTCGATTACATCGACTCCCAATGCTTCCAATGCTCTTGCCACTTCAATCTTCTCTACTGTGTTCAACTGGCAGCCCGGCACTTGCTCGCCGTCGCGAAGTGTGGTATCGAATACAAACAATCTGTCGCTCATAAATATATGTTTTAGGTTTATAGTTTGCAAATAAAAAAAGCCTTTCACACATCGAAGTGAGAAAGGCTCGTTATTATATTATGTTGTTACATTATGCACACAACGGTCTCACTTCTGCAGGATTCTTCCAGAGAATAATAATAATCAGACCGAGTAGTAAAGATGTAAACATATCGTTTCTTGTTTTTAATTCTTTTACAAGTGCAAATATAGAGCTATTATCTAAACGACAAAACTTTTTCATCACTTTTTTGAGTCAAAATCTTTCATATTATAATATATACAGGTTTTAATATCACATTCTATCACAATACACATTCTTTTTACATCAAACAAGAAGTAACAATTTGCAAAATACACAACAATTGAAATCAAGATACAAGGTGTTACAAAAAAAAGGAGCCTGCGGTCAGACTCCTTCTATATAATGAATGGAACTAGTTTTCGTATCGTACTAATTTATTCTTCGTTTAGTTCGAATCGTCAGGTCGGGACCTGACGATTTGTTTATAGTGAAGAATGAATCGTCAGATCGCCACCTGACGATTCTGTTTTCGTTATGTTTGAAAATGAAACATGCGGTGATGGTTCGCAACGGATGCTATGAATCAAATCGAATCTAACGTAATGATCTCTTCCGGCAGGTACGTCGTGCGAATACGCCACTCTTGCGGATAGAGATTATTGGCACGATTGCCGAGGTGTTTTACAAAGCCAATCGGAATTTGTTTGTACGTAAGGAGCAGATACCCTTTAGGCAAATCTGCATCGAGCACGAGGGCTTCTTTTTTCAAGTAAGCAATAGCCAGTTCGCGCGTTACCTCACAGGTATTGAAAGCCTCTGCATCCAATGCCGTGGAAAGTGCCAACGACTGTGCCGGAATCAGGTCTTTTCCTTTTATTTCGCCCACGAGAATACCGGCCGAAACAATCTTAAGTCCGGTAAACAGGTAGTTGAGAACCTCTTTGTGCACTGCCGGAAAGGCAAACACGGATGCCCCTTTTACTTCGTATTCATAGGCTGCACTGTGAGCAAGCCACGTTTTGGCTACAGCCGGAAGCGGTAACGGCTGATTTTTGCCGCCCCCTTTTTTATCTTTTTTCTTGCTACGGCCACCATGCAATATGGGTTCGTGCGCGTCGGCAGTTTCGGGCTTTTGCAATACGGCCAAGAAGAATCCTTCACCACGCGTTACATGCGGCATAAAGCGATACACGGGGTTATCGTATTTGAGTGCCCCTTTGATTCCCCAGCTTTCTTGCGTAGGAACCGATACGGGAATCGCATCGAACTCGTTGCGTATCCACTCGATATTTTCTTCGTTCTCGTCGAGATTGTACGTACAGGTACTGTAGATCAGGTAGCCTCCCGGCTTAAGTGCCGGCCAGATGTCGCGAATGATACGACGCTGACGCCCCGCGCACAGATCAACGTTTGCCACAGACCATTCGTCGGTAGAGTCGCTGTCTTTTCTGAACATCCCTTCGCCCGAACAAGGTACGTCGGTAACAATCACGTCAAACAAAGCGCCCATCTCTCCGATTTGTGCCGGATCGCTGTTGGTAACAATGCAAGCCGGATGTCCCCACTTGGTGATGTTTTCGGAAAGGATATTCGAACGACTCTGAATCACTTCGTTCGAAACCAACAGACTTCCTTCGGGAAGCGCGGCACGCAACAGGGTTGATTTTCCGCCCGGAGCAGCACAAAGATCAAGACACGTCATTGGCTCATCGCCGACAATGGCTTTGAGTGCTTGCTCGAGAAACATCGACGAGGCTTCTTGCACGTAGTAAGCACCGGCATGAAACAAGGGGTCGAATGTGAAAGTAGGTCGCTTCGGCAAATAGTAGCCGTTTGCGGCCCATTGCACCGGCGTATCGAGCGATTGTGCAAACGGTTTGGCCGTGTTGAGTCGCACGCTGATGGGAGCTTCGCCCGACAAGGCTTCTTCAAATGCGGGATATTCATCGCCCAACAGGGCCTTGGTACGTATGATAAAATCTTTTGGTAGAGACATATTGATTCTTCTTTTCGGCAAAAATACCTATTTTTGCTGAAAAGAACAGAGCGTAAATAATAAACCTATGCAAGCTTCACTTTATCTGATCCCGGTTACACTGGGTGAAACATCGATCGAACAAGTACTTCCATCTTATAACAAGGAGATTATCCTGGGTATTAACCATTTTATTGTCGAAAACGTACGCACGGCTCGCCGCTTTCTCAAGAAGACGGATCCGTCTATTGATATTGATGCGCTTACGTTTTATACGCTGAACAAGCATACTTCGGCCGACGACGTTTCGAAATACCTTGCTCCGATCGCAAAAGGCGAAAGCATGGGTATCATTTCCGAAGCGGGTTGTCCGGCTATTGCCGACCCGGGTGCCGACGTAGTGGCCATTGCCCAACGTAACAACATCAAGGTAGTTCCGCTCGTAGGACCTTCATCTATTCTGATGTCGGTAATGGGATCGGGATTTAACGGTCAAAGTTTTGCGTTTCACGGCTACCTGCCTATTGATGCCGAACAACGTGCCAAACGTATCAAAACGCTTGAGTCGCGTATCTATACCGAAGATCAAACGCAGCTGTTTATCGAAACACCGTATCGCAACAACAAGCTTGCCGAAGAGCTTATCAAGACTTGCAAGCCGAGCACGAAGCTTTGCATTGCTGCCGATATTACGTGCGCCGATGAGTATATCAAAACAAAGTCGGTAAAGGATTGGGCGGGCAAGATTCCTGATCTTAGCAAGCGTCCTTGCATTTTCCTGATTTATAAATAATACAATCTATACATTACATGAAAAACACATTTTACAAACTTCGCGCATCCATGCGTACGACAATCGCATTTGTCGTGTGCTGCGTGTGTGCCGCGTCTTCGCTATCGGCACAAAGTAAAGTACTCGAAAACTTGAAAATGCCGAGCAAACTGCTGGGCAAAGAGGTAAACTACAACATTTACTTGCCCGAAAGTTATGAGACTTCCAACAGAACGTATCCGGTACTTTATTTGCTGCACGGATATTCTGACGATAATACTTCGTGGACGCATTACGGCGAGGTGAAACAAATTGCCGACAAACAGATTGCTTCGGGCGAAAGTACGGAGATGATCATCGTGATGCCCGACGGGGGTGTAAGTTGGTATATGAATAGTGCCGACGGAAGTATGCCCTACGAGGATGTATTCGTGAAGGAGTTGATTCCCTATATCGAGGCCAACTACAAAGCGCGCGGTAATAAATTGGCTCGTGCCATTGCCGGACTTTCGATGGGTGGTTACGGATCTATTCACTTGTCGCTTCGTAATCCGGATCTCTTTACCGCAGCTTGTCCGCTGAGTGCCGCTATCTGGAACAGCGACCAAATGGCAAACATGCCCGAAGGGCAATATGCCGGCTACTTTGACAAACTATACGGTGGCACCAAGCAACCGGGCAACGGCCGACTTACTCCTACCTGGAAACAATACAGTGTTTTTGATTTGGTAGAGACGATGCCTGCCGAAGATCTCAGAAAGGTTGCAATCTATCTCGACTGCGGTGACGACGATTTCGTGTACGACGGCAATGTGTTGTTCTGGAGTTTGCTTCGTAAAAAAGGTGTGCGTGGAGAATTGTTGATTCGAAACGGAAATCACAACTGGCCTTACTGGCGATCGGCTCTCCCGAATGTACTCAATACGGTATCGGGACATTTTCACCGACAATAAGTAATGGAACGACATAAAAAAAGCGACAATACCTAACATGGCATTGTCGCTTTTTTCTTTTGAGTACGTTTATTTGCTTGCGATATCTAGGTTGCGAAGACTTTCGGCTAGTAAAACTGTATTCTTTAAGTATACATATTCTTGCTCGAAGTATTCGCTAAAGATACCCGCATCCATATTTTCATCTATTTGTCGCACAGTCCAAAGTTTACCAAGTTCTCGGCCCAACTCTGAGGCTAATGCTTCACTTTTTACATTAATGAGGTAAAGAGATACGAGATTCTTTGCTTTGCCATTATCAAACAGATACTGTAACAAGAATCGAGGCTCTTCGCCATATTGTTTAAACTTAGGACCAATGAGCTTTTGCAGTGCTTGCTCGATGGTTTGCCTAAATACAACCAACTTAAAAAAGGGAATGTCTACTTTCTTCAACTCCGAATGCAATCCATGCTTTCGCTCTTTGAGATAAAGCATTCCTTTGTGCATTACCACACAACGCACCAAAGGGTGAGTGTATTTTGCGGCATGTCGAGACAACGATTCGGAACGTGCAATTCGTCCGATTACTTTACCTTTTGCGTCTACTACCGGTAGCCACGTTTCATTTCGTAGTTTATCTGAAATAAATTTCAAACGAATCATTTCGTAGATGAAGATGCCGACACAGATGATGATAAACATCTCCTTGTCGAGAATCGTCTGCACAATTCCTCGTTCGTAATTATCGGTTATCAAATAATAAGCAAGAGTAATCAGCAAATGGATGGTAAGAAGTGGACGTAATATCGTTGATACAAACAAAAACTCTTTTACACTATTTCGTAAACTTATTGAGTATGTTCCGTCGGTGCGCTCTACAAACCGAGATAGTATAGCCGGTCGGAAGGGAATCAAAGTGGTTAAAAGGATTAACCAAATCATCTCGATTGTCAAAGCCGGATAATTAGTCAGTTGAGAGCTTATCGGAAAATACATAACAATAGCATAGCATAAAAGCACTAATCCCGTCAAATACAACATAAATTGCTGTACTGTATTTCGAAATAAGAAACTAAATATACCAACACCTATAATATTGGTGAATATGCCACAAGCAAAAGCAAATTGCTGCGATATAAAGTTGTCTAAAAAGACAAAAACCAACAAAGGCAAGAATCCCCAGCCGGGATTTATCAAGTACCACTTCAAAAGATATTTGTCATCCATACGTAAAGGCCATCATATAAAAATACTACACATACAAATTAAGGGGTGCGACATGTTTCTCCGCATGATATGACGAACGAACAAGAGGACCACTTTCCACTAATTTAAAACCTTTTTCTTGCGCGATTTGTTGTAACGAACTAAACTTTTCTAACGGAATATACTCATATACCTCAATATTCTTTCTCGAAGGTTGTAGGTATTGACCCATTGTTAGAACAGAACAACCAACAGACAATAGATCATCCATTACTTCTTCTATTTCCTCTTGTGTTTCTCCAAGGCCTAGCATGATACCGGATTTAGCAACAATTCCACTCTCGGCAATTTGCTTTATAACGGCCAAACTAATCTCGTAGCGAGCAGCACTGCGTATCAATGGCGAAAGTCTTTTTACAGTTTCCATGTTATGTGAAATAACATTGGGCCTAGCATCTATCACTTGTTGTATCAAGTCTGCTCTTCCTTGGAAGTCTGGTATTAGAACTTCTATTGTCGTTTCCGGATTCATTCTTCTGATTTCGCATATGGTATCAACCCAATGCCCTGCACCTAAATCGGACAAGTCGTCTCGATCTACCGATGTAATTACGGCATGTTTTAGTTGCATCGTTTTCACGGTTTCGGCCAAAGCTTGCGGTTCATTGGGATTTAGAGGTAGAGGTTTTCCGGTTTTCGTATTACAGAATTTACAAGACCTTGTACAAATGTCGCCGGCAATCATAAAGGTTGCTGTTCCTCGGCTCCAGCATTCTCCCATGTTGGGACACTTGCCGCTTTTGCAGATGGTATGTAAACACTGCGACTCCATTAGGTGTGAAGTCGCAGTGAACTGTTCATTATTTCCTAGCTTTATTTTAAGCCAGTCGGGTTTTTTCAATCGTTTGTTCATTACAATTTATCTTGCAAGAAATTATATAATCTGGTATACAGATGAAAGCGTGTGTTTCCGCCATAAATACTATGATTCTTATCTGTATAGATTTGCATATCAAATTGCTTGTTTGCTTGAACTAGTGCCTCTGCATACTCAAGAGTATTCAGGTAGTGTACATTATCATCGGCCGTACCGTGTACCAATAATAAGTTTCCTTGTAGTTCAGAAGCTCTCTTCAACGGAGAAGTGATATTGTATCCGTCTTCGTTTTGTTTCGGTGTACGCATGAAACGCTCGGTATATACACTGTCGTAAAATCTCCAATCGGTTACCGGAGCCACAGCCATACCTGTCTTGAAGGTGCCTTCTCCGATTGTTAAACTCATCAAAGTATTGTATCCGCCAAAGCTCCATCCCCAGATAGCCATACGATTTTCATCGATAAAAGACATTTTGCCCAAGGCTTGTGCCGCCTCAACCTGGTCGGTAGCTTCAAGAAGTCCTAGTTTCATATACGTGCACTTACGGAAGCTTTCGCCACGAGCACCAGTACCACGACCATCTACACACACAACTACATATCCGTTTGATCCTAGGTAGTAATCCCAGTCAAAACCATAACGGTCTAATACTTGCTGAGAATTTGGTCCGCTATATTGTGTCATCAAAACCGGATATTTCGTATTCGGATCAAAATTTAGCGGCTTAATCATCCACGCGTTTAACTCTTGTCCCGAAGCGGTAGAGATCTTGATAAACTCTTTCGTTGGATATCTGTATTGAGCTAGCTTGGCTTTCAACTCCTCATTGTCTTGCAATACACGTACCGGTTTTGCTTTTGCATCGTAAAGCGTTACTTCAAGTGGTGTATTTACATTTGAGAACTTATTTACGTAATACATGAAGTTTGCGCTAAACTCAGCACTATTCATCCCTTCTTTGGGAGAAAGGGTGGTTGTTACGCCTTTGGCATCTGTTTTCATTACCGAACGACGGAAGGCATGCTTGTCTGCTGCTTCGTAGTATACGGTTTTCAGTTTAGGGTCATAGCCAATCAATCGGGTTACATCCCATTTACCTTTAGTTGCCTGACGCAAGAGTACGCCCGTTGGAGAATAAAGATATACATGCGACCATCCGTCTTTTTCGCTTACATAAGTAAAGCAGTCGTCGTAAAACTCGATTGTGTATAAGTTTTCCGAGTCAATGTAAGTATCGCTTGTTTCTTGAAGAACCATTTTAGAAACAGCAGACTTTGGATTCACATAATACATTTGGAATTTGTTTTGATCGCGATTAAGCGTCATCACTGCCAATTGCTCCGGATTTTTTGTAAACTTGATCTG
>DLYT01000002.1:9525-21183 GCA_003447595.1 Porphyromonadaceae bacterium
CAGAAGGTAGGAACTTGTGATTCGTCTGTCTTAACGTAAGCTAGTATCTTGCTATCTTCCGACCATGACATCAATTGAGTAGTTCCAAACTCTTCTTCATATACCCAGTCGGTTGTACCATTGAGCAATTGGTTTACTGCTCCGTCTTTGGTGATTTGAACCTCTGTATTATAATCAAACTTCTTAATCCAAATATTATTGTCTACCACAAACGCACACATTCTTCCATCAGGAGAAAATAAAGGTGCTGTTTGTTTGGTTTCGTTCTCTGTTAATTTGCTTACCATGTTGCGACGCACATCGAAATCATAGTATTGTGCCAACTTGGAACGACGGTAAATGGATTCTGTATCTTTCCATAATAAGATACGATGTCCGGTTGAGTTGATTTCGTAACCATCGAATTTATCAAACGCACATTCACGTGCTTTTTTCACATTGAACAATGTATCTACCGGTTCGCCTGTTTTATAAGCGTACTTGATAATCATGGTACGGGCCGGGTTCATTGCTGTATAATGGATACCGTCTGGTAGCGAACGCATCTCGCCTACCGACTTTTGTGAAAACTCACCGTTCACAATCTGCTTCAGCTGCAACGGCTTTGTTCCGTTTTGCGAAGTAATGTTTTGCAAGGATAACAATGCAATAAACGACAAAAAGATCTTCTTCATGATCAAACATTTTTAGATTGAATGCAAATTTAGTATAATTCGAACATGAAGAAATATGTTTTATTAATTTTGCAACGTGAAAAAAGAAAAGAGATACAACGACTTTGGCGATTTCTTGAAAAATCATTTCCCTTTTAAGGTGCAAAAGATTTCGATAAACGCCGGTTTTACTTGCCCCAACCGTGATGGTAGCAAAGGGTTGGGTGGTTGCACTTTCTGTAATAATCAAACCTTTAGCCCTGATTATTGCCATACAGAGAAAAGTGTAACGCAACAATTAAATGAAGGTATTGCATTCTTCGCTCGGAAATATCCCGAGATGAAATATCTGGCCTATTTTCAGGCCTACACAAATACATATGGTGACTTCGAAGCTTTGAAAAAGAAATATGAGGAGGCTTTGGCTCATCCCGATGTAGTAGGTTTGATTATTGGAACTCGTCCCGACTGTATGCCGGATGTCTTGCTAGACTATTTGCAAGAGTTGTCTCAACGTACATTCGTTATGGTTGAGTATGGGGTGGAAAGTACGCTCGACTCTACATTGGAGCGCATCAACCGTGGTCATTCGTATGCAGAGTCTGAAGAGACGATCAAGCGAACTGCCGCTCGTGGTATTTTGACCGGAGCACACTTGATACTTGGACTTCCCGGCGAAACAACAGAAGAGATTCTGGATCATGCCCGACGCATTTCGAAGCTGCCGCTTACAACGGTAAAGCTTCATCAACTTCAGTTGATTCGTTTCACACGAATGGCCAAAGAGTTTGATGAAGACCCGAAGGACTTCCGACTGTTTACGGTTGACGAATACATTGATCTGGCTATCGACTTTATCGAACTACTTAATCCGGACTTTACAGTAGAACGCTTCGTTTCTCAATCGCCCAAAAGTCTTCTTATCGCACCCGACTGGGGCTTGAAGAATTTTGAGTTTACAGCGAAACTGAATAAACGAATTGTAGAGCGAGATACTTGGCAAGGGAAGTTATTTAATGCAGAATCATAACCTATACAATAAAATGGGGCTGGTATATAACCAGCCCCATTTTATTGTATAGAATCTTAAACTTGTCTTAGTCGTTATCATCGTTTTCTAGTTTCAGATTTCCATAAAACGTAATTGCACGTTTTGTGGATGGTGTCACCGAAATGGTACTATTCCCATTATCGAAGACTTCAACTCTGAAATTGTAAGAATTGCGACCTTCATTTACTTTATACGTAATCACGTATTTGTCTTTCTTATCTTTCTTTGCTTTATAGTCGATCATAGGCTGATCTTCAAACTTAATACCTCCCTCTTCACCGATAGGAGCACTATAGGCTACACCAAAATAAGGCAAATAAGAAGAAGCATTTCCATTTTCCACTTCGATTTCATAAGGAGATGTAAGTTCCCTTGATTGTCCGCCTGATGGAACAGCTCGATTCACTTGAATTTCAAAGTCGCCCGATTCGATCAAGGTTTGCACCTTTGTGGCTACTTCTTTTTTCTTCTCTTCTTTACTCTGAGCAAACAGTGTTGTTGCTGTACAGGTAAATAATACGAGCATTGTGGTAAGAATAAATTTCATTTTCTTCATAGCGTTTAAATTTTAAATGTATCGCTCACCAAATATAAAAACGAAACCCATTAAATTGTTTTGAATCAATACTATATAACATTCTTTGTAACTCCTTGAATATCTACTTTTATTTCACATCACCGAGCCGTTTGCCTTCATAATGCTTGGGCGTTACATACTTTGCACTGCCAATAAGTTGCGAAGTATAAATACCGGAGTGACCCGAAAAAAGATAGGCGACAACACATGCGATGGCCAAATAAATACCACATTCGATACCAAAGAGTTCAATCCCCATTACCAAACAAGCAATGGGCGTATTGGCTGCTCCTGCAAAAACAGCAACGAATCCCATACCGGCCAATAAAGCCATCGGTAAAGGAATTATAAAGGACAATGTATTCCCTAAAGTTGCTCCAATAAAGAAGAGTGGCGTTACTTCACCACCTTTAAATCCCATCCCCAACGTGAAAGTTGTAAAAAGGAGCTTTGCCATAAACGCATATTCGGGTTGGGGTATCGAAAAGGAGTCTACAATGGTAGGTACTCCAAGTCCGATGTATTTGGTGGTTCCGATAAGATATACAACGAATGCCAAAAGCGCCCCTCCTATTACCGGACGCAAAGGAGGATACTTAATCGTAGCAACACTAAGCTTTCCTATTTGATGAGACATTTTAGAGAATAACATTGCTGTGAGTCCGAACGCTATCCCTGCAAGAATAGACCATCCAACAAACTCAAGCGTTAATGATGGAACGAATGGTATTTCATAATGGGTATGATCCACTCCCCACCAATTGCAACTAATATTTGCTATTAGTGCTGTTAAAAAACTAGCAACAATGGCTTCATAGCGCATTCGTCCTACTACCAATACTTCGAGTGCAAAAATAGCACCGGCCAATGGTGTTCCAAATACGGAAGCAAACCCACCGCTGATACCACATACGATAAGGATACGCCGATCATGAATATTGAGTTTAAATACCCTGGTTAGCTGATCGGCTATTGCTCCGCCTATTTGCACGCCTGTACCTTCTCGTCCGGCAGACCCTCCAAAGAAATGAGTTGCAATCGTTCCGAAGAATACCAACGGAGCCATTCGAAAAGGAATGATTCGCTTCGGATCTTGAAACTCATCCAGCAGTTGATTATTCCCTTTTACAACACTCTGCCCATAATAGTAGTACAATGCTCCGATCACAAATCCCCCTATTGGCAAAAATGCGATAATCCACTCATGCGCATTACGCCAATTGGTTGCCCATTGTAGGGTATTTAGAAACAAAGCAGATGCACTTCCCGACAAAACACCTACCAGCAACGCAAAAAAGGACCACTTCAATAAATAAGCGATCAACATGATTTGCTCGTATGCAAATAGATTTTGTTTGATGTTACGAATCTTCATAGAATAAATCAAAACATAAAAAAGCTGCCCAAATACAGATTGTATACGGGCAGCTTATAGATTATATCTTCTCAACGAATCGTTGTTGTCGTTGTCTGTTATTTCAAGTCGGATAAAAGTTTGTCGATAAACTCGTCAAGCTCTTTATCAAATTTCTCAAGCAAAGCATCGTCTAAACGAATGGTATCGTCGTCCATAAACAGAAGCTCTTCTTGAATAATAAAATCTTCGTCTGTCAGACTTATCGAAAATGGCTTCAAGATAGATTCTTTATCAAAAGCTCCTTGTTCTGCCATTTGACTAAGCACGGACTTTAACGGTGTTGCAATATTAGCAATAAAGTCACTTTCTTCATCAAAAGAAACACCTGCCTGTGAAAGGCCTAAGCGCTCAAGTAGAGTTTCGTTATCGTCGAAAATGAGCATCTCGCCGTTTTCTGTATCTATTTGAACAAACAAATCACTAATCAAAGTTGACCCGGCATGACCCGACTCAATCTTTTTTACCGCACATTTAAATGCATGCTCCATTACATTGTGCACTTTTGTATAATCCGCACTCATAATTCCAATCGTTTATTGTCTCTACTAATAAACAAACGTACGCAATCTTTTTCAATTAAATCTGTATTTATCAAACAAAAATTGGGCTTTATTTACTAATATCTCAATTGAGAATTTAATTCTTTAGATTGTTCGATTCGCGTTTCCAATGCTTTATGATACAGGTCTAGCTCTTTTTGTAAAGAAGCATCTTTATTATACCCTTTTGAACTAAGTATTTGTTGAGCCTTGTTGATCCAGTCGAGCGCTTGTTGGTAATTATCATTCAATTCACAACAAACAGCAATGTTGTTTGCGGCCTTTGCTTTGCTTTTTACTGAAGACGATTTCTCGTATATTTTCTCCCAAATCAATACCGCCTCGCCCCATTTATCTTTACGCAAATTTGCATCGGCAGCCATCCAATCGGATTGATAAGAAGAATAAAGCTTCCGATTATCCGCAACCCAAATCGGTATAATCTTATTTGCGATTCGGTTCCCCATCATACTACCGGTTGCACAAACTACAGTACCCGCATATTCACTGTTGATAAGTTCTTTAAGATCATCTCTACGTGTACTCACATCATCATTACGCCAAGTCAAACTATCCACATAGCGCATTGATGTCATATGCGTCTTTTCTCTAAATGGAATGTATACATTGAAGAGACAAAAGCCTCTTACCTTTATACTTCCATTCTTCAGTCCGACCTTATTATCGAGCAATGAAATCTGAGAATTATAGATCTGATGATCGAGGGAAATAATTGCGTCTGCGCCAGCCTGCAATGCTAACTCATTCACAATATTATTATCCAACCTTCCCGGTAATTCAAATTTATCATCTCCTCGCAACGACTCGTTGAGCACTGTCACTTTGGTAAAAAAGTTATTCTTATTCAACTCATAACTCAACGAGTTGACCGTATGATATGCTGCACTATCTACCGGAACTGCTATCGGCTCAATCGGATGTCCATTAAAGGTATGTTTCACTCCGAAAGTAGGATCTTGAGGCACCGTATTATTAATCACTAATATCCGTGTCACATTTTCGGGAAAAGTAATCTCAGCCGGACGTTGGTATTCTATCGCTAAATTACGTGTAGATGCACAGCTTGCCATTAGCATGCACCCCATACTTAATATCATTATTTTCTGCAATGTATTCATGGTTTTCTTTTTTAAGATAGCGTCTAATAGAGTTGATAATGACCAACTAACGCTTAGTTATTTATTGAACAATTCAAATATATAAAAAGTAAAACGTTAGCACTCTATTTTTTATTTATTTCAACAAGAGATAATCTGTGCAGATGATAAAAAAAAGGCTTCGAGCATATTTACCCGAAGCCTTTCATCGTATATTTTAATCTAAGATAGATTATGCATTCTTTTTCAACGCTGCGATACTTTCTTGCAATGATTTGATTTTGCTTTCTGCATCTGCTTGTTTCTTGCGTTCAATCTCGATTACTTTTGCAGGAGCTTTACCAACAAACGATTCGTTGCTTAGTTTTTTCATTACTGAGTTTAAGAATCCTTCGTTGTATTTCAACTCTTCTTCAAGTTTCGCTATTTCCGCATCCACATCGATCATGTTACCAAGTGGCACAGCAAACTCTGTTGTTCTTACAAGGAACGAAACAGCACCGTCCGACTTTTCTTCTACCTTATTAATAGCAGACAAGTTACACATCTTAGTGATTACAGCATCGTAAGCATTGTCGTAGTCGCCTACCACTTCAAGTACTAACTCTTCTTTGATCGCAATTTGTTTTTGCAAACGGATAGAACGAATACCTGCAATGATTTCTTTTACAACTTCAAACTGATCCAACAATGCCTCGTCAACAGGTTTTGCATCCGGCATCATCGATACCATGATTGATTCCCCTTCTTTACGATCACAAATCAACTGCCACAATTCTTCCGTAATAAATGGCATAAACGGATGAAGCAGTCTCAACAATGAATCAAAGAAACCTAGAGTTGCTTCGTAAGTTGCTTTGTCGATCGGTTGTTGATAACCTGGTTTCACCATTTCTAGGTACCAAGATGAGAACTCATCCCAGAATAGTTTGTAAACTGCAAGAAGCGCTTCAGAGATACGGTATTTGTCGAACGAATCGTTTACTTCGTTGATTGTTTTACTCAACAATGACTCGAACCATTTGATTGCTGTAGCAGCTGCTTCCGGTTGAGCAATTGTTTCGTCAACATTCCATCCTTTAACCAAACGGAAAGCATTCCAGATCTTGTTGTTGAAGTTACGACCTTGCTCACAAAGTGAATCATCATACAAAACATCGTTACCGGCAGGTGCCGCCATCATCAAGCCCATACGAACACCGTCAGCTCCGTAGTTTTTGATCAATTCAAGAGGTTCTGGAGAGTTACCCAATGATTTAGACATCTTACGTCCTTGCTTGTCGCGTACGATACCGGTAAGGTATACGTTTTTGAATGGCATTTCACCACGGTATTCGTAACCTGCAATAATCATACGTGCCACCCAGAAGAACAAAATATCCGGACCAGTTACAAGGTCGTTCGTTGGATAGTAGTAGTTCAACTCTTCGTTGTTCTTATCCATTACATCTCCGAATACAGAGATAGGCCACAACCAAGAAGAGAACCAAGTATCAAGACAGTCTTCATCTTGACGAAGATCTGCCAATACCATATCGTTATTGCCAGTTTTATCTTTTGCCAATTCCAAAGCTTGCTCCGGAGTTGTTGCTACCACATAGCCACCTTGAGGAAGGAAGTAAGCAGGGATACGGTGTCCCCACCACAACTGACGTGAGATACACCAGTCTTTTACATTCTCCATCCAGTGACGGTATGTGTTTTTAAATTTAGCAGGGTGCAATTTAATTACATCCTCCATTACTGCCTCTAGAGCAGGTTTTGCAAGACCTTCCATTTTAAGGAACCATTGCATCGAAAGTTTAGGCTCAATTACCGCATCAGTACGTTCAGAGAAACCTACTTTATTCGTATATGGCTCTACTTTCTCAAGCAAGTCTGCCGCCGCAAGATCTTTTTCGATTTGGTCACGTACCGCAAAGCGATCCATTCCCGCATACATTTGACCATGCTCGTTCAATGTTCCGTTGTCGTTGAAGATATCAATTGTTTCAAGGTTGAACTTCTCACCCAACATGTAGTCATTCACATCGTGAGCTGGAGTTACCTTCAAACAACCGGTACCAAATTCCATGTCAACATACTCATCCATAATAATAGGAACCGGACGATTGATAATCGGAACAATCACACGCTTACCTTTCAAGAAAGAAAAACGTTCGTCATTTGGATTAACACATACAGCCGTATCTCCTAAAATAGTTTCAGGACGCGTTGTTGCAACAACAATATATTTATCATCTTCTCCTTCGATTTTATAACGAAGGTAGAAAAGCTTACTGTTTACTTCTTTGTAGATAACCTCTTCGTCAGAAAGCGCTGTTTTCGCAACAGGATCCCAGTTTACCATACGCACACCGCGGTAAATAAGTCCCTTGTTAAACAAGTCAACGAAAACTTCCAATACGCTTTCAGAGCGCTCTTCATCCATCGTAAAACAAGTACGATCCCAATCACAAGAAGCACCTAGTTTCTTTAACTGTTCAAGAATGATACCGCCATGTTTGTGCGTCCAATCCCAAGCATGTCCTAGAAACTCTTCACGTGAAAGATCCGTCTTTTTGATTCCTTCTTGTGCAAGCTTGTTTACCACCTTTGCTTCAGTTGCAATCGAAGCATGGTCGGTACCCGGTACCCAACAAGCATTCTTGCCCAACATACGCGCACGGCGAATCAAGATATCCTGAATTGTATTGTTCAACATGTGTCCCATGTGAAGAACACCTGTTACATTCGGTGGAGGAATTACAATAGTGTAAGGTTCTCTGCCATCTGGTTTCGACTTAAAAAAACCATTATCTAACCAATATTGATACCATTTGCCTTCAACATCAGCCGGATTGTACTTGCTAGCGATTTCCATTTTGAATTATATTATTATTTATCTGTCTGCACTTTACGTTGCACCATATCTACTTGAGAATAGGCGCTATGAAGTTCAATTTTGCAAAAATAGGAATTATTCTCGAGATGCATACAGCGAGTATTTCTAAATATATATTTATTCACGATAAACAACGCATGTTTATTCAAGCTATACAGGTAACGTATACTGTATAATTATGCAGCAATTATATATTATAGACGAAACAAATATTACTATTTATAATTAAAGCATCGATTTATGTAAACAATTTGTTATATTTGCACTGTTTTAAGAAACGCCAAATTAAGACAATAACAATTAGAAAAACAATAATTTAATAGTGTAGTCGCCTGTTCGTGACGATATTTCATTGTTGATAATGGAATACCGCCCAATATTTATACAGAAATATATCATTTTGATAGATTCCAGAAATAAATCAACCCTTGGCTCACTTTTAAGAACGTCAGAACTATAAATTAATAATAAAACATGAACTTAAAGATTCCTAAGATGACAAAGGCGGGTATATCTAGTCTTTGCTGGATTTTGTTGTTTGTGCTAAACATTGCCAGCGCGCAAGCTAACTCTCAACAAAACAAATCTATTAAAGTAAGTGGTACAGTTATTGACAACACATCAGCTCCTCTTCTTGGAGTTAATATCGTTGTAAAAGGTACGACTACAGGTACAATTTCCGACCTTGATGGTAATTTTTCAATCGATGTTCCGTCTAAAAGCTCTGTACTTGAGTTTAAATACATCGGTTTCACAACACAAGAAGTTACTGTTGGATCACAAACAAAAATCAACATTACATTACTAGAAGACACTCAAGCTCTAAACGAGGTTGTTGTAGTAGGTTACGGTACATCTCGAGCAAAAGATATTACAGGATCTGTATCAAGTATCTCAGCAAAAGACATCCAAAACTTGAATACAACTAACGTTGCCTCGTTGATGCAAAACCTAGCATCCGGAGTATTGGTCGCTCAGAATACCGGTAAACCGGGTGAAACTGTGCGCGTACGTGTACGTGGTGCAACATCGCTAACCGGATCAAACGAACCTCTTTACGTTATCGATGGTGTTCCGGTAGATGACCCTACGGCATTGGATGCAATTGCGCCAAGCGACATTCAGTCGATGGACGTATTAAAGGATGCATCAGCAGCGGCGATCTATGGTTCGCGTGCAGCAAACGGTGTAGTTATCGTTACTACACGTAAGGGTAAATCAGGTAAAAAGCCAACTTTCAACTTGAACTATAGCTCTACTATTGATACACAAATCAAGAACTTCAAGATTCTTTACGGAGATGAGTGGCGCGACAAAGTACGTCAATTCGCAAGAGAAACATTGATTTATGACCCATCGAATAGAACAGCCCTAGATATTCTTCGTGAAGGTAGCGACTACCTAGGAACAGGTAATACAAACTGGTTCGACGAAGTAAAACAACCGGCATGGCGCCACAGTGTAGACGCATCTATTAGCGGCGGTAGCGATCAAAACAGATATTTCGTTTCGCTTTCGATGCTTGACCAAAAAGGTATGGTATTGGGCGATGACTTGAAACGTTACAACGGACGTGTCAACTTAGATGTAGACGTACTACCGATACTTCGTTTCGGAACAAACATGTTGGTAGGTTATACCGACACCAACAAGTCAGGAACATCTATGTTCTCTGCTCAAGGATACCGTCCCGACATCGACATTTACGATGAAAACGGCGATTATTTGATGATCAACAACAGCGCAAACCCTGTTGCCAATACACACAAAAAAGACAACACAAATGCATATCGCTTCTTAGGTACAATCTGGGGAGAGGTAGATATTTACAAAGGTCTTAAGTTCAAATCATCTCTTTCTATCTCGCAAGACTTCACATTCAAAGAAGCCTTCTCTCCAAGCTTCCTTTCAAGCAACAAAAAGGCAAGCGGCTCAGAATACAACTACAAAGCATACAAAACCGTATTCGACAACGTACTTACCTATAATGTTAAGTTCAACGATCGTCACGCCATTGATGCCGTAGGAGGTGTCTCTTTCGAAAGCTTCGAAGGAAAAAGCACTTCAATCAGCGGATCCAACTATGCACTGGATGAGATCTATACAAACATTGGTAGTGCAAGTGAAATCTCAGCTAAAAACGTATCAAACGGATACAACACACGCGGTTTGTTATCTTCGTTCGTAAGAGCAAACTATAAATTCGACGACAAATACCTGTTTACATTTACAGGACGTTACGACGGATCATCGATGTTCGGTGCTAAAAACCGTTACGGATTCTTCCCTTCAGGAGCCGTTGCTTGGCGTATTTCTCAAGAAGACTTCATGAAAGACGTTACGTTTGTCGACGACCTTAAGATCAAAGTAAGTGCCGGTACCACAGGTACACAAAACCTAAGCAGCTTCTCTAATCGCGACCTATACTCGTCGAGCAGCTATATGGACCTTCCGGCTCTTATCCACAGTCAAATTGGTAATAGAGAAATCCGTTGGGAGAAATCTACACAATACGACTTCGGTCTCGACTTCGCCATCTTAGATCAACGCTTTCGTGGTACAATTGGTGGGTACATCAAAAACACTAACGACTTGATCTGGGCATTCCAATTCCCATCAAGTACAGCCGGAGGATCAATGAACCGCAACGTAGGTTCGGTACAAAACAAAGGTCTTGAATTCACATTCACAGGCGTATTGATCCAAAACCAAGACATCAACTGGTCGGCAACACTCAACCTTGCACACAACAAGAATAAAGTAACCTATCTTGTATCTGAAGGAGCTGTAGAAAACGGCATGGGTATCAACATCCACGGTAGCGGATCACAAGTTTTAGCTCAAGGCTATCCAATGGGATCATTCTTCGGATGGGAACACAACGGCATTATCCAATCTCAAGATCGCGTAGATGAGCTAAACGAATATGCTAAATCGAAAGGACAAAGCTACTACGACGGTAATAAACTACGTCCGGGTATGCTTGAGTATCGCGACACAAATGAAGACGGAAAAATCGACAATAAAGACCGTATGATTGTAGGCTCTCCAGACCCTAAAGTATTCGGAGGTCTTTCTTCAAACTTCCAATACAAACGCTTCACAGCATTTGCATCCTTCGGTTTCCAAATCGGTGGTTTGAAATCATACAGCAAAACGTTGCAAAACATGCCTTCTCAGCTTACCGGTCTTATCGATTACGGTTTGAACGATCGTTGGTCTGACGACAACAGAGACGCAAAATATCCGGCTCTTTATTTAGAAGATGGCGTTCCTCGCTCTTCAGGCATCGAGTTGCACAATGCATCATACTTCCGTTTACAAGAACTACGTCTTGCATATGACATTCCTAAATTTGTAGGCATCAATACGCAAGTATTCGTATCGGGCTCTAACCTATTTACGATTACCAAATATCC
>DLYT01000135.1:0-179 GCA_003447595.1 Porphyromonadaceae bacterium
TAGCGAAGGCTACCTGTAAGGAAATAACGATCTTCGTAAGAGTAAGAAACACGACCGAAGGTTGAAACCTGTGAATTTTCCCAAAACTCTTCGCTTGGTTTTTCTTTTGTCCAGTCGGTTCCGTTTACAACGGATTGAGCCCAGTCGTCTTCTTGATCGAATCCGTACACACGCAACGA
>DLYT01000135.1:508-972 GCA_003447595.1 Porphyromonadaceae bacterium
GGGTTACCAATTTCAGGAACTCTCATTTTGAAGTCTTCCGAACGTGCGGTGTTTGACGCAGCCGAAAAGTCTGATTTGATCGTCAATCCTGCGATTGGTTTCGCGGTAAGTGTAGAAGTAGAGAAGATGCGTTGATCGGGTCTGTTTTGACGCAAGCGCATCAACGTAGCCACAGGGTTTTGGATTTCGCCAAACGTTCCCGCTACCCCTAGTTCTTTTGCCCATAACGGAACGGTACCGCCAAACTGTTGTTGGCCGTTGACACCTAGCACCGGATTTCCGTTGATGTCGTATTCGTAAACCGTAGCCGAAGGAGGCATTGCCATTGCCGAAGCAATAACTCCGGTGTGAGACGTCGTGTTTACTCCGCCTTGACCGTTCATATACTGATAGCTTGCACGTTGCGCAAACGTAAGCCAGTTATTTACTTTGAATTCAATGTTCACATTCGCGCCTAGTTTTTC
>DLYT01000135.1:1236-15508 GCA_003447595.1 Porphyromonadaceae bacterium
GATCGAAGCCGCATAGTGCTGAGTAGATCCTAGTCTGAAGATCTCGTCTAGCCAGTTGGTACGAGTGGTTTGTCCGTATCCGTAAATCTCCGGATCTAAGCCCGTTGGAATTGATTTGCCACTTGCAATAGCCGCGTCGGTTCTTACTTTTGAGTATTGTGCCGCATCAAGCATTTCCGGTTTCTTATATACTTGTTGAATCCCGTAATAGATGTTTGCGTCTACTTTTACTTTACCTGCTTGCGCTTTCTTGGTTGTGATCACAATCACACCGCCCGAACCTACGTGAGCTCCATAGATAGCAGCCGATGCCGCATCCTTTAATACAGAGATCGACTCTACGTCTTCCGCATTAAATGGTGCTCCCGGCACTCCGTCTACGATATATAATACTTTATCTCCATCACGCGAGCCTTTTCCACGAATGGTAATGGAAGGAGAAGAGATCGGGTCTCCACCGTTGCTGGCAATCGTAACACCCGGAAGCTGTCCCTGCATCATTCCTTCGAGACTTTGCGAGCGACCTTTGAGTCCGTCCGATACTTTCATCGAAGAAACAGCCACCGACAAGTCGCTTTTGCGTGTGTCACCGTAACCGATTACCACAACTTCGCCCAGCGCCTGAACATCTTCTTTTAATAATACATTCAATACGGTTTCGCCTTTCAGCTTTATTTCTTGTGTGATGTAGCCGATATAGCTAAAAACAAGGGTTGCGTTTTTCTCTGCATCAATTGTGTAGTTACCATCAAAGTCGGTAATAGTTCCTACTGTGGTTCCTTTTACTGTAACGTTTGCCCCGATCACCGGATAACCATCGTCGCCTGTAACCACGCCTTTCAGCTTAGAAACATTTTGTGCGACAAGCTCCGAAGCCATCGACGATACAACAAAAAGGACAAATAGCATGTGAAGAAATCTTCTTCGCATCAACTCATTTTTCTTCATTGGAGTAATTTTAGAGTAGAGTAAGTTTATTTATCGAAAATATTAGTTTGTAACTTGCGTTTTTTGTTCACTGCAAAGCTACCTCTACCACATTACCTCCGCGTTAAGCACGCTTGACAATCAAATTACATACACAATTCATTTATGTTACAGAATATATTACAATTTTATTTCAACTCATATATTAAAAAGCCATTACATTCAAAAACAAATTATCTTTATACCAATGTAATCCGTGTAACTATTTTATAAGAAATCAATGAAAAACAAACTTCTACCATTTGCAATCCTTATCATTTACTTATGTTCTTCTTTTGCTGCATGTAAAACACAGTCTTCAACGCTAGATGACATCCGATTATCGATCATAGACAGCGGCATGATCTATAAAGAAGCTCCGTTTCCATCGTGCCATGCCTCTACCGTATTAAGCACTGAAAGCGGTATTCTAGCTGCTTGGTTTGGCGGTACCCATGAGCGCCATCCCGACGTATGCATTTACCTTTCTACCTTACAAGGAAATAACGAATGGACTACTCCGCAATTGGTTGCAGACGGCATCGTAAACGACACCTTGAGATATCCGTGCTGGAATCCCGTATTGTATGAATTGGATAATAAAGACATCGTGTTGTTTTACAAAGTAGGTCCTAGTCCGCAAGAATGGTGGGGCGTGTACAAACTTAGCAAAGACGGTGGAACTACTTGGGGAGAAGCCGTTGAATTACCAAAAGGCTTTCTGGGGCCAATCAAGAACAAAGCAGTCAGACTCGCTGATGGAACTATTTTATGTCCTAGTAGCAACGAGACCCTCAAGGAGGAATGGACTTCCTTTGTCGAAACAGTAGATCAAAGTATGACCAATTGGAATAAATATGAATTAGATAATGATACGATGAATGCCATTCAACCGACCATTTTGTTTCATCCCAACAATACGCTGCAAATGCTTTGTCGCACACGCAACAGAGTCGTTGCCCAAGCGTGGTCGGTCGATAACGGAAAAACGTGGACCAAACTTCAACCCTCCAACCTCCCCAATAACAATTCGGGGGTAGATGCCGTAACACTTCCTAATGGAATGCATTTATTGATTTATAATCCGCTGCTCGGCATTGATTATTCACGTGACCGAAATAAACTTTCCATAGCAGCATCGACCGATGGGATTCATTGGAAAGATGTGATCTCTCTTGAGGATCAGCACGAAGGAGAGTTTAGCTATCCCGCCATGATAGTAGATGCTACGGGAACCATATACGTAACGTATACTTATAATCGAGAACAAATAAAATATGCAAAGCTTACGCTTTCGGAATAGCTTACATACGCACCTTATTACCACTGTTTATCAACGATATAAATACTGTATTAGTTTTAGCCTATCTATACATTGATTTTTCCAATAGCTCAATTTGTAATCAAACCAAATTTATATCTCATCTTTGCAATGTGGAAAGGAAATAAAGCCTACCACGCTAGAAACAATCAGTAAGTTAAACTTTTAAATATTATAAGTCTATGTCAGTATTAGTAGGAAAACCAGCACCAAGCTTCAACGCTTCAGCAGTTATCAACGGTGGAGAAATTGTAGAAAACTTTTCTCTAGAACAATATAAAGGCAGTAAATATGTAGTATTCTTCTTCTATCCTGCCGACTTTACTTTCGTTTGTCCTTCGGAATTGATCGCTTTCCAAGATCTTAAGGAAGAATTTGCTAAAAGAGACACTGTAGTAGTAGGTTGCTCTGTTGACTCTCAATTCTCTCACTGGAAGTGGTTACAAACAGAAAGAAACCATGGTGGTATCAAAGGTGTAGACTATCCATTGGTTGCAGACTTCTCTAAGACAATTGCTAAGAACTATGATGTTTTGGCAGGTGAGTATGTAGAAGCTGAAAACGGAGAAATCGCATTCAACGGTGCTCCATTGGCATACAGAGGTTTGTTCCTTATCGACAAAGCGGGTGTAGTACGCCACCAAGTTGTAAATGACCTTCCATTGGGCCGTAACGTAGAAGAGGCTTTGAGAATGGTTGATTCACTACAATTTGTTGAAGAGTACGGTGAAGTATGTCCGGCAAACTGGAAGAAAGGTAAAAAAGGAATGAAGCCTACACAAGAAGGTGTAGCTGAATATTTGTCTGAAAACAAGTAATCACAACACGGGATTAACCTCCCGTTCACATTCTTAATTCTCTAGTTATATTTTTTAGAATAGCTTTAGCTCTAGTACATATAATAGTTGATGTACAGTATTATGAATTGGATAAAAAAGAGGAGTTCGTGATTGAACTCCTCTTTTTGCGTTTAGGAAACACAGATTGTATTTTAACTAGAACGTTGTTTTACTATTGTTCGTAGCTTTTTATTACAAAGCTTTGTAACGATTCAATGCCTCCATAAAGTAATAGTCGGCATAGGTAAGCGGCACGTCTATCTCTTGCTTGTGCGGAATACTACCTACACTGTGCATGAGGATGAAGTTATTGTTGGCTCCAAGTTCTGCACGATAAGCAGGAGAAGCGAGATTGTATAGAATCTCCTCAGCGCTTTGACGGTATTTCTTTCCGGCATCGCCCAAGTATCCGCTTAGTTCAAACAAGGCCGAGCAAGTGATTGCAGCTGCTGAAGCATCGCGCGGTACGGTTGTGAAACGCGACGCATCGTATTCCCATTCTGGATTATACCCTTCTACCCCGGCATGGAAGTCCCAATACGGAACCTTGTCTTCCGGCAAATTGGAATGATCTAAGTAATAATCGGCCATCTTCTGTGCGATATCCAAAAACTTCTTGTCTTGTGTTTCGCGATATACCATGGTGTAGCCATAAATACCCCAAGCTTGTCCGCGAGCCCATGCTGAGTTGTCGGTAAAACCTTGACAAGTTGCCTGATCTTTAACTACTCCGGTCAGTGTATCATAGTCTACAACGTGGTAACACGAATAGTCGGGACGAAGCTGATGCTTGGCCGTTGTTTCGGCATGCTTGGTTGCTATCTCGCTAAAGCGTGTATCGCCTGTTTTCTTTGCTGCAAAGTAAAGTAACTCCAGGTTCATCATATTATCGATAATCACAGGATAGAACCATTCGGTTTGTCCGTCCCATGCTTTGCGGTAATTCCAGGATTTGATTGCTCCTACCCGATCGTCGAAACGTGTACATAACGACTTTGCCGATTCTACCAATACATCTACATACGATTCATCACCTGTGAGACGGTAGGCATTACCGTAGCTACAATACATCAGAAAGCCGATATCGTGATGTGAAGTCAATGTTTTCAACGGCTCGAGCGCATGTGTCCAGCGAAGAGCATTCTTTTTCATTTCCTCCGATTGATTGAGTTCATAAATATACCAAAGGGTGCCCGGGAAGAAACCTTCTGTCCAGTCGTTACGCTTGGTACAACGAAGCGACCCATCTGCCTTTGAGGTACGAGGGAAAATGGTTGAGTCTTTTACAACATTAATCAGGTTGTTTGTCTGTGCATCCGCAAACGTTACGTTTTCTTGGATAAATTGCTCTTTCTTAGCGTCTGTTTGCGAGCAGGCAATCATCAGCGACGCCATGAGCGTCAGTCCAATTGTCTTTTTCATGATTATTATTTAATTATTCGAGTTGTTAGCTTTGCTAAATTATACAATTTTATCAACTTTTTAAAGCTTCACTACTTTAAACTGATAATTTCCTTCTGTTTTTGAATCTTGTGCCGTAAAGACCAATCGATAAATGGTATCACCCCAAACATTTGACAAACGCTTATCGTCGAGAGCAACTGCTTCTTTCTCTACTTGAAAAGCTTGTTTATCGTACTCAATAGCGACTTGCTTGTCGTTTACGTTAATGATAACTTTGCCTGGTGTATCGAGTGAAATAGTGCCGTAGGAAAGGAAATGAATCCGATTTTTTTCTTTTGCGGCTTTGAGCTTGAAGTTGTCTTTGATTACTAATCCCCCTTTGTCGAGACGGTAGCTTCGTTTCCAACTTTCTACTTGTGCCTCTTCGGGATATGCCGTGGCAATATTCGCCGTAAATTGTTTCTTCGACGGAGAGAACTCTACCTCTGTTGCTTTATAGTTGGCCCCAAACTTCTGAGGAACTCCGTTGATAAGAGGCAGGTTGTGGTAGTTGCTTTGCATAGTCCAGATCGAATACCGCTCGCCGCTAAAAGTCTGACGGGTATAGGTTCCTACTCCCGCATCGATCAATACCGGTTGGTCGTCTACATAAAGTGAAAACGTACCGGCATCGTTGTGATTATGGCTTTCGTTGTTGTATCCGCCTTTAGCTGCTACAAAAAAGCCGTTCTTCGGGTTCTGGATATAACAAAACTCCGTTTCGGGATACCAGGTGTAATCGGGAGTTTCGTGCTTCGGAGTAACCTTTGCCATTTCCTCTTCATTCAATATGGTTTGCAAGGTTCTAAACACATCGACCGAAGGTTTGATCGGCTCTTCTTTGGCCGATGCTAAGAATGCTCCATAACTACACATCTCCTCGCTGTTTACTGCCTTTCCGTAACGATAAATCAACGGAGCTTCTCCGCCTCCGCGCGCTGCCGCATCGGCAAAGTTGACAACCCATCCGCTACCTACGTACGAACGAGAAATGTATTCGCCCATATTTTTAATAATAGCCTCGTCAAAGATCGAAGCCTTTCCACCGGTAAGGTCTGATAGTAACTGAAGATAATCATACATCTTTCCTGCTGCATGCCCCCAATACGAAGGGCCTTCTTCGCAAGCTCCGTCGCTTTTGGTATAGTTGATAAACTTGTCTACCGAGATCATCGTGCGATATACAGCTTCTGCAAGTTTCTTCGGATCGTTTTCGAGCAACATAAAACATTGCAACACGTTGGAGTTGCACCAAGGATTCCAATTGTTGACCATCGTTTCGGGTTTGGCATTAAAGGCCATCCACCAGAAATGACTCTCTCGCATATAGGTATCGAGAATACGCGTTTGCAATTCATCGCGCAAGCGAATCGAGATCACCGGGTTTTCTTTATCAAACTCTTTTCCCAGAAAATAATAGATCCATGAAAGCATCGACCCAAGGTTTCCGGCAGTAAGATCAATGTAGTGTTCGCGGTGATCGGGTAGTGATGTACGCGAACGTTGCGAGGTAAGGTGAGCAGATAGTGCCCATGATGTCATTTCGCAGAGGTAATACACCCCGTTTATAATTTGCGGTGTAAAGCGACCTTTACCTTCGGCCAGTTCGGCAAAGAAGAGTGCTGCCAGCGCATTGTTGTTTTGATTAAAGGGATCTTGCATGATGTCGCGCGATCCGCTTTTCTGAAATTCCAGGTAATCGGTTGCTTGCACAACTTGCCATTTGTAGCCGAGTTTCTTTTCTCCCTGAGCAATTAAACTGGCTTTGTTTGCTCCTAAAAACTGATCCCAGCCCGCACGATCGGCATAAGCGGGATAAGGTACCCACTTCTGATTTAGTAACAATGTACGTTGCAAGGCTTCTGGCTTCATTTCCTTTTGAAGCAAATCGCGGTAATCGTGAGCAAAAAGCGGCTGTGCGGCTATAAGCGTTCCGCAAAGCCCTATGGATAAAAGTGTTTGTCTGAACATGGTAATGATAAGATCTAGTTGTTATTTTCGAATAGTTATTTTTGCACTGTTACGACCTTTGGCTTTGGGTTGTGCTAACCATTGTCCTTTGGCCCACTGTCCTTCGACCGTACACCCGGCCGGTGTATATAGTTTAAAGTCTACATTCCAGTCTTTTGGAAAAGCCGGTAGCAAGTATACGGTTCCGTCATAGGTTTGCATCACCATATCTTGCAGGGTTTGCATGTAGTTACCTGCAATATCTTGATCGGGAAGCCAGTCGAAGTTAGGTCCCCAAAATACCGGAAACTTATGATTGGGATGTTTATTATCGATCTTTTTCAGGATATTGTCGCGAGCGTCGTCGGTAAGTCCCAAGATCGCGGCTTGTTGCCCGTCTTGATACCATCCTTGATGTCCTTTTACTTTTCGCTCATTGAATGCTTTAACTCCTTTCGCTCTATCGGGCGTTGAAAAGTTACATTGGCGAAATGGAAACATGACATACAGCTCGGGATTCTCAACATTGCTACGCTTCGGATCATAGATCTCGGCCGGAAGGAAAGTGGTGTCGTTGGACGGTATGGCGGGTAAACGTTTTTGAAGATTGCTTAACCAAGCCGCCTCAGCTTCATTCAATAATCCTTGAGGTAGCGATAGCAAACCCGATACGGAAGCATGCAATCCGGCTACAGTAGGCAAATCGTTTATCACACCATCCCAATAAGTTTCGAGCGACTGTGTCGGGGTTATCTTCAATGCGGCTGATTTCTCTTTCCCGAATCGGCTATCAAAATAAAGAAGCAGTTCTTTCGACATCGGGATTAGTGTTTCCTTCGCAAAAGTTTCATCACCTGTATAGTTATAATAATCAAGCATCAAACAGATCAGTTCCACATTGGGATTGTACATATAGCGAATATAGGTATTGTTTACTTCTCCTTTGGTCTTTCCGGTTCTGTCCCACCCGTAGTCGCGACATGAATAGGTTCCGAACGGCAACATGGTTTCAGGTATGGATGCGCCCTCTACTCCATAAAAGTCGGAGCTTATAGCTTTGAATACCGGCATATTCTTCTTATACATTTCAAACAATGGAAGCATCATCTCGAAGTTGCCCGCTGCCAGCATCGGATGATACATCAATCGGGTGTTTTGCCACCAGAAACACTCGCCCCACAAACGGAAATCGGGACCAAAGTCTCGGTCTTTGTCCGTATGTACCGCATCTACGGTAAATAAGCTTCCATTAAACTTGATCGGATAGTTTCCACGTCCGGCGCAAGCCGAAACCCATTTCTGTAAATTGTATGCTTCGGTGATTCGCTCTCCCGTTACTTGATCTGGCGTAGATACCACGATATGACTTCTTTTCCAGTAGTCATTCCACCATTTCTTGGTTTGCTTTAATGCCTTTGCTTCCGATTTTGCACGGTCGGCAATCTGTTTGGCTTGTGTATACCAAGCTTCGGTACTCGCGCATTGAGCGGTGTACGCAATTACTTTCAAGTCGAATGCATGTACTGGGTTCGTTGTGCTCAACAATGTATCATTCTGTTTTACAAACGAATTGGCTTGTGGAATGTACAACCCGAAAGTCCGGTCTTTATACATATCACGATTAGTAGCTGCATCGACATTTAATTGCTGGAATTGAAGTGTAAAAGGATACAATGAATTTTGATTTCGGTAGCAAGTCGCCAATGCATTTGGTTTGTTCAATATGATATCGGCATGCTCTTCGATTCGTCCTACCGAGTCGGGAATATCTTGCAATCCCCAAAAGCCACGCATCTCTGCCGAACCTGGTTTTACTGTTTTTGTTTCTTTTCGCCAACTTACCGTTGCAGCCTTTACATTGACTTTGGTTTTACTTTTACCCGAAACATAGATTACGGGAGACTCCGCATCTACAAAAAGTTTCAGTTCACAGGTTGGCATTTTCACTTCGTATACTCCATCGGCAGTATTAAGACACTGCACAAAATCGCCGTTTGTAACAGGATTGGGAGAAAGCGAAATATCGACACGACCAAGTTTCATCAATCGCCCCGATCCGGCCCAACTATCTGTGCGGGAAACGTAAAAACTGAGAGTTCCATCGGGTTGCATCCATACGTTTGCGCCAACTTCTCCATTTCCAATTGGCATCGAAGCCGCAGCATTGAGCGAAGGTTCGTTCCACGTTACTGTAGACTGTGCACGTATCGACAGTGCAAACTGCAACAGGATCATCAAGCTAAGTAATTGTTTCATGGTGTATTTAATTTATATTGTGGTGATCTATTTCTGCTAAAATCAAAGAAGTTGGATGTGTTTTCACAAACACACCCAACCTCTATTTAGCTTATGAATATAAAAAATTATTAGTTGATCCAACCTTCATTCTGTACAAGATTTTGATTCATCTGACATTCTGCCGAAGGAATAGGCCAAGTGTATAGGTAATCACCTCCCCATGAATTGGTATATTGTGATTGTCCCCAAATTTGTTTCAAACCTGCACCTTGATAGAACTTGGTATCTTTCCAAGTCTTCCAACGCATCTCGTCAAAGAAGTTTACACCTTCTCCATTAAACTCCCAGCGACGTTCTTTGCGAATGCGCTCACGTAAATCTGCTTGATTATTTACGTATGTAGGTTTTGATGGATCTGTATTTTGAAGTAGTGCAACACCTGCTCTAGCTCTTACTTGATTTACTAAATCAATAGCTGCTGTGCTAAATCCTTGTTCGTTGATTGCTTCCGCTCTCGACAACAAGACATCGGCATAGCGAATTACAGGAATGTCTATCGGAGAATATGTTCTATTTGGAATTTCAGAAGCACCCTCTGCCACAAACTTACGGAACAAATAGAAGAAACGATTATTTGTATCAGTCTTCACATCAAATGGCTCTGACGTATCAAAGCCGCGATATGGCCAACGCAAAGTGTACGTGTATGCTTTATCTGAGTTAGCTCCTAGATATTGAGAATAAGGAGTGATAATCGAAGCTGTCAAACGAGGGTCACGATTCTCATAAGCTTTCTTGATACGAGCTTCGTTACCTTCTGACAAATATTTTGACATATCTGCTTTTTGATCTTTTGCCATCTTATCAATCTCTGCTTGTGTCATGTTATCTCTAAAGAAATACACGGCACGTGCATCAGCTGCCATTTCATTGTATCCCGGTATCACGTCGTTCCAATCAAAAGTAGAACCGTCGGCCCACTCATAACTATCAACGAAGTCTGTACTTGGCAAATAAGAATTCCAACAAGAACCAAAAGACACGCGGCTTCCATATCTAAAACTAATATCATTACCGTAACCACTTAATCCGATGCATTGTACCGAGAAGACCATTTCGGGACTTTGCTCGTTTGCTTCCTTGAATAGCTCTTTGTAGCTACCTTGGAACAGGGAGTGTCCTAGTTCGCCCACTTTCGCAAAGTCAGCTTCTGCTTTTGCATAGTTCTGCATCCACATATATACTTTCCCACGCAAAGCGTAAGCTGCGGATTTTGTAGCTCGTCCAAAGCCTGCATCTCCCGCCGGATAACGATCTGGCAAATTTGCGTCATTTACACAAGCGGTAAGATCTTCAATTACTGTATTCCAAATGGTTTCTTCAGACTCTCTTCCTCTTGTACACTCATCTACTTCGATAGGCTCTAAGTACAATGGAACACCTTTGTATACCATATTTAATTTGTAATAAAAGAATGCGCGTAGAAACTTGGCTTCAGCCACAAGACGAGCTTTCTTTTCATCACTTACCGGTGACTTGATCGGTATATTTTTGATCGCATCATTTGCACGGTGAATACCTTCATAATGCACTTTCCAATATGTTGAAAATTGCCCATCGGTTGCTGTTGCCGAACCTTTCAACAAGTTATAGTCGGCATCGCGACAATCAGATGTTACACCTAAACAATCGTATTTATAGATCTCCTTTGCCACATCTCCGTAAAAGAGCGTATTATAAATACCTGTAACTCCTAAGTCGGTTAGGTTTTCAGTATTCCACATATTGCCCGAACTCACCGAACCTTCGGGCGAAAGATCCATCAGATCACTTTGACAGCTTGTAAATACAGATACGGCTGCTGTCATTAATAATACTTTATATATTGATTTCATTGTATCGGAATTTAGAATGTTATGTTTGCGCCAAATGCAAATTGTCTTACAGATGTATACTGAGGTGTTGCTCCCATCTCAGGATCCTGCCCTGGAAACTTTGTGATTGTCCACAAATTTTCTCCTGACAGATAGAAGCGAATATTGTTTGAGTATATTTTACTGGTTATGGATTGAGGCAATGTATATCCGATTGTCAGATTCTTTAGCTTCAAATAGTTTCCGTTGAACAAGTAGTTTGTGCTCGCTTCTGTATTTTGATATCCACCTTCAGCAGCAACTAAACGGCCATACTTCGCATCGATACTTGTGCGCGGATCTGCCGGATTCTCCGGATCATAGAAGTAGTGATTATTGGCAATCTCAGTACCCAAACCAACACCTACGCGCATTGTTGGAGAATTATAACCGGTTGCAGGTCCCCAATACAATTTAAAACCGGCAGCTCCGGCCCAGTTCATTGAAAAGTCAAATCCTTTCCATTGAGCTGACATCTGCATACCAAAATTATATTTCGGATGCTTTGAATAGCCTTGGAACTCGTTATCGTTCGAACTTCCGTAGATCTTATCCCCATTGGCATCGGCATAGATGTAGTCTCCATACCATATTTTATTTTTACCAACCGTCTTGTTTGGCATAAATGTATAACCGTCTGCAATCATTGATTTCAACCAAGCCATATCTTGCTCGGTACGAATCATACCATCAGTTGGTCCACCCTTGATACCGTCAACTTCATATCCACGACCTGTACCGTTATAGGTGCTACGTAGATAATATTCATTCATTGTTTGCCCTTCAACAATAGGAGACGAACCACCGGACGAAACATCTCCGATGTTATTTATGTATACCGGTTTTCCATCTTTGTCTGTTCCCCAGTAGGCATTATGCTCTCCTTTGTATTTAGTAACCTTGTTATGATTGTAAGAGAAGTTTCCGGATACTTGATAGTTTACCTGTCCAACTCGGTCTTTCCACCCTGCGGTGAATTCAACCCCTTGGTTTACAACTTCCGCAATATTCTTACGTGGAGCTGTTTTATCCCCCATTGTCAGATAAATGTTAGGACGATACAAAATACCGGTAGTATTCTTGTGGTAATATTCAGTTTCGAACGTAAGTCGATTATTCAATATCGCTAAGTCGATACCCACATTGGTAACCGCTGTTGACTCCCACGAAAGCAATGTATTTGCAATAGAAGTAGAAGCAAGACCTGAATTAAGAATTCCATTGTAAGAGTATCTGCTTACGCCGTATACAGACTGATATTCATAGTCACCTACGCTATCGCCACCCGTGTTACCAAGCTTACCCCATGAAGCACGTAGTTTTAAGTTATCAAGAGAACCTCTTGTACTTTCCATGAAAGCCTCTTCTGAGAGGCGCCATGCACCCGAGAATGAAGGGAACCATCCCCAACGATAATCTTTATGGTAACGAGAACTTCCGTCATTACGAAGATTGGCTTCGAATAGATAACGAGATTTATATCCGTAATTAACACGACCAAAGAATGAACGTGTCGCTCTTTCTTTCGAGCCGCCACCAATACTAATCATTTCGGTCGCAGAACCAGGAGTTGTTACAGATTGGTCAATCAGACCTTTCTTTGTAGCTCCGTTATCGTACTCATAATAATGGTATTCTTGATAACCTAATAAACCTGCAATATCATGATCATCATTGATCGTTGTGTTGTAGCGAAGAAGGTTCTCCAATGTAAGCCCATTATTGGCATAATTACTGAAACCAGTAGTCATCTCACTAGGAGCTGTAGCCGGACTCATCACTTTGCCATCACTAAAACGAACTTTCTCGTTTGCGCGGGTCCATGTTTTCTCCTCATCCCAACGACGTTGGTAGTTTAGGTTAAAGTCCCAAGACAAACCTTTCATAAAGGTTACCGTCGTATATACGGTTGTATTGAATCGACTTCTCTTCAATTTTCCGTCGACACCATTTAGGAAAGCAAATAAACTATTTGCGGTTGCACTTTCTTCCGGAGCTTCCGGCGCACCGTATTTCCCTTGCCATTCAGGATAAACCCCCGGCGTTGTTTGACGAAGATAATTATTGGCATTATCGAAGTTACCGGGATCTCTATCTTCCATCGAAGCGAATGTGCGAGTTCCCACCTTCAACCATTTCGTGATATCTGCTTCTACGTTTACACGCATGTTGTAACGTTGAATCCCCGTATTTTGAACCAGACCCGGATTATCCAAATAACCCAACGACATCAATACACGCACATTTTCACCGCCACCGTTCACAGAAATATTATGATCATTGATCAAGCCATGCTCAAACATAGCTCCTTGCCAATCTGTATTCGGGTAAGCCACATAATTGGGCACACCATTTTCATTTAATCCATTCGGATCTTTTGATTTCTCTCTCCACAAATCGATCGTTGCTTGAGAGAAGTGAGGATTTTGTCCAATGTTCGTAAATGATTCATTCATCCATTCCATATAATCGGAATAGTTAGAAACCATATCGATCAAATTGGTTGGCTGAGCATACGAAATACGCCCGCTATAATTGACACTAAACTTGCCTGATTTTCCTTTTTTAGTGGTGATCAAAATTACACCATTCGCGGCACGGGCACCATAAATAGCTGAAGAAGCAGCATCTTTCAATACCGAAATACTCTCGATATCTTGTGGATTTACAGCATCCATAATACCTTCTACACCATCAATGATCACAAGAGGATCACTATTATTTAAGGTTCCGACACCACGAATACGAATGGTGGCACCATCGCTACCCGGTTTTCCCGATCCTTGCATTACTTGTACACCGGAGCTTAGTCCCGATAAAGCAGAAGAAACATTGGTCAACGGACGAGATAAAGCTTGATCTTGAAAGTTTACAGAAGCAACCGATCCGGTCATGTTTACTTTCTTCTGAGCACCATAACCCACAACAACAACCTCATCCAATTGCTGATTATCTTCTTTCAGCGTAATTGTTAATGATGTTTGATTTTTAACAGGTACATCTTGATCCGTGTAGCCAATATAACTTACTTTCAAGATTGCATCAGAGGGCACGTCTAACGTAAAGTCACCATCAATCCCTGTAATTGTTCCTTGCGTTGTTCCTTTAACAACCACGTTGGCACCAATAACCGGCTCTCCGGTTTGATCAATCACTACACCTTTCAAAGTATGTGTTTTTTGTTGAGATACCGAAGCAATTGACACATTCGGCAATTGATTGGTAGTGTTTTCCGCGACAGCACCTTGTGCTGTAAGCAATATGACTGAAGTTCCAAACAACAGTCTTTTTGCCTGATTAGAATTAACGAATTGTTTTTTCATAGACTTACTTTTTTAAGTCAGGGCGATTATATGTTATTGAAATAAATTTCATTTTGTCGGTTAGCATCAACAAATCACACCCTTCATATCATACAAACGTTTGCCTAAGCTATCAATTTAAGATAATTTCATATACAAACGATGAATCAGATTCAACACTGGCAAATCTAAGAAAGAGTTTTATAAACTTTATAGCTCATTTAGTCAATCTATTACACTATATTATCCTTTTTACTTTTGCATTCATAATGAATATATTTGATATATTATTACACAATC
>DLYT01000062.1:0-164 GCA_003447595.1 Porphyromonadaceae bacterium
TATTGTAATTGATCGATTGTGATCGATGCATAATGTGTTGATATACAGTGGTTGGTTTGTTTTTTGATGCAAAAAAAGGGATGTTTGATTTGAGTTAATGTGTTTGAAATAAGCTGTTTATGGCAAATGTGGCGAAAGTAATTAAAAAAGTTTTCAATAAGGAA
>DLYT01000062.1:406-3389 GCA_003447595.1 Porphyromonadaceae bacterium
TTCGTAAGTATTTGTTTATTAGGAGTGTGCTAGTAGTGCTGCCGCCCATTATATTGTAGGAAAAAAACGAGTTCGATATAACATAGAAGAGACTTCCAGTAGGCTAAAAATTTGATTGGATGTGTTTCTGCTTGTTTTGCTAGATTCCTTTTTTATTTCTACATTGTGCTACTTTAATTTGGCTTTAAAGGCTTGATTAAAATGTTACATTTATAAACTACCAAAAGGGGAAAGTCCTTTATTTGGATAATATTTGATTTTGTATTTGCGATGAAAAGAATATTCTTGATAGGTTATATGGGTGCCGGTAAAACTACGATTGGAAAAGATCTAGCATCTTTGTTAGGTCTCTCTTTTATTGATCTTGATTGGTACATTGAAGAGCGCTATCATAAGAAGATTTCTGATCTTTTTGAAGCAGAAGGAGAGTCTGGTTTTAGGCAGATCGAACGCAAAATGCTGAAAGAGGTTGCTCAGTTTGAGAATGTACTTGTTGCTACAGGAGGTGGTACGCCATGTTTCTTTGATAATATGGAATATATGAATCTTGTTGGTAAAACAGTTTATTTGAAGGTAACGGAAGAGGAGTTGGCTGATCGACTTGAGGTAGCGAAAGCTACTCGACCTCTAATCGCAGATAAAAACAGAGAAGAGTTGATTCACTTTATAGCTAATACGATAAATAAAAGAGAACCTTTTTATTTACGCTCTCAAATAGTGTTCAAAGCGGAAACGATGAACACAAAAGAAGAAATTCAAAAAATAATTAGCCAGTTAGCCAGTATGTTATTATGAATCCCAATAAAGCACCAATAGGGCAGAATGGATTCTTTGAGCAAGAGATCTTGAAGAATCTGTTGAGTTCGATGAGAGAGTTAGTAATTGGCATCCCCAAGGAACGGATTCCAAATGAAACCCGATTGGCATTGACTCCTGAAGCTGTCGGATTAATTGTAGATCAAGGACATCGTGTATTGATAGAGCGAGGATCCGGTTTCGGTATTAATTATACAGATAGTGATTTTGCCGAACAAGGAGCAGAAATCCTCGATACCTCAACCGATGTATATCAATCAGACATTATATTTAAGATATTACCACCTACGCTTGAAGAAGCGGAGATGATGAAACCACGTGCTACTCTTTTTTCGTTTATTCAATTAATAGACTTTTCCTCTGCTGTTCTAGATTGCTTGGTTAGAAAGAAAATAACTGCAATCGCCTATGAATTAATTTGTGATGAACACCAATCACTTCCCATTTTAAATGCAATATCTGAAATTGAAGGACTAGCTGCTGTTTCAATAGCTGCAGATCTTCTTAGTTCATCGCATAACGGAAAAGGAATTTTGCTAGGAGGAGTGCCAGGCGTTCCTCCAACAGAAGTGGTAGTTCTAGGTGCGGGGTTAGCTGGAACTGCAGCAGCAAAAGGGGCATTAGGTTTGGGAGCATTGGTAAAAGTATTTGACGATGACGTTTTTAGATTGAGAAATATTCAGCGCATACTCAATCAGCAAATCTACACGTGTAATTTTCAGCCAAACGTATTAGATAATGCTTTCTTAAGTGCTGATGTGGTAATTGGGGCATTGCATTTTATGACGACAGGAATCAGGCATGTTATTTCTGAAGAGTTTGTAAAACAGATGAAGAAAGGAGCCGTAATTGTTGATTTGCGAGTTAGTAGGGGTGGTTGTTTTGAAACGACTTGCTGCCGTAAAGCCTCAGATCCGTATTTATATACTCAATTTGGTGTGGTTCATTACTGTATGCCCAATATTAGCTGTAATGTTGCAAGAACAACTGCAATGGCTTTGAGTAATGTTTTTGTACCGATGATTCATCGTATAGGAGAAGTCGGAGGGGTGAGTGCATTGCTTAAGATTGATTCTGGATTTAAGAAAGGAGTTTATTTATTTGATGGACGACTAGTGAATAGATACGTTGCAAATCATTTTAATACTGTAGCCGGTGATTTAGATATATTTTTATCCTAAAATGAATATTTATGCGATAAAATGTTATTAAATAAACCGTAAATGTTATAATTATTCTATTGCGGTGAAAAAATATTCTTATATTAGAGGATTCAATATTTAATACTATATAATATTAAAGAATTGCTTATGACTAACGACACAAAAGTGAAAAGAATAGATCAAGTGGTAGTTCGCTTTTCTGGAGACTCTGGAGATGGAATGCAACTAACAGGTACTATTTTTTCAAACCTATCCGCAATCTTTGGTAATGAGATATCAACTTTTCCTGATTACCCAGCCGAAATTAGAGCACCTCAAGGATCTTTGAACGGAGTATCGGGCTTTCAAGTACATTTAGGTTCTAAGAAGATCTATACACCTGGAGATAAAGCCGATGTTCTTGTTGCAATGAATCCCGCAGCATTAAAGGTAAATGCAAAGTTTCTAAAGCGTAATTCGATTGTGATTATCGATACCGATTCTTTTCAGAAGTCAGATCTGGAAAAGGCAAAATTTACTACAGATAATCCATTTGAAGAACTTCATCTAACCAGCGTACAAGTAATCGATGTACCCATCACTTCAATGGTGAAAGACGGGTTATCTGATTTTGGTATGGATAATAAAGCAGTTGTTCGATGCAAGAATATGTTTGCATTGGGATTAGTTTGCTGGTTATTTGATCGTCCTTTAGAGCAGGCAATGGAAATGTTGTCGACCAAGTTTGCAAAGAAACCATTGATCGCACAAGCAAATATTAAAGCTTTGACTGATGGATATAACTATGGACATAACACACATACCTTTGCATCCACCTATCGTATCGAGCCTAAGGAGCAGACTGAAAAAGGCTTCTATATTGATGTAAATGGAAATAAAGCCGCTGCTTATGGATTAATTGCTGCTGCTGAAAAGGCCGGGTTAGAGCTGTTTTTAGGAAGTTATCCGATCACACCGGCAACAGATATATTGCAAGAATTGTCTGCGCGCAAGGAGCTTGGAGT
>DLYT01000062.1:3722-8756 GCA_003447595.1 Porphyromonadaceae bacterium
GAATTGCCATTGGTAATTATTGATGTTCAAAGAGGTGGTCCATCGACAGGACTTCCAACAAAAAGTGAGCAAACCGATTTGATGCAAGCTATTTATGGTCGTAACGGAGAAAGTCCGCTTCCGGTTTTAGCAGCATCTACGCCGGGAGATTGTTTCGATATGGCATATTGGGCATCAAAAATAGCATTAGAGCATATGACACCTGTTATTTTACTGACAGATGCATTTATAGCCAACGGTTCTTCAGCTTGGAGAATACCGGAATTGGAGAATTTCCCATCGATCAAACCAAATTACGTAAAGTCTTACAAAGCCGAGGCTGACTGGAAACCATACAGACGTAATAAAGAAACACACGTACGTTATTGGGCGATACCGGGAATGGAAGGATTTACACATCGTGTAGGTGGACTAGAAAAAGACTACGATACAAGTGCGATTTCAACAGATCCTCACAATCACCAAAAAATGACAGATACGCGTCAGGCTAAGATTGATAAGATTGCAGATTATATTCCTGAGCTTGAAGTTGTAGGAGATCAAGATGCCGAATTATTAATTGTGGGCTGGGGAGGAACCTATGGTCACTTATATGAGGCAATGGAGACGATGCATGCTCAAGGTAAGAAAGTTGCGTTGGCTCACTTCAAGTTTATACTTCCATTACCAAGAAATACGGCTGATGTCTTAAAGAGATTTGATAAGGTTGTTGTGGCTCAGCAGAGCAATGGTCAATTTTCTAAATATTTAAGAGGCGCAATTGATGGTTTTAAACCTTATGAGTTTAACCGTATTATGGGACAACCATTTATAGTAAGTCATTTGGTTGAAGAATTCACTAAAATAATGGAGGGGAAATAATGAATACAGATCTTAAGTATACAAGCAAAGATTACAAAAGCGATCAATACGTGCGCTGGTGTCCTGGTTGTGGAGATCATGCCGTTTTGAAAAGTCTTCAAAATGCAATGGGTGAATTAGGGATCCCTCCATATAAAACTGTTGTAGTTTCAGGTATTGGATGTTCTTCTCGTTTACCATATTATATGAACACTTATGGTTTTCACACCATTCACGGAAGAGGAGCAGCAATTGCAACCGGAGTGAAAGTCGCAAATCCGGATCTGTCAGTTTGGTTAGCAACCGGCGATGGAGACTGTTTGGCGATTGGAGGTAATCACTTCATTCATGCGTTGCGTCGTAATGTGGGAATCAATATCTTATTATTCAACAATAAGATTTACGGTCTGACAAAAGGACAATATTCTCCAACATCAGACAAGGGCTTTGTGTCTAAGACTTCTCCTTACGGAACGGTTGAAGAGCCCTTTTCTCCGGCAGAATTAGCATTTGGTGCCCGTGCAACCTTTTATGCAAGAACGATAGATGTAGATTTGAAGAACTCTCAAGATATTTTAGTTGCAGCAGCAGAGCATAAAGGGACGTCTGTTGTTGAAGCTCTTGTCAATTGTGTTATATTCAATGACGGGGTACATAAAAGTATCGTTGATAAAGAATTTAGAGCAGATCGTACGATCTTCTTACGTCAGGGTGAGAAAATGCTTTTCGGAGCAAATAATGATAAAGGAATTGTTTTAGATGGTTTGAAGCTTAAAGCGGTAACGATTGGCCAAGATGGATATAGCTTGGAGGATGTGTTAACTCATGATGCAACAACTGTCGACAATACACTTCATTGTATGTTGGCAAATATGAAAGATGAATTACCTGTAGCATTAGGTGTCATTCGAAGTGTAGATGGCCCAACCTATGAAGAAGAAGTGGTAGACCAGATCGAAAAGGTACAATCAAAGAATCCGATTCGAGATATTACGACATTCCTTAAAAGTGGCGACTCTTGGGAAGTAAAATAAAGCAATAAAAAGGCGACTCAATCGAGTCGCCTTTTTTATTAGATTTTGTCACCGTAAGCCAAGTCTCCAGCATCGCCAAGTCCTGGTACAATGTATTTTTGATCATTAAGTTCTTCATCAAAAGTAGAGAACCAAATGGTTGTTTTGTCTGCAGGGAAGTTCTTTTTGATGTACTCAAGGCCTTCACGACATGCAATAACCGAAGCAACATGAATGTGTTTAGGAGTACCTTTGCTAAGAATTGCTCTGTAAGCAAGTTCCATAGAGTTCCCGGTTGCAAGCATAGGATCTGCAAGAATCAATACTTTGCCATCGATGCTTGGCGATGCGATGTATTCAACGTGTACATCAAAATGCATATGATCTTCTGTGTATTTACGATAAGCAGAAATAAATGCATTTCCTGCATGATCGAAATAATTTAAAAAGCCATGATGGAAAGCAAGTCCGGCTCTTAGAATTGAAGCAACTACTACTTCGTCCGAAGCTAGTTGACAAGTTTTAGTTCCAAGAGGAGTCGTGATATCTTTCGGTGCGTAGTTCAGAGTTTTACTGATTTCGTATGCAATAACTTCTCCGATTCGTTCAATATTTCTTCTAAAACGTAGTCTGTCGTTCTGTACCGTAACATCGCGCATCTCTGCAACGAAATGATTCAGTAATGAACATTCTTTTGAAAGATCTTTTATTTCCATCTTAAATGTAGTAGTTTATTTATCCAAATATGGGTTGGGATAAACATGCTTTTGCGAGAAGGAGTCAATTAGAGACGTGTAATCTGGAATGATCAAGGAAGAATTCCGAAAAGTGATTACTTGTATCTGCAAAAGTGTTTACACCGTTCGGAATACAAAAGTAGAGAAAGCTTTTTTGAATGCAATCTAAATCATTATTAAATCTTGTAATTTCAAGCCCAATATGCTCATAAACATATTTCTTGTTCTTTATTATCACCTAGTTATCTCAGCTTATATATTATATGTATTGTAAAATTTGTTCATAAATAATATCTAAAAAGAAACCAGGTCTTAGCTCAAATGATGCTGTTAAAATATATGTATCAAATCAATCTTTATGCTATTTATATTGCCGTAACCGTCCATTTTTGTAAGTAAAGAATGACAAATTGTTAGTCAAATCTGATAAGTTGAATTTATCTGTTAAATAAGGACGAATAAAGAGTTACATCTTGAATTTGCATTAAAGAAAAAATTCCGCAATAAAGGTTGCGCCTTTCCGAAATTATATTACTTTTGTAGCAACATAAATAAGTAAGATAAAGTAGAATTATTTATATAAGTCAATCAATTAATTAAACTAATTCAAGATGGCTAATTTAGATTTGAGCAAGTATGGCATTGTTGGCGATTTCGAAATCGTACACAACCCATCTTACGAGCAACTTTTCCAAGATGAAACAAACCCTGCTAACGAAGGTTTTGAAAGAGGTGTTGTAACTACTACAGGTGCTGTTGCAGTAGACACTGGTAAATTCACAGGTCGTTCTCCTAAAGACAGATACATCGTTAAAGATGCAACTTCAGAAGATACAATCTGGTGGGATGGTACTATCAACAAACCAGTTTCAACTGAAATCTGGAATGACCTTAAAGCGTTGTCTTTGAAACAACTTTCTTCTTCTAAGAAACTTTACGTTGTTGACGCATTCTGTGGTACTAACGAAGATACTCGTCTTAAAGTGCGTTTCGTAATGGAAGTTGCATGGCAAGCTCACTTCGTAACTAACATGTTTATCCGTCCATCACTATTCGAACTTGAGCACTTCGGTGAGCCTGATTTCGTAGTGTTGAACTCTTCTAAAACAGTTAACCCTAACTGGGAAAAACAAGGTTTGAACTCAGAAGTATTCGTATGTTTCAACCTAACTGAAAGAATGCAAATCATCGGCGGTACTTGGTACGGTGGTGAAATGAAAAAAGGTATGTTTGCTATGCAAAACTACTACCTACCATTGAAAGGTATGGCTTCTATGCACTGTTCTGCTAACGTAGGTAAAGACGGTGATGTAGCAGTATTCTTCGGTCTTTCTGGTACAGGTAAAACAACTCTTTCAGCAGACCCAAAACGTTACCTAATCGGTGACGATGAGCACGGTTGGGATGACAACGGTGTATTCAACTACGAAGGTGGTTGCTACGCAAAAGTTATCAACCTAAGCGAAGAAAACGAACCAGATATCTGGAGAGCTATCAAACGTGACGCTCTTCTAGAAAACGTAACTGTACGTGAAGATGGTTCTGTTGACTATGTAGACGTAAAAACAGAAAACACTCGTGTTTCTTACCCAATCTACCACATCAACAAAATCGTTCTTCCTTCAAAAGCAGGTCACGCTAAGAAAGTAATCTATCTTTCTGCTGACGCATTTGGTGTATTGCCTCCGGTTTCTATCCTTGATGAAAACCAAGCACAATATCACTTCCTATGTGGTTTCACATCGAAACTTGCAGGTACTGAGCGTGGTATCACAGAACCAGTTCCATCATTCTCTCCAGCGTTTGGTGAAGCATTCTTGACTCTACACCCAACTATGTATGCTAAAACTCTTGTATCTAAAATGCACGAGCACGGAGCGAAAGCTTATTTGGTAAACACAGGATGGAACGGTACAGGAAAACGTATCTCTTTGAAAGACACTCGTGCAATCATCGATGCTATCATCGACGGTTCTATCGACTCTGCAGAAAAGATCCACATTCCAATCATGAACTTGACTGCGCCTAAAACATTGCCTAACGTTTCTGACATTCTTGACCCTCGTACAACTTATGCAAACGTTGCTGAGTGGGAAGAAAAAGCTCAAAAACTTGCAGCTATGTATATTAAGAACTTCGAGCAATATTGTGACAACGATGCTGCTAAAGCTCTTATCCCTTCAGGTCCACAACTTTAATTTGTATTCAAATTAAACATAACCTACAAAAGCACCCTTCGGGGTGCTTTTTTTGTTTTACCACACTTCTCATTTCTTTTTCGATTATCAGAATGCTTCTCTTCTTTTGATTTCGTATCAAGCATACATTCAATGAATCTATTTTCTTCCAAGTATTAAATCAAACATGGTAAAGAGCGAATCGTCAGGTCGGCATCTGACAATTTATTCTTCACTAGGTTTAAATCGTCAGGTCGGCATCTGACG
>DLYT01000062.1:8918-23484 GCA_003447595.1 Porphyromonadaceae bacterium
AATCGTCAGGTGCCGCCCTGACGATTCGTTCTTCATGTACTTTCTAAATAAACTTCATTATCAATCAAACGATTCAACATGGAGAATCGAGATCTTCCCAATATGACTCCTGTAAAAGAGTCTTGAAACCCCGTGAATGTTAAAAGTGCTCCGATATTAAAATATTATGATCAACTGTAAGAAATTTTCATATTCAGTTTGTTTATTTAGGTAGTAGGTCTATCTTTGTTTAACATGATGAAGTCTAAATATATAGTTATGAGTAAATGGATTTCTTTAGTGTTGTTGTTTACCGCCTTCGCTGCGTGTAAGAATAGTACTGAAGTACAAATAGATGGAAAAATCTCGGATTTAAATTCTTCAACAGTATATCTGATGTATGAAGGAGAAAGCGGACAACAAATCGATTCGGTTGTCGCGGATAAGAATGGATTTAAAGTAAATGTTCCTAAAGATAAATACAATCGAGTAACCGTATTATTCAATAATAAAAAAGACTGGGTTACCGGTTTTTTGAATCAAAGCGATAAGGTTTCTTTTAATGGGAATGCGCAAGAACCGGAGTTAATCACGGTAAAAGGAGGTAGTGCGAACGACTTGTTGAGCACATTCCATAAGAACAATCAAGCTTTATTTGAAGAAAAGCAACATTTGATGACCTCGATTCAAACAATGCAATCGGATAGCACCATGAGTTCGAGTGAAAACATCATGCGTCTTTCAAATGTAATTCAAAACATTCGAATCAAAGCCGCAGAGTTTGTTCAAGCACATCCCGACTCGGAAGCAAGTCTCCTTTTGATCTCCAATTATTTGATCGACTCTGAGAATATTGCCAAAACCGAAACGATACTGGCGAAAATTGTTCCGCAATTGCACGATACGGAGCTTTATCAAGAACTCGATTCTTATTGTAAAAAAGTAAGATCAACGATGCCAGGAGAGAAAGCGCCTGAATTTAATGTGAAGGATATATACGGAAAAGACATTAAATCGTCTGATTACAAAGGGAAGTTCCTGTTGCTTACTTTTGCCGCGCCATGGTGCGAGTTGTGCAACGAGGAATATCCGTATCTCGAAGATATTCGCAAGCAAATCAGTGTAGATTCTTTAGCGATGCTAACGATTACACTCGACGATCATCCCTCTCAAATCATTGACAGCCTAAAAACGTCAAAAGCCAAATGGGATATTGTTGCCGATTCGTTAGGTGAAGCTTCTGCGTTGATCGATCTTTATAATGTAAACTCCATTCCGTTGAATTATTTGATCGATAAAGATGGAAACATACAATTGAAATCAGAGACCGGATTTAATTTATTGCCGGAGCTTGATTCAATCATGAAAATAAAATAGCCACATTTTTCAACCTTAAATCTATTTCTTATTATGCTAGTAAAATCATACGCAGCTGCCGTGCAGGGAGTTGATGCAACGTTGATTACCATTGAAGTGAGTTGTTCGCAAGGACTCAAGTTCTTTATGGTCGGATTACCGGACATGTCGGTAAAAGAAAGTCACGAACGGATGATCTCTGCCATACAACAGTGCGGATTGAAGTTTCCCAAAAGGCAAATTGTCATCAACATGGCTCCGGCAGATATAAAGAAAGAAGGTGCCGCATACGATTTGCCATTGGCGATATCCGTATTGGCCGCTTCCGATTTAGTAAAATCGGAAAAACTCTCACGTTATATCATGATGGGAGAACTATCGCTCGATGGTTCATTGAAGCCGATCAAAGGAGTTTTGCCCATTGCAATCATGGCACGAGAACTCGGATTTGAAGGCTTTATCTTACCCAAGCAAAATGCAAACGAAGCGGCTGTCGTAAACAAACTCAAAATATACGGAGTCGAAACACTCAAGGAAGTAGTTGATTTCTTCAACGATGCAGCCACACTACAAGCAACAGAAATAGATACACGAACACACTTCTTTTCGTCGTATAAGAATTTTGAATTCGATTTTGAAGACGTAAAAGGACAAGAAAATGTAAAGCGTGCCATGGAAGTGGCCGCTGCCGGCGGACATAATATCATATTGATCGGAAGTCCCGGTGCCGGCAAATCCATGATTTCAAAACGACTCCCTTCTATTCTTCCTCCACTCAATCTGCATGAATCTCTCGAAACTACCAAGATTCATTCCGTTGCCGGTAAACTTTCTCGAGAAGGCTCTCTCATTACGCAACGACCTTTTCGCTCGCCACACCATACCATCTCGAATGTAGCCATGGTAGGCGGGGGGGCTTTTCCGCAACCCGGTGAAATTAGTCTGGCACACAATGGAGTATTGTTTTTGGACGAACTCCCCGAATTTAACCGTAGTGTGCTTGAGGTAATGCGTCAACCGCTCGAAGATCGAAAGATTGTAATCTCCCGAATTAAATATACCATTGATTATCCGGCAAGTTTTATGCTGGTCGCATCTATGAATCCTTGTCCGTGCGGCTATTATAATCATCCGGACAGAGATTGTGTTTGTGCGCCCGGAGCTGTGCAACGTTACTTGAATAGAATCTCAGGCCCTTTGCTCGATCGAATAGATATTCAGATTGAGATTGTACCCGTACCTTTCGAAAAGATTTCGGAAAGACAACCCTCCGAATCGAGTAGTCTCATACGCGAGCGTGTGATTCGTGCCCGTTCTATTCAAGAAAAGAGATTTGAGAATGAAAAAGGTGTTTATTGCAATGCTCAGATGGGAACCAAACTTCTGCATCGTTATTCTAGCCCCGACCGGCAAGGACTTGATTTGCTAAAGAATGCCATGAATCGACTCAATCTATCGGCTCGAGCGTATGACCGAATCCTTAAAGTTTCGCGTACCATTGCCGATCTTGAAGGATGCGAGGCTGTTGGTGCGCAACACATTGCCGAAGCAATCGGTTATCGCAATCTAGATAGAGAGGCTTGGGGGAACAATTGAAAAACCTATTTTCTTACAATCTTCTTTATTTGCTTCGGTAGCTGTATTTTAAAGTTGTACTTGTTGTGCAAATGCTCATTCATATCATCGAGTATGGCAAGGAGTGCTTGTGAGAAAGACAATCGTTTTACCTTAAGGTTACATGCCGCTTCTGGGGTGTCGGCACGACTCCATTTGTTGATAAACTGGTATACGTGAGCATCTTTTCTTCTCAATAAAAAGATTGAAAGGAAGGGGAGAGAGAAGTAAGAGTTCTTCATTTCTGTAATCGAGGGATGTACGATTTGGTCCGATTCGGCAATTGATTTTAAACCAAGCTGAGAGAAGGTGTCGACAAGGGTTTTTCTGGTAAAGAATGAAACGTGTGTGTTGTCGAGCAATCCGTAGGGCCTATAATTAAACTCACCTTTCCACAATTCCATGAGTACGCTGTTGTGTCCGATATTGGGGATCGATGTGAGGATATATCCGTTTGGTTTCAAGATGGAGATTGCTTTCTCAAGTACGGCGTTTGGGCATCGCAGGTGTTCCAATACGTCGGCAAATAAGATGTAATCATATTTACGGTCAATTTGCGAATACCAATCATCTATTTCTAAGTTGGCAACAATGGTTTTTGAAGCAAACTTCGAAGCTTTGCGGGCCATCTCTTCACTGAGTTCTACAATTGTAACATCACAATTGAGTTTCTCTTGCATGTATTGTGTCATGTAGCCGGTTGCCGCGCCAAACTCCAGAACAGAAGCGTTGGGTGTCACCCATTTTAAGATATTAGGTATGATTCCTTGATCGTAGGAATCATTGTATATTTTGTTTTCCATAAAAAGTAACTGTGTCGGTTTTATGTGTTAATCAGGTTATGTAACTGCAAAACAAGTATATTATTTTCAAATGCCGTTAAATTATACTGAATTAATTCGAAGAGACCTTGCTTAAATTCTCTTTCTTGGCTTTATTGATATGTATGTAACGAATAAGAGTTTATCTTTGTAGGTATAAAGAAAATACTAAAATCCAACTATATGAGCAAACAATTTAAGAGAACTCTTATTACTACAGCTTTGCCTTATGCAAATGGTCCGGTACACATCGGGCACTTGGCAGGTGTATATGTTCCGGCCGATATTTATGCACGTTTTTTACGTTTAAAAGGCGAAGAAGTGCTGATGATCGGAGGTTCTGACGAACACGGTGTGCCTATCGCTTTGAAAGCAAAAGCTGAAGGAGTAACACCTCAAGATATTGTAGATAGATATCACTATATCATCAAAAATGCATTTGCAGATCTTGGTATTACATTCGATATTTACTCACGTACTACCTCTAAAACGCACTACGACCTAGCTTCGGATTTCTTTAAGAAGCTTAACGATAAAGGTGAATTTCTAGAGAAAGTAAGTGAACAGTATTACGATGAAGAGGCAAAACAATTCCTTGCCGACCGTTATATCACCGGTACTTGTCCTCACTGTGGAAACGAGCGTGCATACGGTGACCAATGCGAATCGTGTGGTACTTCATTGAGTCCTACCGACTTGATCAATCCTAAATCTGCAATCAGCGGAAGTATTCCGGTGATGAAAGAGACAAAACACTGGTATTTGCCATTGGACAAACACGAACCATTCCTACGTCAATGGATTCTTGAAGATCACAAAGAATGGAAATCAAACGTATATGGTCAATGTAAGTCTTGGTTAGACATGGGACTTCAACCACGTGCGGTGAGCCGCGACTTAGACTGGGGTATTCCTGTTCCGGTAGAAGGTGGCGAAGGCAAAGTTCTTTATGTATGGTTTGATGCGCCTATCGGATACATTTCAAATACAAAAGAACTACTTCCTGACACTTGGGAGAAATGGTGGAAAGATGAAGAGACTAAACTTGTTCACTTCATCGGAAAAGATAACATCGTATTCCACTGTATCGTGTTCCCTTCGATGCTAAAAGCGGAAGGTTCGTATATTCTTCCTGAAAATGTTCCTGCAAACGAATTCTTGAACCTGGAAGGTGATAAGATTTCTACTTCTCGTAACTGGGCAGTATGGTTGCACGAATATTTGATGGAGTTCCCGGGCAAACAAGATGTACTTCGTTATGTACTTACAGCGAATGCGCCTGAAACAAAAGATAACGACTTTACATGGAAAGACTTCCAAGCTCGTAACAACAATGAGTTGGTTGCTATCCTTGGTAACTTTGTGAACAGAGCATTGGTTCTTACACACAAATACTTTGATGGTAAAGTTCCTGCTCGCGGCGAACTAACAGAATACGATGAGCAAACTCTTGCTGAATTTGCAAACGTAAAAGAAACATTGGAATTCAACCTAAGCTCATACAAGTTTAGAGATGCGTTGAAAGAAGCAATGAATCTTGCACGTATTGGTAATAAGTACCTTGCAGATACAGAGCCTTGGAAATTGGCAAAAACAGATATGGATCGTGTAGCTACCGTTATGAATGTTGCACTTCAAATTACTGCAAATCTTGCGATCGCATTTGAACCATTCTTGCCTTTTAGCTCTTCTAAACTTTGTGGAATGTTAAATGTTTCACATTTTGGTTGGGATAGACTAGGTTCGGCCGACTTGTTGGAAGAAGGTCACCAAATGAATGCAGCAGAACTATTGTTCGAGAAAATCGAAGATAGCGTAATCGAAGCTCAGGTTCAAAAGCTTCTTGATACAAAGAAAGCGAACGAATTGGCGAATTACAAAGCTGCTCCTGCTAAATCAAATGTTGTATTCGACGATTTCATGAAGATGGACATTCGTGTGGGTACTATTCTTGAAGCAGAGTTGGTTCCTAAAACTTCAAAATTGATGAAGTTGTTGGTAGATACCGGTATCGACAAACGTACAGTTGTGTCTGGTATTGCTGAGCACTTTAAGCCTGAAGAGGTGGTAGGCCAACAAGTATCGATCTTAGTAAACCTTGAACCAAGAAAATTGAGAGGTATCGAAAGCCAAGGAATGATTCTTATGGCCGAAGATGCTGATGGTAAATTAGTATTCGTTCAACCTTCTGCTCCGGTAAAACCAGGTAGCGAGGTAAGATAATATTTAAAACTATGCACATAGCGATTGTTGGAACCGGATATGTCGGTTTAGTTACGGGAACTTGTTTTGCGGAAATGGGTGTTGATGTTACTTGTGTTGACATCGACAAAGAGAAAGTAGATAAACTTCGAAAAGGAGTGATCCCAATCTATGAGCCAGGTCTCGAAACATTGGTTTTGCGTAATTCCGATGCCGGCCGTCTTAAGTTTGCGACAAGTCTGGAGGATATCATAGACGATGTTCAGATTGTATTTATTGCAGTAGGTACACCTCCGCAAGAAGATGGAAGTGCCGACCTTCAATATGTGCTAGATGTTGCCCATCAGATAGGTAATTCGATGTCGGATTACCTATTGGTGGTCAATAAAAGTACGGTACCTGTAGGTACTGCGCAAAAAGTAAAAGCAGCCATTCACGAAGCCTTAGTAGCAAGAGGATTAGAGATTCCTTTCGATGTAGCCTCAAATCCCGAGTTTTTGAAAGAAGGTGCAGCCATAAAGGACTTTATGAGTCCCGATAGGGTTGTAGTGGGAGTGGAGTCGGACCGCGCAAAAGAGTTGATGACTCAGCTATACAGACCTTTCTTGATCAATAACTTCCGTGTACTTTTCATGGATATTCCTTCGGCAGAGATGACTAAGTATGCTGCAAATGCAATGCTTGCCACGCGTATTAGTTTTATGAATGATATTGCGAATCTGTGCGAGATTGTAGGAGCTGATATCAATATGGTGCGCAACGGTATTGGCAGTGATGCCCGTATTGGCAACAAGTTTTTGTATGCCGGTTGTGGCTATGGAGGTTCTTGCTTCCCCAAAGACGTAAAAGCTTTGATTAAAACAGCCAATGAGTTTGGCTACCCAATGGAGGTAATCAATGCAGTAGACCGTGTTAATGAATTTCAGAAGAATATATTATTCGCAAAGTTTTCTAAGTTTTTCTTAGGTGATTTAAAGCATAAGCAAGTTGCGATTTGGGGCCTTTCTTTCAAGCCCGAAACCGACGATATGCGAGAAGCTCCTTCGTTGGTGCTTATCAAGAAACTGTTAGATGCAGGTTGTAAGGTGAAGGTATATGATCCTGTGGCAATGGAAGAAGCAAAGAAAATAGTAGGAGACTCCGTTGAGTTTGCGACAGATATTTACGATGCTGTTCTAGATGCCGATGCTTTATTGTTGGTAACAGAGTGGAGAGAGTTTCGTTTGCCAAATTGGAAAGTAATCAAAAGAGCAATGAAACATCCGGTTATCTTCGACGGACGCAATATCTTTGACCCATCCGTGCTTCATAACGAGGGCTTTGCCTATGAAGGGATTGGAACAAAATAAATCAATTAAATGAATCTGGTAGTTCGACAAAGCATTAAAGGTGCAGTTATAAATTACTTAGGAGCTTTTATCGGCTTTCTTTCAACATTCTTTATTATTACTAAATTTCTATCGAAAGAAGAGATTGGTTTGATTCGGGTTATGAACGAGGCTGCTCTGCTTTTGGCCGGATTCGCACAGTTGGGGGTAACGTCGAGTGCTTTGCGTTTCTTTCCGTATTTTAAAAACGAACAAAAGAAAAACAATGGGTTCTTCTTTTATTTAATGGCGATTCCTCTTGTGGGATGTGCCGTGTTTTTACCGTTGTTTGCCTTTCTGAGTGAGCCACTGAGTGCCTATTTCTCAAAGAATTCACAGCTTTTTGTCGACTATTATGACTGGGTTATTCCCTTGGCGTTTGCATTGGTTTACCTCGGAGTATTCGAAACGTATGCGTCAGCTCAGATGCGTATTGCAATTCCCAAGTTTATTCGTGAGGTATTGATTCGTGTATTATTGATAGGTCTTTATCTATTATATGGCTTCGATGTGATTCATGTAACCGGATTGATTGTAGGAAATACGATCATATTCTTGTTTGCGATGTTGGCAAACTTGTACTATCTATCTCGAATCACTTCCGTTTCTTTAAAACACGATCCCGCATTCGTTTCTCCTTCTTTGCGCAACGATGCCCGCAATTACACGTTGATCTTGATGATTGGTGCGATAGGCGGATCGATTGTGAGCAAGATCGATATTTTTATGATTAGCTCGCAAATGGGGTTAGATTATACAGCTGTATATACCATTGCATTCTTTATGGTGGCTACGATTGATATTCCGGCTCGATCTATCACTGCAATTTCTGCTCCCATGGCTGCAACGGCACTCAAGTCGGGCGACTTTGCCGAGGCCAATCGAATCTATCGCAATGTGGCTTTGCATCAATTTATTGCCGGGAGCTTTGTGTTTCTTTTCATCTGGATCAACATCAACAATATATTCGATATCATTCCCAATGGAGATGGGTTTGAACAAGGTAAATGGGTTTTCTTCTTTCTTGGATTGTCTAAGTTGGTAGAGGTTTCATTGGCTTTCGGTACGAATCTGATTAGCTATTCTCGCTTTTATCACTGGGGACTTTATTTTGTATTCTTTATCTCGGCTGTAACGGTTGTTTCAAATTATTTGTTGATTCCTATTTACGGTATTACCGGAGCAGCCCTTGCAACAACGCTCACTTGCTTGATTAGTTATGGTTCGCAGCAATGGCTGGTATTTACCAAATTAAAGTCGAATCCTTATTCAATACCTCTTTTCAAGCAGTTATTATTGGTAACTTGTTGTGTTGTTGCGAATATTTTTATTCCTTCATGGTCTAATCCATGGTTGGATGGCGTTGTACGAACAGGTCTCATTGCTGTCGTAGCTTTGCCGGCATTCTATTTTTTGCAAATTTCTAAAGATGCTAATCAATTAATATCAGGTAGTTTGAAAAAACTATTCCGTAAGTAAATACAATTTATGTGCTCAGTTCAGGTTTCGATTCTGATTGTTAACTACAAAACAGAAGAATTGGTTTGCGAGTGTATCTCTTCAATACAAACCCTTACTCAATCTGTTTCTTATGAGATTATTGTGATCGACAATAACTCAGGAGATTCACTTGACTGCATTCGAAAAGCATATCCGGAGGTTCAAGTCATTGCTTTGCCGGAAAATGTTGGTTTCGGAGCGGCAAACAACATCGCTTATGAGGCATCACAAGGAGAAGTAATTTTCTTTCTAAATCCGGATACCATATTGAAAAACAATGCAGTGTTTTATCTGTACGAAACTTTGATGTCGAATCCTAATATTGGCGTTTGTGGGGCCAATTTGTATACGTTAGATCACAAAGCGAATGTTTCTTTTTTGCCGTTTCCTCACTTCAAGAGCGAAGTGAAGCAGTTGTTGGGATTGGAGAAGGAGCTAGAGATGGATGCATACTATAACTTTTCGGGCCAGTCAAAGATCATAGATGGCTTTATATCCGGCGCAGATATGATGGTAAGAAGAGATGTTTTGCAAAAATGCGGTGCATTCGATACTGACTTCTTTATGTATTATGAAGATTGTGAATTGAGTTTCAGGATAAAGAAGAATGGGTATGAAATTATGTCTGTTCCTGCGGCAAAGATTGTCCATTTACAAGGAATGTCTTGTGAGGCAAAAGGAGAGGAGATGAAGTTGAACTCTTTCTTGATGTTGTTGCGTAGTAGGTATCTTTACCTCCTTAAGACCGAGGGGAAAATAAATGCTTCTATTTGGTATATCCTTTATTCTTTGAAGTGTTTTACTGCAAAAACGATCTTCGCATTCTTGAACAACGATAAGAAGAAGCATTATTGGAAGAGTGTGGCAGAAGAATTGAAAATGATAAAACATGGGTGATATGAAACAGTCGATTCAATGGTTTGTAAAAGGTGTAGGGAAGCAGATTGATAAGGTTTACTTTACGTTGAAACCTTATTATACCTGGGTCTTGAATAAAAGGTTTACTGTACAGACTCCGGATCCTAAACGAATTCCGATTATTATAAACAACCGTAATCGATATACCTTTCTACTGCAATTGATAGAGGCGTTGGAGTTGCGAGGGTATACCAACATTCATATTCTAGATAACGATTCTGATTATCCACCTTTGCTCGAATATTATGCAAGTACAAAGCATTCTGTCCATTTTTTGCATGCAAACTTAGGACATATTGCTCTTTGGAGAAGTGGACTAATCAAGCAATTCGAATCAAACTACTTTGTTTATACCGATCCGGATGTGGTACCGATTGATGCTTGTCCCGACAACTTCATGGAACTGTTTCTTGAGGTGATGCACAAATATCCATTGGTGGAGAAGGTAGGCTTTGGTTTAGCCATTGATGATTTGCCCGATTGTTTTGACAAGAAAGGGGAGGTGATTCAATGGGAACAACAGTTTTGGACGAATCCTATTTCAGAGAATCCACCCCTTTTTCGCGCTGCCATTGATACAACTTTTGCCCTTTATCGCCCGTGGTATAAATTGGGTGGATGGCTAAAATCGCCTAATATCCGAGCCGGTTATCCTTATGTGGCTTCTCACAAACCTTGGTATAACGATTCCAATCATCTATCCGAAGAAGAGCTTTACTACATCGAGCATTGTCAAACGATTTCACATTGGATTGCCGACTCTTACAAAAAATAGATTACGAGAGAAGTTTCCGTTTATAGCGAAGTAGGCGGTTAAAGATTCCTGCTCGTTTCAGATAGAGCTTTAGGTAAAAATAAAGTTTAGATTTACCTTCCATGATATAGGAGTGCATATAAGTCAGTTCCTCTTTCCGATCGGGCTTGATCTGATCGTTGTATTTTAAAGGCATAATCGGATAGGTTTGCATATTTGCATACGGTGAATTTTCGTCGACGGTATTTAATGCGCCAACACCGAAGCCTATGTTTGCAACCAAGTTTTGGTTCGGAATGATCGAATACATCCCATTGTACCAAAGGGCAAACGTTAATGCATAGTCCCAAGTCTGCAAGTCGTTTTTTTGTAGCTGGTGAAAGATTGTTTTCCAATAATCAACTTCTACATGCGTATTAAAGTACGATTTTAAAACAGGGGTTAGTTTTTCTTCTGTGTACGCTTTCATCGATAGATCGTAAAGATCAATTGTGCGTTTCCAGGTAGCCCATCCCCAGATGTGCGCATAGGCCGAATAGTGATAACTATGATCGGCGATTGGCTTAGAGAAGAGATTCGTTCCTGAGATAACGCCAATTCGTGGATTATTTTCGTATCGTAACAATAAATCTTTACAGTAATAATAGAAATCGGGATGTGGAACGCAATCATGTTCAAGAATAATTCCCATCTTTACTTCGCTAAAAAACCATTTAATAAATTTATATGGAGCTTTGGCCGGTCCAAGATTTTCTGTAAGAAAAAGTGTTTTTACTTCACACTTCCAATCAACCAGAGATGCGATTGACCGTGCAGCATTACAATCTGCTGCTTCGTTTTCTTTATTTGGCCTAGGTCCGTCTGCTGCTATATATAGTTGCTTAGGTTGAATGGCTTTAATTGAATTGAAAACTTCCATTGCGGTATCAATTCGATTGAAAACAATAAGTAAAACGGGTATTTCAAACATATTTATTTCGATTGCTTAGCGCAAAGTTAGCGAGATCGCTTTATTTCACAACAATTGCTTCATATAGAATTGAAGAGTTTTAACCACGATTTATGTTGTTAATGACATGAAAATCCTTTTAATAAACACATCTGACCGAAATGGTGGTGCTGCCGTTGCTGCAAATCGCCTTCTTCAAGCATTAGTTTCACATGGCATAGAGGCACAATTACTTGTGCGCGATAAAATAACCAACGATGAGAATGTTGTAACCATCAATCGTTCGCGGTTTGATCGTTTTCGCAATTATGTGCGTTTTGTAGCGGAGAGATTGGCGATCTTTATAAATAATGGTTTTTCAAAGCGTAATTTATTTCAAGTCTCAACGGCAAATACGGGAGTAGATATAACAAAGCATCCGGCTTTTATCGAAGCTGATATCATTCATCTGCATTGGATCAATCAGGGGTTTCTTTCGTTGAATGATATTCATAGAATAGTTCTCTCGGGTAAACCGGTGGTATGGACCATGCACGATATGTGGTGCTTTACCGGTATATGTCACTATGCGGGAGATTGTATTAATTTTGAGGAGCGTTGCGAGTCATGTCCTTTACATCAGGACTTTTTCTTTAAGATGGCTCTAGTCACTCAAGAAGCTAAAGCTCGCATAGGAAAGATTACGTACGTAGGTTGCAGTAAATGGATTGCAAATGAGGCATCAAAGAGTGCTCTTTTATCCAAAAGGCAAATATTATCAATCCCCAACCCAATTGATACCTCTGTTTATGCTCCAACAGACAAAGTGGATGCAAGAAAGAAGTTGGGTCTTGATCCCAATAAGCAATATATTCTTTTTGGTGCTGCAAAGATTACAGATCCACGTAAAGGTGCTACTTATTTAAAGATGGCCTTGGAAATTCTGTTATCGAAGTGTCCTGAAGTACTCAAGAATGTAGAGTTGTTGCTTTTGGGTGGCCGGAAATCAGATGTTGCCGCGTACTTTCCAATTCAAATTACAGATCTCGGCTATCAGAATAACGAGGCACAAATTGCATTAATCTATAGTGCAGCCAGTATATTTGTAATACCTTCGCTTGAAGATAACTTGCCTAATACAATTATGGAGTCGTTGGCTTGCGGAACTCCATGCGTGGGTTTTGAGACAGGTGGTATTCCCGAGATGATAGATCATTTACAAACGGGTTATTTGGCAAGTTATATGTCTGCCGAAGATTTGGCCGAAGGGATTCTTTGGATCTTGAATCAGGGCGAAGAGATAGCGAATCGTTGTGTTGAGTTTGTAAATCGCAACTATACACAAGATATCGTTGCACAACAATATAGAGAGTTGTATAATCGTATTTTGAAATAAACTGAATGAAATCTTTGATCGATCGATTTAATCGATATTATTTACAGCAGCGTTTCTTTCCAAATTGGTTGAGCTTGTTTATAAATCCGTTCTTTTTTATTCGCGTTGAATTAAAAAAAGCAGTTGAGCGTTTTGCTGTCGAACTCGATGGTAACTTGTTGGATTATGGATGTGGCTCCAAGCCTTATCAAACTCTTTTTACAAAAGTAGGCTCATATGTGGGGGTTGATTTGGAGAATGAAGGGCATGATCACTCCACAGAAGAGATCGATTTCTTTTATGACGGAGTAACTCTTCCTTTTTCTGATGAAACATTCGATTCTTTGTTTTCAAGTGAAGTACTTGAACATGTTCCTGATATCGACCAATCTCTTAAAGAGATCAGACGTGTGCTGAAGCCTCAAGGTAAGGTGTTGATTACAGTGCCTTTTGTTTGGACTGAGCATGAGTTGCCTTTCGATTTCCGACGTTTTACACAAGGTGGAATTGAAAAGATAATGTCTGATCATGGATTTGAGGTGTTGCGGTCTCAGAAAGTTGGCTCTTACGTGGGGGTGATCTTTCAGATGATCATGATGTACTTGCATACGTTATTATATACATCTAATAAGTATTTGAATTTAGTTATTAATGCGTTCTTCATAGCACCTGTTGCTATCGTGGGCATATTCTTTAATTTAATTTTACCGAAGCGATACAATTGGTACTTTAATACCGTAATCTTAGCTTCTAAAAAATAAATGATTCATGGCTAAACCGCTTTTTTCAATTATAACGATAACATACAATGCTGAAAAAGTATTGGAAGAAACCATGCGCAGTGTACTAATGCAAAGTTCATCTGACTACGAGTATATTATTATAGATGGGGCTTCAAAGGATAAGACCGTTGATATAATCAAGCAATACAAAGACTCAATAACATACTGGGTTAGTGAGCCCGACAAGGGGCTTTACGATGCGATGAACAAAGGTCTCAATGCTGCAAAAGGTGAATACGTTTGGTTTTTGAATGCCGGCGATACGTTATATTCTCTTGACCTTTTGCGCAATTTGGGTGATCGTATATCAAAACTTCCTGCATCACCGGATGTGCTTTATGGGGATACGGCTTTGGTAGATGGTCAGGGTAAATTTGTATCGATGCGACGTCTTCGTCCTCCTCGTAAGCTGACTTGGAAGAGTTTTCGAATGGGGATGCTGGTTTGTCACCAGTCATTTGTAGCTAAGAGGTCAATCGCTCCTAATTATGATTTGTCTTATCGTTTCTCGTCAGATTTCGATTGGTGTATCAAGTGTCTCAAAGCGGCAAAAACCGTTTTCAATACCCATACTATTTTGACAAACTACTTGGATGAAGGTGTTACAACGCAAAATATGAAAGCTTCCTTAAAAGAGCGCTTCGAGATTATGAAGAAGTTTTACGGTATAATTCCTACATATATCATTCATGGATGGTTTGCCATCCGTTTCTTATTTGCAAAACACGTCAAAAAACAATTGTAGTACAGATTCGAAATTCTCTTATATGAAACCAGCATACTCGGTAATTATTCCTGTATATAACAGACCTGATGAGATCAATGAGCTTTTGGCTAGCTTGTCTGTTCAGTCATTCAATAATTTTGAAGTGGTTATTGTTGAAGATGGCTCTGATACTCCATGCGTGGATGTGGTGAATCAATTTAAAGAGAAGCTGCGTATTACTTATTTTACAAAGCCGAATACGGG
>DLYT01000062.1:23796-24597 GCA_003447595.1 Porphyromonadaceae bacterium
GATGCTTATGGTGGGCCTGACGCCGCACATCCATCGTTTTCATCGTTGCAAAAAGCGATCAACTTTTCGATGACTTCTTTTCTTACAACCGGAGGAATTCGTGGAGGGAAAAAACAGCTCGAGAAGTTTACGCCTCGTTCTTTTAATATGGGATTTTCTCGAGAAGTATTCAATGCAACAAAAGGCTATGGTAAATTACATGTAGGAGAAGATATCGATTTAAGTTTCCGAATACGTTCTGCCGGTTTTGATACAGCCTTAATTCGTGACGCTTATGTTTATCATAAACGAAGACTTAGTTTTAAGCGATTTTGGAAACAGGTATTTAAGTATGGTGAAGCTCGTCTTGTATTAAATGATTTGCACCCCGGATCTATGAAGTTGGTTCATTTATTGCCAGCTTTATTTACTGTTGGCGTTTTTGCAATGATTTTCCTTAGCTTGTTCGTGTCTTCTGTATTTATTTTACCGGTATTGTTTTATGCGTTTCTAATTTTTGTTTGTTCATTTATTGCAAATAAAAGCCTGAGCGTTGCTTTTCTGTCTATTCCTGCAAGTTTTATTCAGCTGATTGGTTATGGATGTGGCTTCTTGAAATCGGTATTCGTTCGGGGGCTGTTGCGAAAGAAGCTTTCCCAATCGAAGTATCAATTGGATAAGTAGTGTAAGGGTATATCTTCTCTTATCAACGAGCCTCTGTTTTATTAAGAAGTAGATTTATTGTGTTTTATGTTTTTATTTTTGATGTTTGTTTTGCTTTAATATTTGATTAGTAGGCTGTTGGTGTGTTTTTGTTTAAAA
>DLYT01000061.1:0-26856 GCA_003447595.1 Porphyromonadaceae bacterium
AAAAAAAAGAGTCACCCGCAAGCGGATGACTCTTTGTAAACTTTTATAGCGTAATATTATTTACCACCTTCTAGTTTTTCTTTCAAAGCAGCTAGTTGTTCGATATCACCTAGAGTTGTTTTTTCCATTGTTTGTGATGGAAGTTCTTCTTTCTTAGTTGATTTCTTAGCAGCTTTCTTTTCAGCAGAACCTTCTTTTTTAGCACCTTTTTGCTCATCTTCGAAGATACGGCTGTGAGAAAGAATGATTCTCTTAGACTCTTTGTTGAATTCGATTACTTTGAATTCTAGTTTTTCGTCAACTTGAGCTTGAGAACCGTCTTCTTTTACCAAGTGTTTTGGAGTAGCAAAACCTTCAACACCGTAAGGAAGAGCAACTACAGCACCTTTGTCAAGCAATTCAACTACAGTTCCTTCGTGTACTGAACCTACAGTAAAGATAGTTTCGAATACATCCCAAGGATTTTCTTCTAGTTGTTTGTGACCTAGGCTCAAACGACGGTTTTCTTTGTCGATTTCAAGAACTTGAACGTCGATTTCTGCACCGATTTGAGTGAATTCAGATGGGTGTTTGATTTTCTTAGTCCAAGAAAGGTCAGAGATGTGGATCAAACCATCAACACCTTCTTCGATTTCTACGAATACACCGAAGTTAGTGAAGTTACGAACCTTAGCAGTGTGGCGTGAACCTACAGCAAACTTAGTTTCGATTGAATCCCATGGATCTGGTTTCAATTGTTTGATACCTAGAGACATTTTACGCTCTTCGCGGTCCAAAGTCAAGATAACAGCTTCAACTTCGTCACCAACTTTCATGAAATCTTGAGCGCTACGTAGGTGTTGAGTCCAAGACATTTCTGAAACGTGGATCAAACCTTCTACACCAGCAGCGATTTCGATGAATGCACCGTAGTCAGCCATAACAACAACTTTACCTTTTACTTTATCACCAACTTTCAAGTTTGGATCAAGAGCATCCCATGGATGTGGAGTAAGTTGTTTCAAACCAAGAGCGATACGTTTCTTTTCGTCATCGAAGTCAAGGATAACAACGTTGATTTTCTCGTCAAGTTTAACGATTTCTTCTGGGTGAGATACACGACCCCAAGAAAGGTCAGTGATGTGGATCAAACCGTCTACGCCACCAAGGTCGATGAATACTCCGTAAGAAGTGATATTTTTAACAGTTCCTTCAAGAACTTGTCCTTTTTCAAGTTTAGAAATGATGTCTTTCTTTTGTTGTTCAAGTTCAGCTTCGATAAGAGCTTTGTGTGAAACAACAACGTTTTTGAATTCTTGGTTGATCTTAACGATCTTGAATTCCATAGTTTTACCAACGAATACATCATAGTCACGGATTGGCTTAACGTCGATTTGAGAACCTGGCAAGAATGCTTCGATACCAAATACGTCAACGATCATACCACCCTTAGTACGACACTTGATGTAACCCTTGATGATTTCGTCGTTTTCAAGAGCTTCGTTAACACGATCCCAAGAACGTGCAGCGCGAGCTTTCTTGTGAGAAAGGATCAATTGACCTTTTTTGTCTTCTTGGCTTTCGATGTATACTTCTACATCATCACCAATTTTAAGATCCGGGTTGTAACGGAATTCGTTCATTGAAACGATACCGTCTGATTTGTAACCAATGTTTACTACAACTTCACGTTTGTTCAACGAAGTTACTTTACCCATAACAACTTCTTTATCTTTGATAGTATTCAAAGAGTCGTCATAAGTTTTAACTAGCTCATCTCTGCTTACACCTGTAAGTGCAGAGCCGTTTTCGTAAGCATCCCAATCGAAATTTTCAACCGGAGCAATGTTTTTGTAAGTTTCCATTTTTAATAATCTCTTTTTAACTAGTACGTTAGACATTATATTGTTTAACTATAAAAGCGCCGCAAAGATAGCTTTTTTTTATGAGACGCAATTTATTTGGTCGTAAAATTATGTTTATTAGCAGTAAATAACCTTCTAATCCAATGATCCAGCAGCAATAAGATTGCAATTGCAGCTAAAATGTAAGCAAAAAGAGAAGAAGTCAGAACCTCATAACAGGTATAGAGTGATAAAAAGATATCGTCATACGTCTGAAATAGGTCACGAAACATCGATTTAAAATATTCACCTAGACCAATAAACTTGAAAGCATAACCAACAAAAACAATCAGAAATGCATAAACAACAAAAGCTGCGATCTGCATGCGTCTTTCTACTTTTCGCTCTTTAGCTATTTGAGCAAGTCGAATCTCACGCATGAGTTTTTCATTGAAACCAAAAGACAACCCTTGTGCCGGTTTTCTATTCGCATATTTTTTGAGCAAATGATCTTCTTGCATACCTTTATTCATTAAGATTTTGCATAATAACAAATAGCTTTTTTCGAACCCTGTGAAGACGAACTTTTACGTTTGAAACAGACAAAGTCATTATCGAAGCAACTTCTTCAACAGAATGCCCCTCTAAATAAAACAATGCAATCAACGCTCGTTCATCTACCAACAATAGAGACATCGCTTTATCCATCAAAGCGAGAAGTTCTTCGTTTGAGTCGGAACCGAAGTAATCATCCACCAAATACTCGGACGTACTTTCAATAAGCGCATCATCAAACACCAATTTATCTTGTTTCGCTTTACGAAAAGCAGAAATAGCCGTATTATAAGCAATACGATAAATCCAAGTAGAGAAAGAGGCGTCTCCATGAAACTTCGGCAATGCCTCAAAAACTTTCATAAACACATCTTGCGTCAACTCTTCAGCATCTTCTTTATGCCCCACAATCTTATACACCAAATTATATACCAACACACTATATCGATCTAGCAATATCGAAAACGCATCGATATTACCAGCACAAACAGCTTTGATATAATATATATCTTCTTTTTGGGTATATGACATGGTATTTAGTATATCCTTTGCTTATTATACGCCGGAAGGATAAAAAGGTTACATCAAAATTAGAATAAAAAAAATTCATTTCATCTGTAACCTAACAAATACTATTGCGTCAATAGGGTAGAAACTAAAAATAGTAATCATTTAATACTTACAGCTATGTTAGACTTTATTGCAGTTCCTCTAGTTACATTCGTAGTATTTTACGGCATTTACAGTATTTTCGATCTATTTGTAAGAAGAAAAGAACGTATGGAAATTATCGAACGCATGGGTGATAAATTAGATTCGGATTTATTGAAACCATCATTTGGATTTAGACAAATAAACAAACTTTCTTTTTCAGCTCTAAAACTTGGATCTCTCTTGTGCGGCATTGGGCTTGGTCTTTTTATCGGCAGCTTATTTGCTAGTATGTTTGAGATGAAAATGTATCTAGAAAATGCCTTTATTGGTGGAAGCGTTTTGCTCTTCGGCGGATTAGGTCTTATTATCGCTTTTGTGATTGAGCTTAAAATGTCAAATAAAAAGAACCATTAAAGAACCACGACCATGAAAAAGATATATTATTTACTTTTTCTCTTGAGCTGTACAATTCAGCTATTTGCAACTGAAACAACAAAAGTTATCCGCAATCCGTACGTTAGCAACCCTCAATCATGGTTGCAAATTGATTCCATCGAACTAACGTCTGATACGACTATCTTTTATGTTACGGGAAAGAATCTCCCTGGAAATTGGATCAGCGTAAACTCTCAATCTGTGCTTGAACCGATACAAGGCGACGAGCGATACAAGTTATTAAAAAGCGAAGGCCTAGAACTTGATAAAAAGATATTTATGCCAGAAAGTGGCGAGGTCAAATTTACATTATACTTTGAGCCAATCGATACAACGATGTATTACACTCTGATCGAAGAAGAGCAACTACGTCAATCTTCAATTTCCGGCATTCACTTAATCGAATCTGACGATATTAATCATGTTACAGTGAAAAAAAGATACGATCGCTTTAAGGAGTTAGACTATGCTACCAACAAAGTGATTCGACTTCTTCCCTCTCTTTGCACCTTCCTCATGTTATTTATTTGCATGATTGTAATTCTTGCTTCACGCAAAGGCATGCAAAATAATATTTTCATGATCTTAAGGCTCGGGATGTTCTTTTGCGGGATTGGAATTGGTCTTTTATTCGGTACAAATTTATTTATGAAGACTGATCCTTCCTTAATAACATTATACAACATTCCGCTGAGCATTCTACTCTTCAACACGTTATTACTCATTGCTCCGGGTGTAATGTTATTACTTAGCTTTATCATCGAGCTTCTACTAACACGCGTGCTGCACAATAAAGAGAAATAGAAGAAATATTTTTAATTTACCGGATAAAGCAAGAAGCCCCGAACGATTGAATTCGTTCGGGGCTTTGTATATCTAAATGAAATACGATCAAAATTCTGATGTAAAATGGAATTTGATGCTTGGAAAATCTTGCTGAGCCATCATCAATACATAGCTTGAATCAGCAAGATAGACATCACGTCCATCTTTGTCGACAGCCATAAATTGAGATTTGCGACGTTTGAAGTTTTCAAGCGCTTCGCTATCGTCACTCTCAATCCAGCAAGCTTTATACAAACTTACCGGCTCCCATTTACATTGAGCACCATACTCATGAAGCAAACGGTATTGAATTACTTCAAACTGAAGTTGACCTACCGTACCGATAATCTTACGATTATTAAATTGGTTCACAAACATCTGTGCTACACCTTCGTCCATCAACTGTTCAATACCTTTGTTCAGCTGTTTTGTCTTCATCGGATCTGCATTCTCAATGTATTTAAACATCTCTGGAGAGAAGCTTGGCAAACCTTTGAAGTGAAGATTTTCGCCAGAAGTCAACGTATCACCAATTTTGAAAGTTCCATTATCCGGCAAACCGATGATATCTCCGGCAAAAGCCTCATCTACGGTCTCTTTTTTCTGAGCCATAAATGCAGTCGGACTAGAGAACTTCATCAATTTATTGTGGCGTACATGTTTGTAGTTTGCATTACGCTCAAAACGGCCCGAACAAATCTTCACGAAAGCAATACAGCTTCTGTGATTAGGGTCCATATTGGCGTGAATCTTAAAGATAAATCCAGAGAAAGCATCTTCATCAGGCTCTACAACTCGCTCGATTGCCTGAACCGGACGTGGCGACGGTGCAATACGAACAAAACAGTCTAGAAGTTCTTTCACTCCGAAAGTATTCAATGCTGAACCGAAAAATACCGGAGCGATTTCACCTTTCAGGTATGTATTCACATCAAATTCAGGATATACACCTTCGATCAATTCAATGTCTGAGCGAAGTTTCTCCGCCAAACGATCGCCGATGTGCCCTTCAAGTTCCGGACTATTGATATCTCCGAATTCGATTTTCTCAGTAACATATTGTTTGCTCGGACTGTAAAGGTCTAGCTTTTGCTCAAAGATGTTATATACCCCTTTAAAGCTTTGTCCCATATCGATAGGCCAGCTCAACGGACGCACATTAATCTTCAATTCTTCCTCCAATTCGTCAAGCAAATCGAAAGGATCTTTACCATCACGGTCGAGCTTATTCACGAATACAATAACGGGAGTATTACGCATGCGACATACTTCCATTAGTTTTCGGGTTTGTGCCTCTACCCCTTTTGCGATATCAACAACAATAATAACACTATCTACAGCCGTAAGCGTACGATATGTATCTTCGGCGAAATCCTGGTGACCAGGAGTATCTAGGATATTAACCTTATAACCATCGTAATCAAATGCCATTACCGAAGTAGCAACAGAGATACCACGTTGCTTTTCGATTTCCATCCAGTCGGAAGTTGCTGATTTTTTAATCTTATTCGATTTCACAGCACCTGCCACGTGAATAGCACCACCAAAAAGTAGCAACTTTTCTGTTAGGGTTGTTTTACCGGCGTCGGGGTGACTAATAATCGCAAATGTTCTTCTTTTATTAATTTCTTCAGAGTACTGACCCATATTTTATATTCGTTTCTTTAGCTCAATTCGTTTTACAACGCAACTTAATCTTCTCAAATACAAAGGTAAGCAGCAATCGGATAAGATTAAAACTGCCTATAGTTAAGAATCTATTCAGCTCGTTAAAAAAGAATTTACATAAGATTTATTCAAGTTCGAGCTCTCCGGCTCTATCTTTTTTGTATTTATCAGAGAGTAATGCCAAGAATGTAGAGATCTGCTTAATCGCTTTCATTGTCTCTTCACTCACTGGTTTTTGCTGCATTTTCAACAACAAGAAACCATAAAGCGCATCAAAACAAGTTTCAATTTCACCGTGCGGATCATCGCCCGCTTTGCTACGCAACTCTACAATATAAGGAAGTGTTTGATAATATGCCGCAGCATAAAATTGCTCTTTTGGAGCTTTCAAAAGACGAAGATGCAAATCGGTTAAATCAATAATTACATTCTTATTGATCTGAATATGACCAGATGCTAGCACTTCTTCAGAACGCATCATCTCTATCAAATATCCATACCAATCTAGAATTTCCTTCTTCACCTCCTCAGGTTGATCGTATCGATCTACGATGTTGGCTTTTATAGCATTGATATCAAACTTATACGCACGCAGCAAATCTTCAATTTGCCACATATAAAGTAGATACTCTGCAATATTTTCTTTCTTTTTCTGACTTGCTATAATCATGATAACGTCTGTTTATATTCTGCAATAGCACTGTAAAAAGCTTTATCGTTCACACCAATCTGACGACAAGCCAAACGAGCAGCATTCAAATACTCGACAAACAGCGGATCTTCGCTGTACACCGGCACCAAGCCGTATCGTGTATCCAAACAGGTTCTTCCATTCTCATCTAAAGTAGTCGCATGTGTTTCGAACGGAATTGAAGTAATGTCCTCTCTCACCTGATCGGCCAAAGACTTCAAAGTCGCATCCTTTTCACTGTATATTAGTTTGCCATCACGTTCTATCAAGTTAAAAAAGTCGCGATACATCTCTATATATGACTCGAACGTTGGGTATTCGCTACTTTCAATCCAATCGATATTGGAAACAACAGCCACGTGTGGTCGATAATATTCCAATTTAAATCGTTTATCTAGGATCGACGTTAAATGCTCATCGCCTTCTATCAAAACCACGCGAGCTTCGAAAGATAAATGAACACGACTATCAAACTCCGGAACATCACGCATCAACGCATAGTCGAACGGTATTCTTTGCTTCTTTAAAACAAAAGCCATAATCGATAAAATAGCCCTTTTATCTTTACTTCCCGAAACTACGAAGCGAGTTTTATTTTTTGTGCGCAAAAAGATAAACTCAGGAATAGATACAATATATAATCCCAGTTCTTTGGCTTTCTCAAGTTCCGGATTGCTTTGATCCGCTTGAGCTCCTAATACAACACAATGCAACTCTTTTTGTACTACAGCAGGAAACCATCCGTTCTCTTCACAAAGCACACCTGCATCTTGCAAGCACGTAATTTGCGATTCCGACAAACCAATTCCTGAAGCACTAACTTCATATTCTTTATTGCGAAGTGCGAGAGCTAAATCAAACATAAAAGGCTCTTGCACCGATATTAAATGAACTTTTTTCATCAACTCAGCTGAATATCACCGATATTTCGTTATTTTGGTGCAAAAATACGACAAAATGGAGTTTAATTCTATCGAATCAGGATTTTTTTATGCCGATGGCGGCGCAATGTTCGGAGCAATTCCGAAAACTTCTTGGATTCGCAGATACTCTTGCGATGAAAAAAACCGCTGCCTGTTAGCCATGAGATGTGGATTAATAAAAGACGGAAAAAGAAATATTCTTGTAGACACGGGAGTAGGAAGTTTTTCCGATGACGCAAATTCGTTTTATGAATTCCACAATCTGACAAACATGTACGATGCTCTTAAAGAGCATGACCTCGAACCGGACGACATCACAGATGTTATCCTAACTCATCTCCACTTCGATCATTGTGGATTTGCCACCTATTATTGCAAGGAAGAAGAAACGTATAAACCCTCCTTCCCGAAAGCCAATTACTGGGTATCGAAAACACAGTGGGAATCGTTTCGCAATCCGTCGGAATTGGAAAAACCCTCTTTCGATACAAACACATTACTTCCGGTGCTAAATGCCGGGCGTTTGCGTTTAATTGACAGAGCTTGTTCTATTGCAAACAACATCCAATTATACCTCTTCGACGGGCATACCAACGGACAGCTAGTTCCGGTTTTTGAATCCAAAGACCAGACACTTATTTTCCCGGGCGATGTGATCCCTACTCTTGCACATCTATCGCTCGAATGGATATCGGCTTACGATGTGATGCCTTTAAAATCGTATGCAGCAAAAAAGAGATTGCTCGAATACGCTATTGAAAAGAATGCTACACTTGTATTCTACCACGATACACAAGTAGCCTCTTGCTCGGTCAAGAAAGTTGGTGAATACTATAAAGCAGATACCATATCGAGATCTGTATTGTAACGCAGACATAAAAAAAGCGGCAACTCCAGAAACGTGAGTTGTCGCTCTTTTTATATTATATAAATGTGATGGTTTTATTTTTAGAAATAGATTTCTCCGAAGAATTCAGGTAAGTGAAAGTTTGGTATCGGATTGTCAATGGCATTCCAGCTTACAAAGTGAGGATATGCAGTATCATCAGCACATTTGTAGAAATTTGCGTTTATCTTATCCGGCAAACTATCTGAAGTAAGTCCCATTAACGAAAAAGGAATTGCAACTACAAGTTCCCAAGTATATAATCCTTTTTTCTCGTCAAAAGTATCACGTCCGGCTGTAGAATAACGGCGAATCATTCTGTATTCGTTTTCGTTCAAACCAACCTTCTCAGTTTTCGACTTTCTTCTTGCTGCATCGCAAACACCAATGCAATTGAATTCGAAATTCATATACGTATCGTCGCCAGGCTTTTTCATGAAAAACTCTACGCAACTGTCTTGATGTACCGGTGATCCGTCTACCGAATGAGAGGCCTTCAATGCATTTCCTCTTACAAAGTAACGAATATATAAGTCTTGATCTCCTCTTGCAATATCAAAAGAAACAATCGGCTTATAAGCATATTCGGGCCAGTTTACTACATCTATACTTTCACGATGCCCTTTTTCTTCCATCAACGATCCGATAGAAGACAAGTGCAAGGCATCTAATGTCTTTAAATAAGGAACCTTTAGTTTCTTCATATCCTGATATTATATTTTAGAATATTTGTTTTCCGTTTAAGTCCAAAAGGTATAAACCAAACCAAACAAAGCGATAATAGTCATTACTATTCCGATTGTATGATTTAAGATCTTCATACCTCTCACATTAAAATGATTTTTAATTTTCCCTACAAAATAAGTAATGGCAAGCCACCAAGCTACAGCTCCGATACCAATTCCCAGTAACCCCAGAACCAGATTTGAATAATTCATCTCTTGATCCCAAAAGCTTAGGCGGGCAAAAAGCCCGATATAAAGAAATATAATCAATGCATTCGACAGGGTTAGCAGCAATGCCGTAATAAAATCTTGTGTATACGAGGTCGCCCCCTCTTTCTTCTTTGATAAACTCTTGACCGGATTCGAATTGTATACCACGTATGCAAAAACCAGCAAGACCACACTACCCAGTACTTGCAATGGCCGAATATTTGCTTCGATAAAATCGATAACAAAACCCATACCAAAACCAGTGATGGCAGCATATATAATATCAGAAAGAGCAGCTCCTAGTCCGGTCACAAAACCATGCATCCTTCCTTTGTTGATTGTACGTTGAATACAAAGCACTCCGGTAGGGCCCATAGGCGCCGATACTAATACACCAATAATTAATCCTTTTAACAAAAAGCCAAGCATCAACTTACAGCTTTAAATATATATAATAATTTAGCTTTCGTATGCAAAGATAAGAGCTATTCTGAAAAAAAGCGCAAAATATGAGTTGTTAGGACATATTAAGAAAGCTTTTAACTATCTTTGTGGCATGAAGACATGAGTCTTCTCCTGCTATCTGGTTACCAAAATTAATCAACAATATGATCCTATTTTTTAGATCTTCAACACAAACGGTGATTGCGGTAGAAACCAAAAATCACTTTTCAACTGAAGAAACACAAAAATTAACATGGCTGTTTAGTGGTGCATTGCCTCAGGAATCCGAATCCTTAGAGGGTTGGTTCGTCGGGCCGCGCAAAGAAATGATCACTCCGTGGAGTACAAATGCCGTTGAGATTACTCAAAACATGGGAATGTCGGGCATTACTCGTATCGAGGAATACTTTGAAGTGAAAAACGCGGACGCAGAACACGATCCGATGCTTCAAAGAATTTATCACGGGCTTACTCAAGACCTCTTCAAGATTAGCAAGCAACCCGAAGCTATCGTTTATATAGATGATATTGCTGCTTATAATGAGCAAGAAGGTTTAGCGCTTAGCGAAGAAGAAATTGCCTACTTAAATGGTATTAGCGAACAACAAGGTCGCAAACTTACCGACAGTGAAGTATTCGGCTTCTCTCAGGTAAACTCTGAGCACTGCCGTCACAAAATCTTTAACGGAATCTTCGTGATCGACGGAGAAGAAAAAGAAAGCTCTCTTTTCAAGCTAATCAAGAAAACATCCGAGACCAATCCAAACAAACTTGTTTCTGCCTACAAAGACAATGTTGCCTTCAGCGAAGGTCCTACCGTTGAGCAATTCGCTCCTATCTCAGGTGATAAACCAGACTACTTCCAAGTAAAAGATATTAAAACTGTTATCTCTATTAAAGCTGAGACTCACAACTTCCCTACTACCGTAGAGCCATTTAATGGTGCTGCAACAGGTACTGGTGGTGAGATTCGTGACCGTTTGGGCGGAGGTAAAGCCAGTCTTCCAATTGCAGGTACTGCTGTGTATATGACTTCATACCCGAGAACAGAAGGAACTCGCGAGTGGGAAGAAGGAATGCAAGAGCGTGATTGGTTATATCAAACTCCTGAGCAAATCTTGATCAAAGCATCAAACGGTGCTTCTGATTTTGGTAACAAATTTGGACAACCTCTTATCTGCGGTTCGCTTCTTACATTCGAGCACGCAGAAAACCATAAAAAGTTTGCATACGATAAAGTAATCATGCTTGCCGGCGGTGTTGGTTTCGCAAAACTTCGCGACGCGATCAAAGGCGAACCTAAACCAGGCGAAAAAGTAGTGGTACTTGGTGGTGACAACTACCGTATCGGTATGGGTGGTGGTGCCGTTTCTTCTGTAGACACAGGAGTATTCGAAAGCGGTATCGAGCTTAACGCCGTACAACGTGCAAACCCTGAAATGCAAAAACGTGCGTCTAACGTAATTCGTACGCTTGCAGAATCAGACAACAACCCGATTGTTTCTATCCACGACCACGGTGCGGGCGGTCACTTAAACTGTTTGTCAGAGCTTATCGAAGCAACCGGTGGTGTGATCGAACTAGACAAACTTCCTGTGGGCGACCCTACTCTTTCGGCTAAAGAGATTATTGGTAACGAAAGCCAAGAGCGTATGGGTATTCTTGTAGAAGAGAAACACATCGACGAAATTAAGAAAATTGCAGAACGCGAACGCGCTCCTATGTATGTAGTAGGTGAAACTACAAACGACATGGCACTTGTATTCAAACAAGCTGACGGTCAAAAACCAATCGATCTTAAACTAGAAGATATGTTTGGTAACTCACCTAAAACTATTATTACAGATAATAGCGTAGAAGAGCACTTTGCAAATGCAGAATACTCGGCTTCAAATATTCACCACTACCTTGAAAACGTGCTTCAACTTGAAGCTGTAGCTTGTAAAGACTGGTTAACAAACAAAGTAGACCGCTCGGTAACAGGTAAAATTGCACGTCAACAATGTCAAGGTGAACTACAATTGCCTTTGAGCGACCTTGGTGCCGTATCACTTGACTTTAGAGGGAAAGCTGGTATCGCAACTTCAATCGGTCACGCACCACAAGTAGCGATGGCAGATCCTGCTGCAGGTTCGGTTATGGCAATTGCAGAATCACTTACCAACCTTGTATTCGCGCCACTTGCAGACAAAATTGCGGGTGTATCGTTGAGTGCAAACTGGATGTGGCCATGTAAGAATGCAGGTGAAGACGCTCGTCTATACAAAGCAGTAGAAGCTTGTTCGGAGTTTGCTTGCGAATTGGGTCTTAACATCCCAACAGGTAAAGACTCTTTGTCGATGACTCAAAAATATGGCGACGACAAAGTATACTCTCCGGGCACAGTTATCATCTCTGCTGCCGGTGAAGTATCTGACGTGAAGAAAATCGTTTCTCCTGTTTTGGTAAACGACGCTAACACGGCTCTTTATTACATCGACTTCTCATTCGACGCACTCAAACTTGGCGGTTCGGCATTTGCACAATCTTTGAATAAGATTGGTGACGATGTTCCTACTGTTACAGACTATGAATATTTCCGCGACACGTTCAACACAGTACAACAGTTGATCGAAGACGGATACATCCTTGCAGGTCACGATATCTCTGCCGGTGGTATGATTACTGCTATGCTTGAGATGTGCTTTGCAAACGTAGAAGGTGGTCTTGAAGTAAACCTAGACAAACTTGGCGAAGAAGATATCATCAAAATTCTGTTTGCAGAAAACCCTGGTATCCTTGTACAAGTAAAAGATAAAAAAGCGGTTGAAAAGATTCTTGAAGAAAACGGAATCGGTTTCGCACGCATCGCAAAACCAACATCAGAGCGCCACGTTCTTGTATCGAAAAACGGTGCAGAATACCAATTCGGTATCGACTACATGCGTGATGTATGGTACGCTTCATCTTACAAACTTGACATCATACAATCAGGTTCTGTATGTGCAGGCGATCGTTTCGAGAACTACAAAGTTCAACCAATCGAATACAAATTCAACAAAGACTTCAAAGGAACACTTGCATCATTTGGTATCTCTGCCGATCGCCGCGAAAACTCGGGCGTAAAAGCAGCTATCATCCGCGAGAAAGGAACAAACGGTGAGCGCGAAATGGCTTACGCGATGTACCTTGCAGGATTTGATGTAAAAGACGTTCACATGACCGACCTTGCAACAGGCCGCGAAACACTTGAAGACGTAAACTTGATCGTATTCTGTGGTGGATTCTCTAACTCAGACGTTCTTGGATCAGCAAAAGGATGGGCCGGTGGCTTCCTATTCAATCCAAAAGCGAAAGAAGCATTGGATAAATTCTACGAACGCCCCGACACATTAAGTTTAGGTATCTGTAACGGATGTCAGTTGATGGCAGAGCTTGAACTTCTTTACCCAGAGCATGAAGTGAAACACAAAATGGTTCACAACAACTCACACAAGTTCGAATCGAACTTCGTAAGCCTTGAAATCCCTAAAAACCACTCTATCATGCTTGGTTCACTATCGGGAACAAAACTAGGTGTATGGGTTGCTCACGGAGAAGGCAAGTTCAATCTTCCATACGAAGAAAAAGAATATCACGTAATTGCTAAATATGCATACGACGGATATCCAGCCAATCCAAACGGATCTCCTCATGCTATCGCGGGTCTTTGCTCTAAAGATGGTCGTCACCTTGCAATGATGCCACACCCTGAAAGAGCAATCTTCCCATGGCAATGTGGTTTCTACCCTAACGATCGTCGCAACAACGACGAAGTTACTCCATGGATCGAAGCATTTGTAAATGCTCGCAAGTGGGTAGAATCTCAAAAATAATTCAGATTATCAGATTACATAACTAATAGTTTGATCAATCCTATCCATACAAAGAAAAGGCTGTCTGTTTACCGGACAGCCTTTTTCATTTCCAGTCAAAGCAAGATCTAAGCATAAAACTCACAAAAACTACTCCTTGTGTGGGCGCACACAAATACAGTTCTGGACCCACGCAAGTATCTACATGGGACGACACCAATACTAACCTCGTACCAGAAAAAGCTTACTTCCCGTTATCACACCCTTTACTCCACCCCACTATTACATTTAGCTAATTAAGCGCACGCAAATGATCTTCTATGAAATATATATTTATATTTGCAAAAGACTTCTTTCTTTTACTTTTAAACAAAAAACAACACAACGCGATTTTGTCTGTTATATATTAGCCAGATCACAACAACGTGCACAATAAAACCGGATCCGATGATTGAAGAAATAACCATATCTCAGCTATTTACAAATATCCTCTTACCAATCTATGTTATCATAACATTGAGCCTTATTCTCGTAGTTATTACCGAGAATCGAAATCCGCTGAAAACAATTGCCTGGGTTTTGGTATTACTGTTCGCTCCATTCATCGGCTTGATCTTTTATTTCTTTTTCGGACAAGACAATCGCAAGCAACGCATCATCTCGCGTCGTAGCTACAAACGTCTTACCAAATATCCATCGCGCGAATTATTTCAACATATAAAAACAGAGACAAGTGGTCATTACAAACCGCTTGCCACCTTATTATACAACAATGCCAAAGCAACCATATTATCCGGAAGCTACATCGAACCATTCACTTCGGGCAGAGAGAAGTTTGACAAGCTGAAACACGAACTTGCCAAAGCCCAACATCACATCCACTTACAATACTACATTATTGATGATGATAAGATTGGCAATGAAATCAAACAAATCCTGATCGAGAAAGCTAAAGCGGGCGTAGAAGTACGCGTGTTGTATGACGACGTAGGTTGCTGGAGTGTACCGAGCAAATTCTTCAAAGAGATGGTCGAGAATGGCGTGGAAGTGCATACATTCTTACGTGTGGCATTTCCGATTCTTACCAGCAAGGTAAACTATAGAAATCACCGAAAAATTGTGGTGATAGACGGAAAATGTGGCTTTGTGGGAGGTATGAATATTGCCGATCGGTATGTACAGGGAAGCGACTTGGGCGAATGGAGAGATACGCATTTGTTTATCGAAGGACAAGGGGTATACGGTTTGCAGTCGGCCTTTCTGGTAGATTGGTATGTGGCAAGTAAGAAACTTATTTACTCACCTTCTTACTTTCCTGCTTGCAAGCTTTACGGAACCAACAAGCTTCAGATCGTAACGGGCGGACCGGTAGGACCTTGGCGCACCTTGCTTCAAGCAGCCATCTGGACCATTGCCAATGCCAAGAAATACGTTTACATACAAACGCCTTACTTCCTACCTACCGAATCGATCAACATGGCACTGCAAACAGCTGCTTTGTCGGGTATTGACGTGCGGATCATGATCCCGAAGTATTCGGATAGTAAACTTGTGAATTTTGCATCGCGCTCGTATATCGACGAAATGCTAAAGGCGGGGGTTAAGGTTTATTTCTATACAAAGGGGTTTTTACACTCCAAAACAATGATTGTAGATGATTATCTGTCTGTAATAGGGTCGGCCAATCTTGACTTCCGTAGCTTCGAACACAATTTCGAGATCAACGCATACATGTACGACCCGGAGTTGTCGGTTAAGATGCGCAACATTTATCATTTTGATGAAAACAAATGCGAGCGCGTGATCCCCGTAATGTGGTTCAGGCGCCCGCTTCGTAAAAAGATTGCAGAGTCTGTTATGCGTCTGTTTTCTCCACTTCTTTAAAGAAGATCGAGAAGTTGACAGAGCCATAAACGCGATGCTCGCAAAAATAAGGAAGTTTTGAGAAGTCATTGTCCTTCGAATGCTCCATGATGAAAAGCCCTCCATCGTTGAGCATGTCTTTCTCAAGAATGATTCTCGGAACCGATTCAAGCTCTTTGAGTGCATACGGAGGATCGGCAAATATGAAATCAAACTTCGCGTTTGTCGAATTCAAGTATTTGAAGACGTCTCCTCGAATGAGGTTCATCTTGTCTGTTTTTAATTCATTCGCAACTTTTGCGATAAATGCGGCGTGATGAGCATCTTTCTCTACCGAAGTGATGCGCTCGCAACCGCGAGAAATTACCTCAAATGTAATGTTGCCTGTACCGGCAAACAGATCTAAGGCTGTTGCATCTTCGAGATCAATGTAGTTATCGATCACGTTGAAAATATTTTCTTTCGCGAAGTCTGTTGTAGGACGTGCCTTGAATGATTTTGGTACGTCAAATCGTCTTCGCTTATATATACCACCGACTATTCGCATAATGACAATGTTTGGATATCATAGGGCAGATTCGGAAAACCTTTGGTCGCAAAGAAATGCTCCGAAGGTGTTTGAATGTCCCTGATGTTTTTGAAATAAACTTTTAAAACCTCTTTGAGTCTTACTCGTACTGCGTTGGGGGCATGAATCAACAACTCATCGTTGATTTGATCCATCGCTTGTTGCTTCCATACGTTTGTAATAAAATACAGAATGTCTTGCAATTGATCGAAGCTATACGAGTTTGCAAATTGAAGCTCTCGCTTGTGCATGCTCACAATATCGAGCATCTTCCCATCTATAAATACCGAAAGTTGTTTTCGGTCTGAGTTGACAGAAGATTTTTCTGTAGAACGTATCTCGGGCGCAATGTGATGAATGTATTGAGGCGCTAAGAATGAACGACTGCAAAACTCATATAATCCGGCAGAAAGCGAGAATACAATCTCCAGATTTAATTCTTTCAACGAGTTACGCAACACAACACTCTCATCATCATCAAAACAAAATGAGTAATATATAGTTTCAGCTCCTTCTCGCATTGCTTCATACGGAACCAGTGTATATTGTTTTGAACAACTTATGATCCTTACTTTCTTGTACTGAGCCGAAAGAAACTCATTTGCAAAGAAAAACTCTTTGAAGTTTTCTTCATAAGAAAGTGATTTATTGAGCAATGTGCGGTGAAAGAAGAACTTTTTGGGCGCAGTTGAGTCCTGTATAGAAAAAGAAAATCCATCCGGTTCGAGCCGGATGGATAATATATATTCCTCAGATTGTTCGAAATTAAACTGATCGGGTATATGTATGTTCATGAAAATTACTCCCAGTTACCTGCGTAGTTATTTGCTTCTTTAACAGAACCAACCTTCAAACCAGGGAATTTGTCTTGTTTCACTCTCAAGTCGATCAAGTTTGCAACTTCTTGTTTGTTTAGGTCGCCTAGATATACTGGATATTCAACGCTTGCTTCAAACAATTGCAATGTATAACCTGATGCGTTTGTAATCGAAGCTGTATCCATTTGGAATGTAGCAACTGTACCCGGAACAAAACGTAAAGAGTCTACATTTTTACCACCGAACAATGTGTCTTTTGCCAATACCCAGAAAGTATCACGCTTGATAAGACCTTTCTTTACAGCGTCAGCTTCAGTCATACCGCTTTCTAGCTGCTCATCTGTAAGTACCCCTTCTTTAAGCAAATATGGAAGTTTCTCTGTGTTCAAGAAAGTAGTCAACTCGTCAAAGTTTGCAGCATGCACACCTTTACGGTTTTTATACTCGATCTGAGCAGCACGAATGTCCATAAGACGCTTAATAATTCTGTCCTCTCTAAGAGTTTTTTCATCTTGAAACTCGATCGGACCCATAATACTTCTATAGCACATGTAACTTAGTAAAACTACAGCGCCAAGCAATAAAATCTTTAAAGTAACTTTCATGGCTTTATATGTTTTTTTAATTTTATTTCGCCTCGCAAAATTAAGAAAGAATATTTAATGCACTAATTTTAGTGCAAAATTATTCTTTTAAAATGATTGAAGAATTTATTCGAGAACAAATAAAGCGAAATTTTCAATATAATCCTACAAGTGATCAGCTTTTTGCACTAAATTCATTAGCAGATTTCATGGTTTCTACCGATAATGAAAGCTTGCTATTGATCAAAGGTTATGCCGGAACCGGTAAAACCTCGCTCATTGCGACTCTTGTACGCACAATGAATCAGCTTGAACAGAAGTGTATTTTGCTCGCGCCCACCGGACGTGCGGCAAAAGTAATGAGCAATTATGCACACCATCCCGCACTTACCATCCATAAGAAAATATACCGCCAGCGCGCCTTTGCAAATGAGGCTTCGGGATTTGCCCCGGCCGACAACTTGCATAAAGATACACTGTTTATCGTCGATGAAGCATCCATGATCTCAAACGACGGACTCGACTCTGTTTCTTTTGGCACAGGACGCCTTTTGGATGACTTGATTCAATATGTGTATGGTGGCGAAAATTGCAGACTGATTTTGATTGGTGACTCGGCCCAGCTTCCTCCGGTGATGCAAACCGAGAGTCCGGCTCTCAATAAAGATGTACTCGAAGGGTATGGTCTCAATGTTGGCGTTGCCGAACTAACCCAGGTGGTGCGACAAGCTGCCGACTCGGGTATCCTTTTTAATGCTACACGTATACGTGAAGACTTACGAAACGATCTTGTTTTTGAGTTTCCGCAATTGCGGGTCAAAGGTTTTCCCGACATTATCAATGTACCGGGCGACGAACTCATCGATGAGATTTCAAATGCATACTCTCGTAGTGGTATGGACGAAACCATGATTGTAGCCAGATCTAACAAACGGGCCAATATTTACAATCAAGGTGTACGAAACCGCATTCTCTATCGAGAAGAAGAACTGTCGGGCGGCGATTTATTGATGATTGCCAAAAACAACTACTTCTGGGCAAAAGACGTAAAAGAGATCGATTTTATCGCCAATGGTGAGATTGTGGAAGTACTCCGCGTGAGACGTACCTATGAAATGTATGGCTTTCGATTTGCCGACATCTTGGTTCGCTTTCAAGCCTACGATATCGAGCTCGAGATTAAAATATTACTAGATACACTGCACTCAGACAGTGCCTCCTTGCCAAAGGAACAAAGTGACAAGCTTTTTTATTCGATCTTGGAAGATTATGCCGACATCCCAACAAAGGCCGGCAAGTATAAGAAACTGAAAGAAGACCCGCATTATAATGTGGTGCAAGTGAAGTATGCTTATGCGGTGACTTGCCACAAGGCTCAAGGTGGCCAATGGGAAAATGTGTTTCTCGACATTGGCTTTATTTCGGAAGATTATCTGGGCATCGACTTTTATCGCTGGCTTTATACGGCGATTACGCGTGCTACAAAACGCCTATACATTGTCAACTTGCCCGAAAGCATGGAAGATAAAGCTCTTGATTGATATTAATTTGCGTTAATTTGGGGCATCTTTCACATTATTAATTACATTTGTTATTTCGATAAAAATTCGCAATCATGACTGTTAGGAATAGGGTAGATCATTTATTGATCGATATTAAACACCTAGAGGAGCAAATCTCATCGGGCAGAGATGCCGAGATTCTTCCGGTTTCATTTTTTTCTGAAGCGTTTGCCGCTCTTTCAAAACTTGCTGTTGATCTTCAAAACATCGAAGTGCAACAAATAGAAGATTTAAAGAAAGCATTAGAGTCTCGCACAAGTGTAATTCCGGAATGGAAACCGGCAGTGACGATAGATGACTTTGAGCCGTTGCCAACAATAGAAAATCAAGACAAAGAGATCAAAAAAGAGAACGAACATTTTGCTTCTCAAATAAAAATAAAGGAAGAAGTATCGATTGACACGGAGCCTATCAAACAGATGGTTGAAGTAAAGGAAGTAGAATCGACTCCTCCTCCTGTCTTGGAACAAGTTGAAATAGAAGAAAAAATAGTAGAACCTGTTGCCGCTCCATTGACTAACGAACACATTGATATCACTCCGATCAAAGAGGAGGTTATTGAGGTTGAAAAAGAAATCGTACAAGAGGAAGTTGTTATAACTAACGAAACTACCTCGAATACTCCGGAGCACAACAACATTCCGCTTTACGAGCTTATCGAGAAAAAACGATTGGCCGATTTCAGAAAAGCTTTCAATCTAAACGACCGTTTTAGATTTAGAAGAGAGCTATTTGGTGGAGATGAAAATAAAATGAACCAAGCCATCGAAGCAATCAATACAATTGAAACATTGAATGATGCACTGGCTTACCTCGAACTCAATTTCAACTGGAACAGAGAAGATGAACCGGTAAAAGAGTTTATTACCTTATTAGAAAAAAGATATCTATAAATATATTTGAATGAGTAAATTGTTTGTTGTTCCCACTCCTGTAGGAAATCTTGAAGATATGACCTTCAGAGCAATCCGCGTTTTGAAAGAAGTTGATTTTATATTGGCCGAAGATACTCGTACGACCGGATTTCTGCTCAAGCACTTTGAGATCAATAACAAAATGCAAAGCCATCATAAGTTTAATGAGCATAAATCAGTAGAACAAATTGTGGCTCGTATCAAAGGTGGAGAAACGGTTGCTCTTGTTTCTGATGCCGGAACTCCTGCAATCTCGGACCCGGGATTTCTTATCGTAAGAGAATGTGTAAAAGAAGGTGTAGAAGTTGAATGTCTGCCGGGAGCTACTGCTTTTGTGCCGGCATTGGTGATGTCTGGCCTTCCAAACGACCGTTTCTGTTTTGAAGGATTCCTTCCTCCTAAAAAGGGGCGTGTTACGAAAATGAAGGAACTAGCATTGGAGCCTAGAACTTCAATCATTTACGAATCACCTTACCGTATTGTAAAAACACTAAGTCAGCTTGCCGAACACATGGGGCTGGACAGACAAGCGTCGGTTTCGCGCGAAATCTCTAAATTACATGCCGAAACCGTGAGAGGTACTCTCGAGGAACTTATTTCGCATTTCACGTTAAACGATCCGAAAGGCGAATTTGTTATTATCCTCGACGGGTATAATGAGAAAAAACAAAAGTCATAACCATCAATTTTTAAACAAAATGAAAAAGACCCTGTTAGCAGTATCTTGTATTGTAATTCTTTCTTCTTGTGGTGGAAAGAACTCGAGTGAGTACAAACAACTTCAGGCGCAAAATGATTCATTAAAGCTTGAAGCTACAAAAACGACTTCTGAATTAAATGATATGCTTTCACTTCTAAATGATGTGGAGGATAACTTCAAAAAAATTCGTGAAGCAGAGAATTATCTTACCATTCAGCAAAACAGCAATGGAGAGATGTCTAAATCTGTACGTGAACGTGTAATGAGCGATGTTCAGTTGATTACTGAAACACTTCAAAAGAACAAAGAACAACTTGCGAAACTTCAGGATCAATTGAAGAATAGCAATTTCAAATCGGCTCAATTACAAAAGACTGTAGATCGTCTTTCGAATGAATTGAATCAAAAAACAGCGTTGGTGACTTCTTTGCAAGACGAATTGTCTCGCAAAAATATCCGTATCAAAGAACTGGATGAAGCTGTAACTACACTTACGGTTGATAATGAATCATTGACTGTTAAGAATACAACTCAAGCTTCGAAGATTAAAGATCAGGATAAAGAAATCAATACTGCTTATTATTGCTTTGGCACCTCTAAGGAGTTGAAGGATCAAAAGATTATCACCGGTGGTGGTTTATTCTCTAAATCTAAAACACTTGATGGTGACTTCAACAAGGAATATTTTATGGCTATTGACATCCGTAAAGTAACTGAAATTCCTTTGTTTGCGAAGAAAGCTAAATTGAAAACAAACCATCCTGACGGAACTTATGAGTTTGTAAAAGATGAAGATGGCAATCTTACATTCAAAATTACAAACCCTAAAGAATTCTGGAGTATTAGTAAATTCTTAGTTATTGAAGTAAATTAAATAATGTATAAGCATCTATTTATAGATCTTGACGACACCCTCTGGGATACATTTAATAACAATAAAGAAAGCCTCAAAGAAGTATATGATATCTATGAATTCAATAGATCATATGCCTCTTTTGAGGTTTTCTTTGATAGATGGTTCCCTTATAATAATCATTTATGGGATTTGTATCGTCAAGATAAAATCAGCAAACAGCAACTTGTAACGAAGCGTTTCGAACACATGGTAGAGCCCATGGGAATTACCGATCCTGACTTTATTCAACAACTGAATAAGGAGTTTCTTCAACGATCGAGCTCCAAATCGGGATTACTTCCTTTTGCGTTGGATATCCTTCGGTACTTGCAAAACAAATATACGTTGCACATCTTATCTAATGGATTTAGAGAGGTGCAATATAAAAAGATGGACAACTCGGGACTTACTTCCTTCTTCGACAAGATTATTCTATCTGAAGACGCAGGAGCAAACAAACCGAGCAAAGATATATTTGACTATGCCTTGTCCATTACAAGTGCAAATAGAGAAGACGTTTTAATGATTGGAGATAGTTGGGAGGCCGATATTGTTGGAGCTCATCAATCTAACATACATCAGGTTTGGTACAATCCGCATCGATTAAGTCCTTCTGATTTCACTCCAACTTATGAGATTGCAAACCTCAAGGAACTACAAAACATTTTATAAACAAAAAGCGAGCTGCAAAATAATTTACTTATAATGCTGCTCGCTTTTTTTGACTAATCGCGTGTTCTTACAGAATCTCCCGACTCAAAATTAACAAACACACGAAACACAATAAACCAACCTATAAAACGTTTAATACCCCTATTAAACCACTTATTTATTTCTTCTTATTTCTTTTACAAGATCTAATGCAAATTGGCAGTTTGCGGTGATGACTGCCCAGTCTTTCTGCTCCAAAACTTCTTTTGGAAATAGATTTGAGCCCAAACCGACACATGTTACACCTGCGCTAAACCATGCACTAATGCTATCTTTGGTAGGTTCAACACCTCCTGTTGGCATTACACTGGTCCAAGGACAAGGTCCTTTTATTGCTTTTACATATTGAGGACCTCCCACAGACGAACCCGGAAAGATCTTAACGATTTCAGCACCGAGTTCTTCTGCACGACTAATTTCATTAAGTGTTCCGCAACCCGGAGCCCATGCTATTTTTCGCTTATTACAAACAATAGCTGTAGGTTCGTCAAGAATAGGAGCTACAATAAAGTTTGCGCCTAATTGAATATACAAAGAAGCGGTTCCGGCATCAACAACCGATCCTACTCCCATAATCATCTCCGGACAATGAATCGATGCCCACTTATTTATTTGTGCAAAAACTTCGTGTGCATAATCACCTCTATTGGTAAACTCAAACACCCTAATGCCTGCTTTGTAACAAGCTGCAACAACCTCTTGCAACAACTCTATATTTTGATGATAGAATACCGGTACAATTCCGGTTTCTTCCATTGTTCTAAAAACATCTAATCTTCTAAATCGAGCCATATTCTTATCTACTTACTCTTCCGGAACCATCTCCGCTCATTAACTTCATTACTTCATCAACAGTTACCAGATTAAAATCTCCATAGATCGTATGCTTCAAACAAGAAGCTGCAACTGCAAAATTTAATGCTTTCTCATCGTCTCCCTCAAAAGTGATCAAGCCATAGATAAGGCCTCCCATAAAGGAATCGCCTCCTCCTACTCGATCTACAATATGTGTAATATTATATTGTTTTGAGGCATGTAGCTTATCTCCGTCATACAACACGCCATTCCAAGTATTATGGCTGGCACTAATCGACCCACGAAGCGTAATGATTACTTTCTTTGCCTTTGGAAACTTGCGCATCACTTCTTGGCATACAAATTCGAACTTATCACTTTCGATTGCGCCATTCGTATTGGATACATCAAAACCTTCGGGCTTAATCCCAAATACTTTCTCCGCATCTTCTTCATTGCCCAATATCACATCACATTCTGCAACCAACGCCGGCATCACTTCATGTGCTTTTTTTCCATAGTTCCATAAATTCTTACGGTAGTTTAAATCACAGGATACAGTAAGCCCCATTCGTTTTGCCGCTAAAATAGCTTCATAGCATACATCTGCTGCCGCTTGCGACAATGCAGGAGTAATACCTGTCCAATGAAACCACGTAGCTCCTTCAAAAATAGCCTCCCAGTCAAACATACCGGTAGTGACTTCTGAAATCGATGAATGACTTCTATCATAAATTACTTTACTAGGACGAGCTACCGCACCGGTTTCTAAGAAATAGATTCCCATGCGCTCACCACCATATTTAATATGATCGGTTTGTACCCCAATACCTCTCAACTGTTTTACACAAGCTTGTGCAAGATCGTTTTCAGGCAAGCGAGTTACAAACTCTGTATTAATTCCAAAATTTGCCAAAGAAACAGACACGTTTGCTTCACCACCACCATAGGTTGCAATAAGCTCACTCGTTTGTCCGAATCTTAAATTGCCGGGAGTTGCTAAACGAAGCATGATCTCCCCGAAGGTTACTACTTTAGAGTTCTTCATTTTATTTAAGGTTTGTAATAGCCGCAAAGTTACAGAGGAAAATCTGTTAATATCTCTCGATATTTAAGATATGATTAAACTATATTGATATTATTTGATTTTTACATATAAATATCTTTCTTTGCAAAACAAAGGATATTTATCCGATATCATGAATTTCAACTCAAATAATTAGAAAGAAAACAACATAACCTTAAAAACATGAAACCTGCATTAAGAAGAATTACAATAAACCCGGAATGCTCTTTTCAAGTAAGAAAAGATACAGGACCTAATGTTTATAACATCTGGCATCACCACCCCGAGATCGAACTATTATTTATCAGAGGTGGTAAAGGAATGCAAGTTGTGGGAGATGACATACGCAACATAGACGAAGAGACTCACATGATCATTACCGGTCCGAATCTTCCTCATACCATTGTATATGATACGAGCAGACCCAATGGTGTAGTAGAAGCTATAGTTGTACATTTTAGCCGGACAATACTTGGAGACAAAATGCTTAATCTCCCGGAATTGTCAAACCTAAGAGATTTAATGGATCACATCAATCAAGGAATCACCATTACAGGCAATACACTCGAGAGGCTTGAACAAATCATGTTTTCTCTTCCTGAAGCTGATTACCAAGATCGCTATTTCATGCTTATTGAAAGCTTGCATACACTGGCAAAGACAAAAGATTACCAGCTTTTATCCAGTGCCGGTTATACGCCGGTATTGACTTCGAAAGATAATACTCGTCTTAATTTGGTATATGATTTTACTTTCAAAAACTTTCAACGTCAGATTTCAATTCAAGAAGCAGCACAAATAATAGACTTGTCTCGAGAGTCTTTTTGCCGTTACTTTAAACAGAAAACCGGTAAATCGTATGTTGAATTCTTAATGGAAGTACGTATCGGTCATGCTTGCCGATTGCTTATTGAAAACGAGAAGAGTGTGGCTGAAATCTGTTTCGATTGCGGATATAATAATGCATCAAACTTCCACCATCAATTTAAAATTATCAAGGGAACGACTCCATTACGCTATCAAAAACAGTATTTTCAACGACCAGACACCGAAGACGCGTGTGACCTACTAGATCTGAGTATGGTTGGAACTACGAATCAAGTCGCGTCCTTTTTGGAAGTACAAAATTGAGTCAATGCTAATATTCTTGTAATTTAGAACTACATGAAAGAGGGACAATGTGCTTATATGCATATTGTCCCTCTTTTAATTGTACGCTTCAATTGCGCAAAAAAAAAAGCACTGACAACATTGTTATCAGTGCTTTTAAGCTTTGTGATCCGCCTGGGGCTCGAACCCAGGACCCCAACATTAAAAGTGTTGTGCTCTACCTGCTGAGCTAGCGAATCATCGCTTTTTCTTTATTGCATTGCAAAGGTACGCAAATAATTTGAACTCACAACATGGTTAACATAATTAGCGTATAATACTTATTATTTCACATTGCTATCGATTAAGTTCTCTTCGCGCAATACAAATCGTTTATAATAGGATAAAAACAGGGTTGTCAATGGTAATGCGATTATTAACCCAAGGAAGCCAAGCAAACTACCCCATATTGATAATGAGAGAAGGATTACTGCAGGGTTCAAACCCATTGCTTTACCCATAATCTTTGGAGTTAAATAGAAGTCTTGAATAATTTGGACTACAATCATAACTCCCGCGGCAGACCCTGCTATTAACCAAAAGTTTCCACCTGTTTCGGCAGACTTCAGCAAAGACAAAATACAAATAGGCAATATCGTTAACAGCTGCATATAAGGAATCATATTCAACATACCAGCAAACAATCCTAGTCCAATTGCCAATGGGAAGTTCACAATCCGAAAACCTACCGCTAGTAATATCCCTACACATGTTGCAATTAGGACTTGACCTCTAAAATAGCGATTCATACTTCCTTCTACATCTGTAGCAAGTTCAATAACAAACTTTCTATATTTCTCAGGTATTAATGTAATCCATCCATTTGCAATCTTCTCATAGTCTAATAAGATGAAAAACAAGTAAATGAATACCACAAAAACAATCGTAAAACTCACAATAACAGAGAATGTGCCACTAATAAAGTTCCAAACTGTAGGGGCAAACTTTTTAATAACATTCTCAAGATTCTCTATCGAAAAGAAAGACCGAATTTCATTTGCATCTACATTTTGTGTAATGTAATGTTTTACCCAATCGGGCAATAAAGGAACATCGGGATGCGATGCATTGTATGCAGACAACAGATCTGTCGCTTTTACAAACTCCTCTTGAATAGACGGAATCACAGCCCATAAGGCTCCCGCAATAAGCAAAATCACAGAAAGTAAAACTGCAAAAATAGATAATAGCCTACTTTTGAGCTTTAGCTTATACTGAAAGAACTTCACGGATGGCTGCATCATGTATGCCAACAACCAAGCTATAAAAAAAGGGATGAGTGCATTTCGTAGTTTTGCCACGAGTATAATAATAACGACAAAGACCAATACACTAATCAGAATGCGGACAACTCTATCAAATGTAAATGGTTTATTAAAAGTGGAATTCATATTCGGTTTTTATCTTAGTTTTGTACAAAAGTAGCATAAAGTGATAATTGACATGAAAATATTAAGATATTTATTACCCCTTCTCTGCTTAGTCTCCACCTCGTTTCAGGGACAAGATCTGAATAATAGAGCAATACAAACGTTGCTCAAAAAACAGGGACTCGAAGG
>DLYT01000061.1:27112-35368 GCA_003447595.1 Porphyromonadaceae bacterium
CAACTCAATCCAAATCTTTACCTCACACCTGCATCTGTTCAGAAAATTATAACCACAGCAACAGCTTTCGAAATATTAGGGCCTACGTATCGATACGAAACCGTTCTCTCTTACGATGGCACTATCGATGAGTCCGGAACCCTTCATGGCAATCTGTATATTGAAGGAAAAGGAGATCCGTCCTTAGGCTCTAGCTTTTTTGGCGATGCACCCGAGGCTTTTATTTCAAAATGGATACAAGAGATTAAGAATGCCGGAATCAAAAAAATAGAAGGCTCTATCGTACCGTTCTCTTCTACTTTTGATCAATTAGGGATATCTCCTCGTTGGCTTGCCGAAGATCTCGGAAGTTATTACGGAGCTGGTTCTTATGGTATAAATATCTTTGACAACCGATATACACTCTACCTAAAATCGGGAGCAGTAGGTCATAACCCGGAGGTTTTATATACCTCTCCTCGTCAAAACTACTCGTTTATAAACAAAGCTACGACCGTACAAACCAGCAGCGATAGCTTATTTATCCTAGGTGCACCCTTCGACAACACTCGTTATATCTTGGGAATTGTACCTCCCAATAAAGAAAAGATTTCGGTAAAAGGAGATATCAGTGATCCTTTCGCATTCCTTCAGACCTACATGATCGATCAATTGACTCTATCCAGTATTCCGGTTCTAAACAAACAAGCGAATGATGCACAAATCCCCTCCGATCGCAGTGTGATTTTCAAACATTATTCGCGACCGATAGAAGAGATCATTCGTGTCGTTAACTTCTCGAGTCATAATCTTTTCGCAGATTGTCTTCTCAAGACATTAGGAGAACAATGTCCAAATCCATTTCCAGGAGCATCCTCTTTTGACAAAGGGTCTCTTGTTCTTTCTCAGTTTTGGAATCAGCAAAATATCCCTTTCAACTCCGGACTAATTGTAGATGGAAGTGGTTTGGCTCCGGGCAACAAAGTATCGGCAAGTTTGCTTAATCAAGTACTTGCCTATATGTATACAAATAGTAAATACAAAACAGAGTTTATCAAGACACTGCCTCAAGCCGGCAAAGAAGGCTCTGTTCGAAACTTTGGAAAAGGGGCACAACCGGATGCATCCATCGTTCTAAAAAGTGGAAGTATGGGTGGCTTTAGAGTAAAAAGCTATACCGGTTATATCACCAAAGGTAATACAACTTATGCCGTAAGTATTCTGGTAAACAACTATACCATATCGGGACGTGAAGTAACTGCGTTGCTTGATCGATTCTTCAGTGATCTAATTAAGTCGCTCTAGCAACATCTTGCTTACAGGCACAAAGCCTGCATCTTCGGCTATTTGCTGGCCGGTAGGTGAAAGGACATATTCGATAAAAGGATCCACTTGTGCTGATTTCTGCTGATCATAGTAATAATACAACGGACGCACTACGGGATAAGCACCGTCTTTTGCATTTTGCATCGTTGGTGCTACCGGACTTTTATTTGCATTCATTCGTATACTCAACGCTTTTACGTTGCTATTTAAATAAGCAAGTCCTACATAACCGATTGCGCCTTTAGTCTGACTCACCGACTGTATTATTGCACCGGTAGCAGGCATACTCATAATACCCGAAGCATAATTCTTTTCTTGCAAAACCAACTCTTTAAAAAATTCGTACGTTCCCGAGGAGGTTTCTCGAGCATAAGGGATAATCTTCAAATCAGGCCCTCCTACTTCTTTCCAGTTCTTTATTTTTCCGCGAAAGATACCCTCCAATTGCTCCCTTGACAATGCATTTACCGGATTAGAGGGATTCACAACCACTGCCAACGCGTCAAAAGCAATTACTTCATGCAGCACGGTTACTTTATTTTCAATGAACATAATCTTTTCATCAAATGTCATCGCCCTTGAGCACATCGCTATGTCGCAATTATTCTCTAACAAAGCCGCAATACCCACACCGGAACCACCGCCTGTAACCGTAACATTCGCATTTGGATGAAGTACCATATATGCTTCGGCCGCTTGTTGTGTCATCGGCAAACAAGTATCGCTTCCTTTGATACGCTGTGCAAGAACAGCATGCATATTAAACCCCAATATAGCAATCAGAATACCTATACTACGAGACATCTTTACCCAAGAAATCTTACCTTCAATATACCCCTTCATAAGACAACTTCGTTTATGTTTTAAATGAAACGAATCTGCCGTCCATTTTGTTGCAATGAAGACTCGATTCGCACAATGCTTAAACTACTGATTATTAATATTAAACTATTTTTCAACACTAAAAACAGGCATGTCTGTTTCGAGATATAACCCTATGCACCAACACATTAAGCGCAAACCCATCAAATGCGGTAAAAAAGTTTTCAATAAGGAATTTCGATGTCTGCACGGCGAATACTTCGTAAGCACTTGTTTACTAAGCCTGTGCTAGTAGTGCTGCCGCCCATTATATTGTAGAAAAAAAACGAGTTCGATATAACACGAACAAAAAAAAGACCGTGCGTGAAAGTAAGCTTTCAGCACGGTCTTTTTATATCAAATGTATTCTCTGTTCTTAGAAGTTTGGACCTTCTCCAAAGTTAGGAGCTCCAAAGTCAAACCATACACGCTCTGTATTAAGCGTTGCAGCTTCTTTATCACCCATTGTATAACCTTGAGCTTCATAAGCAGCAGAACTAATATCTGCCATAATATCAGACAAGTCTGGTCTGTTTACAGGGAAACGACGAGGAAGCAAGTAATCACTACCACGGAACTCTTCCCAAGCAAGGTACTTACTATTTCTCATTGGAATACCCGAACGACGTACAGTAGCAAACATATCTGTAGGAGATGAAAGCAAGTGTACATATTGTTGGATATAAACTTTTTCCAATTGGTCAGCTGCAGATCCAGTTAATTGATATGCTTCGTTATCAAGCAAATTATCGATTTCACCCGATTTAAGTTTGATTGTCGCTTCATTATCGTCATAAACGCTAGAATAGTAAGGAACTTTATTGCTTGCAGCCATTTTATCCATTACCGTTACAGACTCCTTAATACCAGCTGTAAAGTACTCTTGCGCTGTTCCTGGAAGATTTGCACCCAAAAGCTTCAATTCAGCAAGGTAAAGATTTACCTCTGCAGAAGACATGAACAAACCAAACCAAGCACACTTCAAATTATCTTCAGTTGCTGGTACATTTGGTGCATCCGGGAATACATATGTTTCTCCACCTTGAATCATCTCTTGGTTATACAAAGCCATAGGCATGTATTGCTTTGTAACACCACCAATTGTGATCTTGAATGAGTCTGGAGTAAAATAGTTATCTTTAATTGCCTGATCAAAACGAGCTTCTACACTCACAGGAGCACCATGATAACGTACCCAAGGCTCACCCGGAGCTTTCCATCCTTTAAATACTTTCTTACCGTCAACAACTTCGAATTCTACTTTTTCGTCGATGTATGAAGGAAGTTTTTTGTTTACATCAAAGAATGCTTGAACAACTTTTGAGTTGAAATCATTCTTTTGGAAGAAGAAACGTACGCGAGGGTCTTTATTTTCCACAAGAAAATCAATTAGATTCTTGCTACCTGCGCCAAAACGAATATCATCCCAGAAGTGATAATCTTCACTACCTTTATTATAGATGAAATCATCTTCATGCGTAGTCATAACACCCGCTTGGTTAGCCATAACCTCTTCTGCAATTTTCAAAGCTCTCGGTTTATCTACATGCAACATACGCACAGCAATTTTCAACTTCAAAGAGTTGATCATTTTTGCCCATTTAGTAATATTGCCTTTGTAAATAAAATCTTGGTTATTCAATTGAATCTGAGACTTTGCATCTACTGTTTGTAGCGTATTCAATGAGTTATCCAATTCACCCAACCAAGTATTGAAAAGCTCTTCCATTGTATCGTATTTTGGCTTCAACAATGGAGGATAAGTATATCTCGCTTTGAATGCTTCTGTATAAGGAGTAGAACCATACATATCCGTTGCAAACATACCCATGTACACTTTAAGTGGTGCACACAATGCTTGAATGTGTTGATATTTTGAAGCAGTTTCGGCATCATAAACTTTCGAAACAAGGTAAATAATCTCCTCTGTAGAAGACATTACATTGTAAAGTTGAGATGTTTGACCTTCCCACTCTGCTACCTCATTCATCTCCGGAAGGTTACCATCTTGAGCAACCAAAGCTTGAGACCAAGGCATTGTGTAGCGGTTATTATTATAATACCATTGTTGATATTTTGAAGGCTCGAAATCTGCCAATGCTTTTGTGAAAAGGAAACGAACGTCTGCCTTATCCACAACCGAAGGATCGGTATTGATATCCGAAAACTTATCGATACAGCCAGTAGTCATAGCTGCAAAGATCAAAGCTGACGAAAAGATATATTTAAATTTCATATGATTTGCTGAATTGTTAAGGTAAAGAGTGGCTCTATTTCAAGAGCCACTTCATATATTTTGAAACGCTAGGATTAAAACTCAACGTTTACAGACATTGTATAACTTGCTGTATATGGAATGAAAGAACGTTCCATAAATGAGTTTGTACTACTGCTACCACGTACACCTTCAGGATTCAAGTTGTTTGGAAGTGAGTTGTACAAGTAACCAAGGTTACGAGCCGAGAAGCCAAAACCAAGACGACGTGCACCGATTTTGCTTGCCCAATTCGCAGGAGCGCTATAATGTAATGAAACCTCACGAAGCGCGATGTAATTCACTTCGCTAAACCAGTCATCATTTACCGTACCACGAGACCAGCTATTGTTATATTGGTGCCATCCCGAAGCATGTACCGGCTCAACATATCCGGCATCCATTGCATCTTTAAACGACATACCGCCTACATTCACCAACTCACCGTTAGGAGCTTTCACTTGAGTACCTTTATCGAATACCCCATCAGGAATTACACCATCGTTAAACTGCATACCTTTTGAGTCTTCAAACTGGCTGATCCAGCTCACACCACCGTTTGCAGCATCACGATAACGAAGAGAAGTCTCAGTCATACCATAAGCAGTACCATAACGGTTGTTGTATGATGCGATCATACCACCAAAGCGCATATCAAGTAGTACATTTAGGCGAAGGTTTTTCCAGCTAAGACCAGAGCTTACAGAGCCAAGGAAATCCGGAGTCATCTTACCGATCTTTTGAACCTCACCGCTTCTTACAGGATAAGCCGTACGATACGATTCATTCCATGCTAAAACGATGTTGCCATTCTCGTCACGTTTAGGAGCAGCATCAGACATCAAAACACCGTAGTCACCACCAATGTAAGCAACAGAACCTACACGATAGTTACCGTATGAAGGGTGTCCTTCCAATACTTTATAATCACCTACCGACTCGTGAAGAGAGATGATCTTATTTTTGTTGCGTGTATACGTTAGGTCAATTGTCCATTCCCAATCTTTATTTTGAATTGGAGTCGTTTTCACCATCAACTCAATACCTCTATTTTCGATATTACCGGCATTGATCAACTGTGAAGAAATACCCGAAACGATTGGAGCCGGAATCTCAAGAATTTGATCTTTTGTATTCTCTTTGTAGAATGTAAAGTCGAATCCGTATCTATTGTTGATAAATCTCCAGTCTAGACCAACTTCGAATGCGTTTTTACGCTCAGGTCTTAAGCTTGGGTCATACAATTTGTTAGGAACTGTATTGGTAAAGATGTTACCACCCGATCCTTGAAGAATGCTACCAAACGCATAACCTTGATTGATGTAATAAGCACCGGTATCGTTACCTACTTGAGCCCAAGAAGCACGGATTTTACCAAGACTTACCCATGTAGGAAGTTTAAAGGTATCGTTGATCAACCAAGAACCTGAGATCGATGGATAGAAGTACGAATAGTTACCTGTTTTGTTTGAGTACACAAGAGCTGAAGACCAGTCGTTACGACCTGTTACCTCAAGGAAGTATTGATTCTTATAAGCAGCAGTTGCCGAGAAAATCACAGCACCCATGTGTTTACGACCAAAGTTACGAGCTTTTGCGATTGGTGTACCCTTACTGTTACCTAGGAAATACTGACCAGGCATAACCAATCCGTCTTTTGTTTCAGCAAGAACTTCAGACTGTGCGTTTGTCCAGTATTCACCACGAAGGAAACCACCGAATGAGAATTCTTTGTAGTCTTTATTGAACGTAAAGGTTGAAGCAAAAGTTGTTTGCTCTTTTGTCGATTGGCTCATACCGTAGTAACCGCCCTCGTTCATATAGCCTTTACCTAATTCTTTTTGTTCTCCACTATTTACATAGTAGTACATATTACCTTCAAACGATGCACGCATCCAATCAGTCATCTTCACGTTCACTTGAACTTGAGGACGAACCATTGTTTCTTTTTGTACACGATCAAAGTTGTCTACCTCAAACCAAAGATCTTTACCTTCTACGTTTGCGTATGTATCACCATAGTTTTGGTTTGCGATACCACCATGCTCACCAAGGTATTTATTTCTGTAATACGATGGATTGTACAAACGAGAAAGACCTTCAACAAACATACCACCCACATTACGAGCAGCGTTACGAGGTTTTGAGTGAGAAAGATTCACCGAAGCATTGATATCAACGATTTCACTGATTTTGTGAGAACCTTTTACAAGCAAAGAGTAGCGTTCGAATGTATTGTTCGGAAGCGTACCGCTTGCATATTTGTAAGATGCAGAAGTATAGAACGACGTTTTATCGTTACCACCTTTTACCGCAACGTTGGTGTTGCTATTGAAACCAAGTTGATAAATATCAGTTTGGTTGTTTTTCATTGGAGAATAAACACCCATCGAATAGTCTTTCAATTCGACTTCGCGACCATCAAAACGTGGTCCCCAGTGCATACCCGACAATCCGATTGTTGTAGGAATTCCAGCTTGGTTATATTTAAACTGCTCAGTATCCCATTTATTTGTACCATGCGTAATGTTACCCGCAATCGTACCCGGACCATAAATATTTTGAAGTTTAGGAGCACTAAATACGTGATCCAAACCAAACGATTGAGAAACAGAAACACCGAAACCTTGGAACTTACCGCCACCTTTTGTAGTGATCACGATCGCACCATTCAAACCACGAGAACCGTAAAGAGCAGTTGCCGCAGCACCTTTCAATACAGAAACCGATTCGAAGTCGTCCGGATTCAAGTTTTTCAATTCATTACCGTAGTCATTGGCATTAGCATTAAAGTCAGCGTTACCTGTATCAGATACTCCATTATCCAAGATAACACCATCAATAACGTAGATTGGTTGGTTGTTGCCACCTAGTGTAGAAGCACCACGAATTTGAACTTTCGAGTTACCGAAGATACCACCATCGGAACCAGAAATCTCCAAACCGGCTACTTTACCTTGAAGAGCGGCTGTAGGGTTAATTGTGTTTGATCCTGCAATTTCGTCACCCTTGATCTCTGTTACAGCATAACCAAGCGCTTTTTCTGCACGTTTCATACCAAGCGCTGTTACAACAACTTCGCCTAGCACCTCTGTATCTTCGCCCATTTGAACGTTGATAACAGCCTTTCCTGACACCGGAATTTCTTGCGATTTAAAACCGATGTAAGAGAACGTGATTACTGCATTTGCAGGTACATTTTTTAAAGTGTAGTTACCATCTAGGTCTGTAATCGTTCCATTCGTAGTTCCTTTTACTACAACGTTTACACCAGGAAGTCCTTCGTTCAAGTCGTCTTTCACATTACCTGTTAGGGTAATTTGCGCTTGTTGAATCCCGGCAACTCCAGTCTTAGCGGCAGCATTACTTGCCATAACAGGAGCACTACCCAACATAAGAGAGGCACAAGAAACACTTAGTAAACTAAGATATTTCCCCTGCTTGAGATTAAAGCCTTTTAATCTTTCCATAGATTTTGAGATAGAACATTTCATTGGTACTGCATAAAGAGGGTTAGATTCTTTAGCACCAACTCAAAAATTATAATTAATACTACTTATTTACACGAAAAACACACTGAAATTATTGCGCTGAGTATATCGAGGCAATAATCATGTAGGAATTAGGATAGTGCACATTTAGAATTTCACAGGCGTTTACTCTTTTATTTATAGAGCTTTTACCACAAGCAAGCAATAGCAATATAGTATAAAAAATTACACTAGATTGACTTATAAAATTTATTATTTAGCGTTTAAGTGTCTACCGATTTTCCAAGTGCAAAAAAAGAAATATTTTTTGTAATGCACAAGAATTGATTGTTAAATTTAACCGAA
>DLYT01000061.1:35558-40642 GCA_003447595.1 Porphyromonadaceae bacterium
ACAATAACTGCTATAGAACACACAAGGCAAAAACACAAGATATAAGCCTAAAAAACAAATAAATAAACCTACAAAAGCTCTAGGCAAAGCAGAAATACACTGTTAGATATTAATTGAACAATTGACAATAATATTACATTATCACTACCTAAACCACAGTTGCTTTACAATATATTCACGCAAAACCGATCATAAACTAAATTGACATCCACCAAAAACTTAAATTAAACACTCATTAGCGATTTATTTTACATCTTTTCAAACAACACAAACCCTTCCCAAATAAAAAAACGGATCGATGGCAGCATCGATCCGTTTTAATGAAATATAAATTTAGACTATCAATTATTAATGCCTATGACCTCGCATCATCGATCGCATTTGATCGCGTCCGCTAGGCGCAGTAGCCCCACCTTTGAATATACTGAAACGATAGATGAAATAGACCATAAAATAACTACTCAACGTATTGTATTCGGTATCTTGAATCGATTCGGCCGTTACGGAGCGAACAATGTTGCTACGTTGCTTCAAGATGTCGTAGATCTTGAAACGCACGGTTCCGTTCTTTTGCTTAAAAAGGTCTTTAGAGGCCGATGCGTTCCACAACCACTCTTTTTGTTTAAACCCGTCGGCATAGCCCGAGTTCGTTGCATAGTTGATATCACTTTCGATACGAATATCCCATGGCAGATAAATGGTTGTTTCAGCCGATCCGTTGTAGTTGAACGTGCGACGGTCGTTGTTTTCCTGAAACGAGTTGATTACACTCGAATAAGCCACCGACCCTGCCAATCCGAAATCGAAGTATTTTGAGCGGAAGTTGATCCCCGCACGCTCCGAAAGCGAAAGGTTTTTCGTTGTGTTTTCGTCGGCATTCACATATCCTTTCATATTTGAATAGCGGAAAAACGTATGCGAGTTGACAGTAAACTTCTGGTTACGCAACGGCATATTAAAAATACCGCGTGCGTTTGCGCCCCAGTTTCCGTTTACATTCTTATAGGTTGTAAGACGCTTACCCGTTTCGTTGTTGTAGGTTGCATAACTCACGATATCATTCACCGTATAGTCTGCACTGGCAAACAACATAAAAGCCGTTTGTTTTTCGGGCAAGAACTTTTGAAAACGCACATTCAGCGTATTTACATACTTCGGATTCAAGTCGGGATTACCTACAGTCGTATTCAACGGATTCGATATATCTTCGATCGGATTCAACTGTGTAAGAGACGGCTCTTGTACACGACCTACATAGTCGACACGCAAGTTGGTTCGTTTATCAAAACGGTAATTGAACTGCGCAATCGGTGAAACATTTGTCACGCTACGCGATAACTCGGTAAGCGTACTATCGCCTACAAAGTTCCGACTCTTCGTATACGAAGGATCCACGTTGATACCAACCGTATAATCAAACTTCTCACGCACCGATTTAAAACTAAAACGGATACGTTGATTGATAAAGTCATTCGCATAACTCTTACTATAAGCCGTGTCAAGCACATTATAGATACCGTCGGCATCTTTCGAATACGTACTACGTATCGACTCTTGATGACGTTGCGAGTATGAATACGTCAATTGAAGAAAATTATTACGTCCTATCGGTTCCACAAACGAGGCGTATGCTCTGTAATTGTAGCTTTTGTTATCGTAACGAAACTCTTGATCGATCGTTGATACGCTATCTGCAAGTAAGAAGTCTGTTTCGGATAGGTTGGTTCCTCTGTTATAAGAATCCTCAAGTCCCCCACTCAACGAGAAACTCAACACGCGCCCCTTACTATTTAGCTTGCGACTAAAATCAAGAAGAGCATTTACACCGGTCGACTCTCCTCGAGAGTAATAATTAGAATTACCAATATTCACCGTATCCTTAAGTCCGCTCAACGTTTCGAAATATCCCGTTTCCTCCTGCACGTTCTTGCTATACGTAAAAGCCGGAGTAAAGATGATGCTAGTCATTGTATCAGGCTTCCACTCCATACGCAAGTCGAGTCCGAAGTTGTCCGTTTTATTGTAATTATTATTGATCTCGTTATAATACGAAGTACTATCCTTGAGGAAGTTTTGCACATTACTTTTACTCTTCGCCTTGTTGTCTGTTTCGCCATAACGCGTATTACCGCCCAAAGAAAATTTCGGATTCAACTCTTTGTTAAAGTTCAAACCGGCATTGCCCGAACTGGTAATCCCGTTGCCTCCGCCAAAGCGCATGCGTCGGCCACCGCCACCCATACCTTGGAACATTGAAGAAGCATTGTCGGAGAATCCCATATTGTTGGTATTGTTGATACCTCCGATAAAACTCAGCTGATCGCTTTCGACAAAACGGTTCAACATCGCATGCCCTTCGTAACGATCTTCGCTACCGTAGCCGGCAAAGGCATTACCAAACCAGCCTTTCTTCATACCCGGCTTCACGGTCAGGTTAATTACGGTCTGTTCTTCACCGTCGTCAAACCCGGTCATCATAGCCATGTCTGATTTCTTATCCAGTACTTGCACTTTATCCACAATCTTGGCCGGAAGATTCTTAGAAGCTACTTTCGGGTCGTCAGAAAAGAACTCCTTCCCGTCGACAAGCATTTTCTTTACTTCCTTTCCGTTTACAGTGATTTTGCCGTCTTTGTCGATCTCGACGCCCGGCATTTTCTTCAGCATTTCTTCAAGCGCAGACCCTTCGGCCACTTTAAATGATTCGGCGTTGTACTCTACCGTATCGTTGCGCACCACTACTTCGGCCGCTTTTCCTACCACAACGGCTTCGGAAAGCAGGATACCTTCGTCAGACATTTCTATCTTACCTACGTTCACCGTTGCATTCTTACCGGTCACAAGTAAGTTCTTATCTACCGTTGTATAACCAATATAACTAACCTGTACAATATAAGATCCCGGCTTCACAGTCTTAATAGAGAAAAATCCGTTCTTGCCCGAAGCTGCACCTTTTACATAGGCACTATCTTTGGCATTCAGTAGTCGTACATTGGCCTGCTCTACAGGTTCATTTAATTCTTTATCAATAACAGTACCGGTTATTTCTACGCTTTTGTTTTGCGCCATAGCCGTTACCGACACCAATAAGAGGATAAACATGAGATGTTTCTTAAATCGATTCATGGTTTAATCTTTCAATTAAGTTTATGAGATAGACTATGTCTACGTTCGGATGTTTAATGAGCTACCCATATTATTAACATTGTTTAAAAAACAAGTCCAAATAAAGTACGAGTAGTCTCTGTAACATTCGAATCGTCAGATGCCGACCTGACGATTCATTCTTCACTATAACAGAATCGTCAGGTCGCCATCTGACGATTTGTTCTTCGTTTAGTTTAAATCGTTTGATGGGCATCAAACGATTTAAACATTATAAAAAGCATGTTTAATTTCGACATTTACAAATAAGGGAGATCATAGCGATTGAGTTTGGCGAAAAAAGAAGGAGTCTTCTATGACAGAAGACTCCTTTCCTATATATCATAAATAGATTAGTAGATCTCTACTTCGTCTACAAACAAATACGATGGTCTCTTTTGAGAACCGTCGGGCTCCGGCAAGAACTTCGAACGTTCTACCACCACTTTAGCAAAGCGAGCTTTTTGTTCGTCAAACTTTACTTCCAGGTGTTTCAATCCGTTCTTCATCATCCCCTCTAGCGTAGGAATGTTGTTTAGTTCGCCTGCAAGCGCAAACTCTTTACCATCGTTTGAGGTATACACCTTTACAGCATTCGGAATCATGATCCAAGAGTTGATCTCTTGAAGCGCGCCCACTTTTGCTGTGTTGAATGCAGTCTCTGTACCGAAATCAATCAAGGCAACTACGTCGTCTTGCTGTGTTCCGATCCATTTCCCATCGTTGAATGCTTCTTTTCCTTTGATACCGTCGGTCAAGGTTTCGATCCCTTTTGCGTGGTAACCTGTAGAGGTTTTACTTTGCAACTCTGCAGCTTGGAAAGCAGCTTTGCTTACAAAGAAATCTTGACGATACACGCGACCTGCCGGTTGTCCGTCAACAAAGCAAAGTGCTCTTACTTGTTCGTTGCCCGAAACTGAGATCGGTGCAGTGTAAAGCGTAGAGGTTGCTATTGGCTCGCTTCCGTCTGTTGTGTAACGGATATCACCTTTGGTTACAGAAGACAATGTTAGTGTCAATGTTTTTGCTCCTTCGGTAGGAACTGCTTCTCCACGTACAGAGAAAATATGATCTGCATAGTTGTAACCAAGGTTCTTGTAACGTTCTACCATCGGTGTTACGCGCGTTACAAATTCACTATACTTCTTCAATTCCGGTTTTGTCCATGCAACTTCGGCCAATGCAGCAATACGAGGCAACGCCATGTACTGTACTTGAGAGAAAGTAGGCATGTATTCGGTCCAGATGTTTCCTTGAACGCCTCGGATTAGCTTCGCTTCGTCGGCTGTAAGTTCGGTAGGAACAGGCTCATAGCTATAAACCTTTTCAACGTCGGTAAACCCGCCGATTGCGATTGGCTCTGCTGCACGATCCATCGACTGATAGAAGTCTAGGTAAACGTGTGAGTTTGGCGACATGATTACTTCATTACCATGACGTGCCGCTTCAATACCGCCGTGCACACCTTGCCATGACATTACCGTAGCCGTTTTAGCTAGTCCGCCTTCTAGGATCTCATCCCATCCGATCATCTTCTTGCCGTTTGCATTGATAAATGCCTCCATGCGTTTGATCACGTAGCTTTGTAGTTCGTACTCGTCTTTAAGCTTGTTGTCGCGAATACGTTTCTGACATTTCGGACACTTCTTCCAAGCATCTTTCGGACACTCATCGCCGCCGATGTGAATGTACTCAGAAGGAAACAAGGCGAACACTTCGGTAAGCACGTCTTGAAGGAACTCAAATGTGCGTTCGCTGCCTGCGCAATATACTTCGGTAGCTACGCCCCACTCTTTACGTACCTCGTAAGGACCACCCGTACAACCTAACCATGGATAGGAAGCTAACGCCGCAACACCGTGACCGGGCATTTCAATTTCCGGAATGATGGTTACGAAACGATCCTGTGCATACTTAACAATGTCTTTAACTTCTTCTTG
>DLYT01000061.1:40891-41994 GCA_003447595.1 Porphyromonadaceae bacterium
CCCGAACGCATGCTACCCACTTTGGTAAGCTCCGGATACTTCTTGATCTCGATTCTCCAACCTTGATCTTCTGTCAAGTGCCAGTGAAACGTATTTAGTTTGTGCATCGCAAGCATGTCGATGAAAGTCTTCACTTCGTCTACCGAAAAGATATGACGGCCCACGTCGAGCATTGCACCGCGGTGCGTAAAACGTGGCTCATCTTCGATTGTAGCGCATGCTACAACAAATGATGAAGCTTGTTCTCCTTTTTCGATAGCAGTAGGAAGCATCTGACGCAAGGTTTGCACGGCATAGAATGCGGCACGCGGCGAACCGGCTGTAATCTGCACGGCGCCTTCTTTTACATCTAGCTTGTATGCTTCGGCAGGCATATTGGCATCGGTAGAGATGTTGATCCCGTCTTTACCCACACCTAGCTCAACCGGCATGTTTCCGCCCAATGATTTTGAAAGCAACAAATTGATGTAATTGGCTACGCTTCTCATCTCTTCCGTATCGGCACTGATGCGAATCGGAGTAGACGATTTGATGGTAAACACACCTTGAGCAGGGATAACGCTCACCGGTTGCGGTACAATCAAAATATCGGCCGGCTTCTGTTCTTTACAAGAAGAGAACCCTAAAAGAGCTGATAATAATACAATATAGCTTTTCTTCATTCTATTAAGTAGTTAGTGTTTTTAGCGTTTTATCGTGATTCCGTATCGTCGAAACGATTAGAATTGGTTCAATGCTTTACGCGCATTGTTGATCTTTGTTGCGGCATCGCCACCTGCTGCTCCGTCTACCGTAAACTGAGATACCAGTTTGTCGAGTTGTTTCAATTTACCGGTTTGATTCTTCGCTTTGAATTCTTCTTTCAAAATACGCATTTTCTCATAATCTTGAATTCCTTCAATCATACGTTCGAAACGAATCGAAGAGCGTCCGTTCGGATAAACCAAGTAACAGTCGCCGGCAGCCCATGTGCGGAAACGTGAGTCTTGTAGCGGTTCTTTTGTCCAGCTGTTGTAAGCCCAACGAAGATATCCGTCGTAGTTGCCCGACATCGCATGCCATCCCAACCAAGTAGATTCGGCAGGATCAGAGAATGTGAATGT
>DLYT01000061.1:42036-42211 GCA_003447595.1 Porphyromonadaceae bacterium
CAGCTTTTTCACGTGCTGCTTTTGTTTCAGCAGGCACATTGAAGGTATAGGCCAAACAGTAATCATACAAGTCGGATTCGATTTCCGGATGATACCAACCCGCTAGAGAGATCTTGAATTCAGGCTCTACGTCTTTGATCGTTTTGATAGCAGCCTGCATAGCCGGAACCGGTCT
>DLYT01000061.1:42255-46327 GCA_003447595.1 Porphyromonadaceae bacterium
GCTGCTTTTACATCGGCAGGCACATTGAAGGTATATGCCAAACAGTAGTCGTATAGATCTGATTCGATTTCAGGGTGGTACCATCCGGCTAGTGAGATTTTGAACTCAGGTTCTACCTCTTTGATGGTTTTGATAGCGGCCTGCATAGCCGGAACCGGTCTTTCGTCCATCGACATTACTGCAATATCAAACCAGCCTTTTGCACGCAAGTGCTTAGCAAAGTCGGCAATAAATGGTTTCCAGTATGCATCGTATTCAGGTGTACCCGGTTTGGTATCGATGTATTGCAAACTGTTGGTTGCTTGATCGAAGTATTGGAACGAAAGTTTCCATGGAATCAACGAATAACAATTGATTTGTTTGTCGATACCCAACGACATCATAAACTCAACCCATTTATCAAAGACTGCATAGTCGAATGCCCATGTTCCGTCGAGCTTCTTAGTACGTGTTACCATCGTTTCGAAGAAATCTTCGGTTTGTCCGCCCCAAGCTTTATGAAGCAAGGTTGTAGTAATTACTTTCTGACCTGCATTTGCTAGCATTTGCATCGTTGGACGCATTGCTTCGAAGTGCGCTTCGCTCCACAATGGAACATCGTTATAGCGTGCTTCTGAAAATGGGTTTTGCCACAAATCTAAATGGAAAGCCCAATCGCTAGGAGCAGGTAATGTTCTGTTTAGTACCTTAACGTCTAAAGCCAACGTTACGTCGCCAATCTCTTTGCTCGAAAATGTTACATTTCCTTTGTAGCTTCCGGCTTTCACATCGGCAGGAACCCATACGTTTACCCATACAGGTTGTGTAGTGCGTTGTGAAATATCTCTTACTTTAACAACGTCGATGATATCTGCAACGAGTGAAGAGTCGAATTGTGTAGGATCGGGACGATGTCCGCAACCTCCGCCGCCATTGTTCAACTGGTCTGTCATCACGTAGCGTACAAAGTCGGTCTTAATCGCGCTTGCAGGAATGATAGATCCCGAAGGGCCACGAAGATCTGAAGCCTTCACAGTCATGTCTTCAATATTCTTTCCGGTCCAAACCAATGCCTGCGCATTGACACGTTCGCCTTTCCAAGCAGTCAAATTCACGACTTTAGCTTGTTTTACTTGCGGAACGTTGGTTTTGCTGTAACGCACGTCGGTAGAAGCCCAACTGATATCTACTTTGTTTCCGAATTTATCCCAAGCCGCATTGTCAATAGGCTTAGAGTCTGTCAATTCTTGAAAATCAGTAAGCGGGCATTTCGCTTGTTCTTGCGCTGTCAGCACCGAGGCAGAAAGCATTAGTCCGAAAAGAAATTTAAAATTCATGATATCTATACTTTAAGTTTTTCAATACGAAATGGTATATTGATTCAAACATGTAACTTATTAACCATTCGTTTTGCAAAGATAGTTAATACAATACATGCGAATCAAGAGCTAAACTTGATTAATAAGACATTAAGGTGCATGCTTAACAACATATATTAATGGTTCATTATTTGCCTTATCTTATTTGTATTTTCAACTGAATAGTTAGGTCACAATACTATAACTTCGATTTCTAACGAATACTAACAACAAAGAAAACCTGCTTGTAATATTCTCTTAGATTGAGTAACTTGCACCACATTTTTGCAATTACTCTTAATCATTTAAACCTCTATCAACGAATGAGCGATTTCTTTCGGGTACTCAAAGAATATGTACCGCCCTATAAAAAATACTTAGCACTGAGTATTTTCATGAATGTACTGACTGCATTCTTGAGTCTTGCAGCTTATGCTACAATCATACCGATTCTAAATATTCTATTTAAGATCGATCAGAAAGTTTACACGTATCAACCGTGGAACTTCGATCTTTCTCAAAGCTCTTGGAGTCAAATAAAAGATACGCTCGAAAACAACTATCTGGCATTCGTATCCGAAGCAACGACCAACCTTGGTCCTTCGACCGTATTACTTTGCTTTGGTGCTTTTCTGATTGTCATGGTATTCTTGAAAGTCGGGACTTCTTACCTTGGAGGTTATTATCTTATTCCTATCCGTACCGGTATTGTACGTGATATCCGAATCAAAATCAACAAAAAGATATTAGAGCTTCCTCTTGGATTCTTCTCGGAAGAACGCAAAGGGGATATTATGGCGCGCATCTCGGGCGACGTAAACGAGGTGGAAAACTCAATCATGAGTTCGCTGGATATGTTGCTTAAGAATCCGCTACTGATTCTCATCTATCTGATTGGGATGATTATTATTAGCTGGAAACTTACCATATTCGTTCTCATCCTGCTTCCTATATCGGGATATATCATGGGAAAAGTAGGTAAAAAGCTAAAGAAACGCTCCATTCAAGGACAAAATGAGTGGGGAGAGTTGATGTCGCAAATAGAGGAAACACTGAGTGGTTTGCGTATTATCAAAGCATTTAATGCCGAACGTAAAATCGAAAATCGCTTTGCAAAAACCAACGAGCAGTTTAAAAGAACAACAACACGTATTTTCCGTCGTCAGCAACTTGCTCACCCAATGAGTGAGTTCTTAGGAACCATTACGATTGTTATCGTTTTGTGGTATGGCGGATCATTGATCATTAACAATGACAATAGTATAGATGCTTCGGTATTCATTTACTATTTGGTGATCTTCTTCAACTTGATTGAGCCGGCAAAACAACTTTCAAAGTCTGTTTACTCAATCCAAAAAGGTCTTGCGTCTATTGAGCGTATTGATAAAATACTATTGGCAGAAACAAATATTTCTGATCCTGTACAACCGAAACCAATTGCGTTTCATGATAAAATTGAATACCGCGATATCTGGTTTAAATATAAGAACGACTGGATTATTAAAGGGGTAAATCTAACGATCCCGAAAGGTAAAACAGTGGCGCTTGTAGGACAATCGGGTTCTGGTAAGTCTACAATGGTGGATCTTCTTCCAAGGTTTTATGATATCAACGAAGGAGTAATATCGATCGACAACGTGGATATTAAGGACGCAACCCTACACGATTTACGCTCGCTGATGGGGAATGTGAATCAAGAAGCGATCTTGTTTAATGATTCGTTCTACAACAACATTACTTTTGGGGTAGAAAACGCAACCATGGAGCAAGTGATCGAAGCTGCAAAAATCGCAAATGCTCATGAGTTTATCATGGCAACCGACCAAGGTTACGATTCGAACATCGGAGACCGTGGTGGTAAGCTTTCGGGTGGACAAAGACAGCGTATCAGTATTGCGCGTGCGATCTTGAAAAATCCGGCGATCTTAATTCTGGATGAAGCTACTTCTGCTTTGGATACCGAATCGGAACGCTTGGTACAAGAGGCATTGGAGAACTTGATGCGCAACAGAACAACCATCGTAATTGCGCACCGCTTATCAACGATTCGAAGCGCGGATGAAATCTGCGTAATGCACGAAGGGCATATCGTAGAGCGAGGCAAACACGAAGATTTGATCGAACTAGACGGATACTATAAGAAACTGGTGGACATGCAGCAGTTTTAAACAAAAAAACCGGGAACAACACTCTATTTGTTCCCGGTTTTTTTATGCTTGCTTCGCTCCTTCTTCTTGTGGTTTTTCCTCTACAAGGTCGGGCGAATTGTATTTCTTTCCTTTATGCTTCAACACTTTTGCGTCTACATAGAAAATGATCTCTTCTGCAATGTTGGTACAATGATCGCCAAAGCGCTCGAGCTTTCGGATAACTCCTACCAAATAAAGGGCTGTAAGTCCTAAAGATGGGTCTTTCTGTATGTAGTTGTTTAAGATCTCGATCGAACTGATATTGATTTCATCAACGATATTGTCTTTACTAAACACCTTGGTGGCAAGATCTGTATTCTCTTGTTCCATTGCCTGCTTGGTAAGTTCAAACATTTCTAAAACCGTGCCGATCATCTCTCTCAACCGTGTCTTTTCAATCATCTCTTGCTCCATTGCTCCGTGGTCGGAATGCCTTACGACAAAGCGTGCTATTCCTTCCGCAAAATCGCCAAGACGCTCAAGATTGGTGTTTACCTTCAAAACGGCCAACACAAAGCGAAGGTCTACAGCTACTGGCGCATACAA
>DLYT01000061.1:46613-52170 GCA_003447595.1 Porphyromonadaceae bacterium
GCTCGTGAAATTTGCTTGTGTACCAAATCCCACATTTCTCCGATATTCTTCTTCAACTCGGCCAATTCATGTTCTATAATCTTCATAGTAGTATTTGTTTTATAATTAGCATACCTCTAAATTAACCGAATCTTCCGGTAATATAGTTCTGTGTCGACTCTTTTTCCGGCTTCGTAAATATTTTTCGCGTATCGTCGTATTCGATTAATTCTCCGAGATAAAAGTATCCGGTTTTATCCGAAACACGGGCTGCTTGTTGCATGCTATGCGTCACGATAACAATGGTATACTCTTTCTTCAAGGTGTAAATCAAATCTTCAATCTTTGTTGTGGAGATGGGATCAAGCGCAGATGCCGGCTCGTCCATCAATATCACAGACGGAGAGATTGCCAAAGCGCGGGCAATACACAAACGTTGTTGCTGCCCACCCGAAAGCTCAAAGGCTGATTTCTTGAGCTTATCTTTTACTTCTTCCCAAAGTGCCGCTTGCTTGAGCGAAAACTCAACCTTCTCTTCGATGTATTTCTTATCCTTTACACCATTAACCCTAAGGCCGTACGCCACGTTCTCGAAAATTGATTTTGGGAAAGGATTGGGTTTCTGGAATACCATCCCCACTTTCTTTCGCAGGATATCAACTTGAACATTCTTTGCATAAATATCTTGCCCGTCGATCTGAATCTGTCCTTCCATACGTGTGTTGGGGATGAGATCATTCATCCGGTTGAAAAGGCGAAGAAAGGTTGATTTTCCACATCCCGAAGGTCCAATAAAAGCTACGCAGGTATTCTCCTCTATCTCCATTGAGATGTTTTTCAATGCATGGAAATCTCCATAATAGAAATCGACATGTTGTGCATCAATCTTTACCATATTATCTGATTATCTCATTTTTACTTTCTTTCCTAAATAAACGCGTAAAAGATGCGCCAATACATTTATTATTAGCACAAATAGAATCAATACCAACGCGGTTCCATATGCCACTTCGCGAGATGCTTCGATGTTGGTACCACTAGTCGATACTACATACAAGTGGTAAGGCAAAGCCATACATTGATCCATTATACTACCCGGTAGCTTTGGCAAGTAGTAGGCTGCACACGTAAACAATATCGGTGCTGTTTCTCCTGCGACTCTTCCGATAGAAAGGATCAACCCTGTAATAATATTGGGCATTGCAATGGGTAATAACACACGAAATATCGTCTGAAGCTTTGTGGCTCCGAGTGCTAAGCTCGCATATCGAAAGTTATTATCAATTGATTTCAAGGCTTCTTCGGTGGTTCGAATGATTAGTGGCACAGAAAGGAGACCTAATGTCAAAGACCCGGCCAATATGGAATCACCAAACTTAAAGTAGTTTACAAATAGTGCCATCCCAAACAATCCAAATACAATGGAGGGTACTCCACTGAGGTTGTTGGTCATGATTCGTACAAACTTGATTAATTTGCCGTTTGTCGCATACTCGTTCATGTAAATCCCCGATAATATACCAATCGGAAAACTTACCAAACTGCTTCCTGCTACCAAGTAAAGTGTTCCGATGATGGCAGGATAAATCCCTCCGGTTGTCATCCCATCTTTTGGAAATTCGGTTATAAAATCCCAAGAAAGGACTTTTCCTCCTTTGTAGATAATGAATCCAAGTATAACAAAAAGAATGACTACGACACCGGCACTTAATACAGCAAATAGGCCAAATGCCAAGCGCTGTGTAGCGGTTTTTCGACTCTCTTCGGTTTGTAAATCCACATTCATAGCTCGTTATTTTTTTCGATTTACAATATATTCAACGTAAAGACTGAGCAACAAAGTGATGAGGAATAAAACTACCCCGAGCATAAATAAGGCTTCATAGTGGGCTCCTCCTTTGGGTGCTTCACCCAGCTCTGCAGCGATAGTAGCCGGAATGGTACGCACGGGTTCAAAGAATGTAGTCGGAATGATTGCGGCATTGCCCGTAACCATAAGGACAGCCATGGTTTCACCGATAGCTCGTCCAATACCTAATACGGCAGCCGAGGCTATTCCCGATTTTGCATAAGGGAGAACTACTTTGTAGATCGTCTGCCAATGAGTTGCGCCTAGTGCGAGACTCGCTTCTTTCATTGCCATTGGTGTATTCCGAATTGCATCTTCCGCTACGGTTATAATGGTGGGCAGAGCCATAATTGCAAGGATGATACTTCCTGCTAAAGCCGTTTCTCCTACAGGGAGATTAAAAACAGTCTGGATCAAAGGGACTAAAACGACAAGACCGAAGAATCCATAAACGACTGATGGAATCCCGGCAAGCAGTTCAATTACCGGTTTTACTATATTTCGAAGTTTAACAGATGCAATCTCTGCCATAAAAATAGCTACGGCAATGCCTAATGGCAACGCGATAACGATTGCGCCAAAACTGACCATTAGTGTCCCTAACAATAGAGGGATAAGTCCGAAAATTGGAGTTGGTGTGGCCGTTGGATACCACTCTTTGGATCCAAAGAAATCGGCCGGAGTAATGGTTCCTTCATTCAGTATCTTCCCTAAATTATCGGATGGTAAATACTTTTGGGGAACATAAAGAATGGTTCCTTTTGTTGCAAGAACCGAATCAATTCGTGCGGCAACTAAATTGGGATTCTTTTCTAAATCTTCTGCTTCTACACCTTTTATCAATGCAGAAAAGCGTACGGCATGAATGGGACTATTGTAGTCTCCTACTTCGTTCCAGTTGGTTATATCCTGATCAAAAATACTTTTGATTTGTTCAGGTTTCAGTCGTGAGATCGGATTGTCTTTATTGACAACCAGCAAATATCCTTTTTGCACAACAGGTTCGTTGAACAAACCAAATGCCTCTTTAAAAAGAAACAAAATAATCAAGATAATGACCAAACTGGTTACACTACCGCTGATTCGCAAAAAGCCTTCTACCAAATAATGAAAGAAACGTTTCACTCTTTACCCCGTATTATGTGATCGAAATAGAAATAACAAACACTCTTATACATAAAGAAAAAAGGCCGCTTCTTTGTTTTAGAAGCGACCTTATATTTTATCGGGGATATCTAATTTTTATTTGTAAATAGACCAATCTACATTTCTCATATCTCCGGTGTCAGCAAATGCTTTGTGGAAAGCAAATGATGCATCCAAACATTGAGGTGTATGTCCTTTTACGCCTAACTTCATATAATCCCAAAGAAGTTGTTTGTATTGAGGGTGAACGCAGTTCTCAATAATTGCTTCAGCACGTTGAACTGGTGATTTACCACGTAAATCGGCTACACCTTGCTCGGTTACGATCACCTTAACAGAGTGCTCTGAATGGTCTACGTGAGATACCATTGGAACAAACGAACTGATCTTTCCATCTTTTGCAATCGATGGTGTTGTATACATCGAAAGATAGGCGTTGCGGGTAAAGTCGCCCGACCCTCCGATTCCATTCATCATCTTAGTTCCCAACACGTGTGTTGAGTTGATATTTCCGAAGATGTCTGCTTCAAGTGCCGTATTGATTGTAATAAGTCCTAAACGACGTACAATCTCCGGATTGTTTGAGATCTCTTGTGGACGCAACAATACTTTGTCTTTGAAGAAATCAAGGTTTGCGTAGATCTCTTCGATCACCGGATTACTTACGGTCAATGAGCAACCGCTGGCAAACTTAACGCGACCTTCTTTCATCAACGTAATTACAGCGTCTTGGATTACCTCTGTATATACTTCAAAAGCAGGAATATCTTTATTGTTGCCCAAAGCTGCTAACACGGCATTTGCCACGTTTCCTACTCCCGACTGTAATGGTAAAAAGCCCGCAGGTATACGACCGGCTTTCATCTCTGATGCCAAGAAGTTTGCTACATTATTACCAATACCTAGAGTGATATCATCGAGTGGAGCAAAACTTCCGCCTTCATTTGGAAGGCTTGTTTCTACAACACCAATAATTTTAGACGGATCTACTTTTACACATGCACTACCAATACGGTCTGATGTTTTATAGATTGGAATTTCTCTTCTTAAAGGCGGATCCAGAGGCTCATAGATATCATGCATTCCTCTGATTGCTTTCGGATGACATGAGTTTAATTCGACGATAATCTTATCTGCCAACTTGCAAACCGTTGGGATAATACCAACTCCACAAGTAGGCACAATCTCACCATCTTCTGTTACATCTGCTGCTTCTACAATTGCAACATTCACTTTACCATAGAAGCCATAACGCAACTCTTGTGCCAACTGAGACAAGTGCATATCGAAGTATGCTGCATCATGGGCATTTAATGATTTGCGTAAATCGCCATTCGATTGATAAGGTGTACGAAACTTAATTGCATTCGCTCTTGCAAGATTTCCGTCGATTGCATCCCCTGTAGATGCTCCGGTAAACATACCGATTTGAAAAGGGTTACCTTTTTCATGTTCTTCAATTGCTCTTTTAGCTAAAGCCGCAGGGACAGCTTTCGGACAACCGGCTGCTGTAAATCCGCTGAATCCTACATTATCGTTATGATTAATATACGATGCAGCTTCTTCAGCAGTAATAAACTTCAATGCCATATTTCTTTACATTTAAAATAAAACGTGTGTTCTTTCAGATCAAATTGTAAGCAAAAATAGAAATATATTTATTTAATACTCTTTTCTCTTTAATATTTCAGAGTAAATAACTGCTTTTCGCAATTCTTCTGCATTAGACAACTCGATGCTTACCACATCTTCATCATCTGCTTCTGTTATATCTTGAGTGGTATCACGACGGAGTAATGTGTCTTTATCAGACCTCATTGCTTTTTCCTCGAGTGTAGAGTCTCGTTGGTTGCTTGAAAAAATAGAAGAAGAGTTTGTTACCGTGTTGGTGGTATCAACCTTACGGTAAGATCGTTTAGGACGGGACAATTCTTGGAATATTTCCCATTCAGTAGCGCGAGGTTCATCTGCAGGCTTAACAGATGGCTTAGGAGTTTTTGCTTCTTTCTTTTTCTTATTTTCTGCTAAGAAACTTACAATTCCTCCTAAAACAATTAAAACTATATAAAGCCAATCACCTAGACTATCCATAACTTTATTACATTTGCACCCCAAATGTAAAAGAATAATTTTAATTCACAACTCTTTTACAGAAGTATAAAAGTAAAGCGAGGGTAACTTCACAGCCACCCTCAACTCATTTTAACCAAAACCTTAACTATGAAAAAATTTTATTTTTTCGAAGCAAATATAAACTAGGTTTCTTTACTGAACAAACAATTTGACAGTAAAATAAACAACAGAAATAAATTTTTAACTTTTTAATAACACAACATGAAAGATTGTAAGCAAGGAGCGGACTTTAAATCTGCAACTGAAGTAGTAGAAAAAAAACTATTTATCGAGACGTATGGTTGCCAAATGAATGTTGCAGATAGCGAGGTCGTTGCCTCTGTGATGCAAATGGACGACTATGTTGTAACTGACGAGATTAAAGATGCGGATGCTATCTTTGTAAACACATGTTCGGTTCGTGATAATGCCGAACAAAAAATCATCTCTCGTCTTCAATATTTCCAATCG
>DLYT01000061.1:52460-61244 GCA_003447595.1 Porphyromonadaceae bacterium
GTTGTTGGTCCAGACGCATACATGGATCTTCCCAATCTAGTAGGTGCTGTGGAGACAGGAGAAAAAGCCATTAACGTAGAACTCTCTACGCAAGAAACCTACAAGGATGTGATTCCTTTGAAATTAAGTGGCGTTAAAATCTCGGGCTTTATTTCAATTATGCGTGGATGTAACAACTTCTGCACCTATTGTATTGTACCTTACACCAGAGGTAGAGAACGTAGCCGCGACGTAGAAAGTATCTTAAATGAACTACGCGATTTGAAAGAAAAAGGGTTCAGAGAAGTTACTCTTCTAGGTCAAAATGTAAATTCTTACTCTTTTGAAAGAGATGGAGAAACCATCAACTTCCCAAAACTTCTTCAATTGGTTGCTGAAGAAGCTCCTGAAATGCGAATTAGATTTACCACCTCACATCCTAAAGATATGTGCGACGAAACCCTTCATGTGATTTCGAAGTACGATAATCTTTGCAAAATGATTCACTTACCGGCTCAATCCGGAAACTCGCGCATTTTGGACGTTATGAATCGTAAGTACACCAGAGAATGGTACTTGGAGCGTATTGCCGCGATCAAACAAATTCTTCCAGACTGTGCTATCTCGACCGACCTATTTTGTGGGTTCCACTCTGAGACAGAAGAAGAGTTTCAAGACACACTATCCCTTATGAGAGAAGTGGGTTATGACTCTGCCTTCATGTTTAAATATTCAGAACGTCCGGGCACGTATGCAGCCAAACATCTAGTGGATGACGTTCCGGAAGACGTGAAAATTGATCGTCTAAACCGAATGATCAGTCTTCAACTTGAATTATCGGAAGCTAGTAACAAAAGAGACATCGGCAAAACTTTTGAAGTTCTTGTAGAAGGTTTCTCTAAACGTTCTAGAGAACAGCTATTTGGCCGTACCTCTCAAAACAAAGTTGTCATCTTTGATAAAAAGAACTACCGCGTTGGTGATAAAGTTATGGTTACCATTAACAATGCATCTAGCGCAACCCTGTTTGGAGAGCCCGTTGAATAACAGTTAAATTAAACTAAACAAAAGAGCAAATTCAAGAAATAATATTTTATTTGCGAAGAAATTGGGAGATATGCACCCTTAGCATATCTCCATTTTAATTTATCATCTTAAGAAGGCGTCTGATGACTGAAAATAAAAAGATTAAATCAACCTCGTTTTTCAACTCCAGACTGACATCTATGTTCAGTGTGGCATTGGTGTTGTTTCTTCTAGGTTCAATATTCCTTCTCGCTAGAATTGGAGACACCTTATCTTCATATGTAAAAGAGAGTATTTCTTTTTCGATCGTTCTCAAAGAGAATGCAAAGCAAGCAGATATTGACCGCCTTCAAAAACGATTGGCTAAAGAAGATTTTGTCAAGTCTACTCTTTTCATATCCAAAGAACAGGCAGCCAAAGAGCTTGAAGCTGAAATCGGAGAAAACCCGGAAACTTTCTTAGGGTTCAATCCGTTGTCTTCAACCATCGAAATCAAGTTAAACTCCGAATATGCAAATCCGGACAGTTTAGCCGTTATCGAACGACAAATTAAGACTGATACGCAAATCGAAGATCTTCTTTATCGAAAAGATATGATGCAAATCGTGAATGAGAATGTAAAACGAGTGGGAATTATACTCTTAGGACTCGCAGCCATTCTTTCCATCATTTCCTTTGCACTCATCAATAATACAATCAGACTTCATATTTATTCCAAAAGATTTCTCATCCATACAATGAAACTTGTAGGAGCAACGCCGGGATTCATTCGTCGTCCTTTTATCAGGCAAAACCTCGCAAGTGGATTTATGGCAGGCTTGCTTGCATTGGCGATGCTTGCGGGAGCTCTTTATTATGCAAATATAGAAATCCCCGGGCTTCAAGGAGTGTTAACACCCGAGCTGCTCATTGAAACTGCAATCATTGTGCTAGGAGCCGGAATGTTACTCACCACCATTGCAACGTGGTGTGCCGTGAATAAATATATAAAGATGAAATTCGATAAATTATATTATATCTAAAACAAGCGACAATGTCTAATACAAATTTCGCCCTCGGAAAAACAAACTTTGTACTAATGGCTGTATCCGTGGTACTAATAGTTATTGGCTTTTTATTGATGTCGGGAGGTGGATCTGCCGATGAAACATCATTCAATCCTGCAATCTTCGATACCAGACGTATTGTTATTGCACCTGTTACTACATTGATCGGTTTTGTTCTAATGATCTTTGCAATTGTCTTTAACCGACCAACTAAAATAACAGAATAAAATTTATGGATGTATTTGAAGCCCTTATCTTAGGTATTGTACAAGGATTAACTGAGTTCTTACCTGTCAGCAGTAGCGGACACTTAACCATTGGAAGTTATATTTTTCAAATGAGCGGCGAAGAGAATCTTACTTTTGCCGTAGCCGTACATGCAGCGACTGTATTAAGTACGATTGTTGTATTACATAAAGAAATTGTAGCCATATTAAAAGGTTTGTTCCAGTTCAAATGGAACGAAGAAACTAAATATGCGGCGAAGATTGCACTATCCATGATTCCGGTTGGAATCGTAGGGCTACTCTTCAAAGACCAAGTGGAAGCTATCTTCGGAAGCGGACTATTGGTTGTTGGGATTATGCTTTTGATCACCGCAACTCTTTTGGCATTTTCCTATTATGCACGTCCGCGCGTAAAAGATGATATTTCATTTAAGGATGCAATTATCATCGGACTTGCACAAGCTTGTGCGGTAATGCCGGGTCTTTCAAGATCAGGCTCAACCATTGCAACGGGTATCCTTTTGGGAGACAAAAAGGAAAGCGTTGCCAAATTCTCATTTTTGATGGTGATCCCTCCTATCTTAGGAGAAGCATTACTTGATTTAATGAAAGGAGGGTTCTCTCTTGAGCAATCCGGAATCTCTTTAACAGCACTACTTACCGGGTTCTTTGCCGCGTTTATAACAGGAGCATTGGCTTGTAAGTGGATGATTAACATCGTAAAGAAAGGTAAACTGATCTACTTTGCATACTATTGTGTTGTAGCGGGATTACTTTCAATAATATTCTCAATTTTTTGAACAACTCAATAGTTAGAATGAACTTTATAGAAGGAGAAGTACTCTATTTCAACAAGCCTCTTCACTGGACTTCATTTAATATGGTGTCTAAGATTAGGTATAAATTATCTAGAAAACTTAAGATTAAGAAAATAAAAGTAGGACATGCCGGTACATTAGACCCGCTTGCGACAGGCGTATTAATTATTTGTACCGGGAAAGCGACAAAGCGAATTGAGGAGTTTCAATATCAAACAAAAGAATACGTAGCAACCATAAAGCTTGGCGAAACTACACCTTCTTTCGATCTTGAAACAGAGGTGGATGGAACATATCCTACAGAGCATATATCAAGAGATCTTGTTGAACAAGTTCTAAACAACTTTGTTGGAACAATAGAACAAGTTCCACCGGTTTACTCTGCTTGCAAAGTAAATGGTGAAAGAGCTTACGACCTTGCCCGAAGTGGACAAGAACTAGAACTTAAAGCCAAAACCCTTGTAATAGATGAAATAGAACTACTCGACTACTCTATGCCGGTCATTAAGATCAGGGTTGTATGTAGCAAAGGTACATACATCAGAGCATTAGCAAGAGACATTGGCTTGGCTTTAAATTCAGGAGGACATCTAATCGGGTTGGAACGTACCAGAATTGGAGACGTTACACTTGATATGTGCATGAGTCCTGAAGACATAGATACTTTTCTAAACAATATTGAGTCAGAAGAAAATAAATAAAAACCTCAATCGTTATGAAGCTTTCAAAATTTAAATTTGCTCTACCTACAGAGCTTATTGCACTTCATCCTGAAAAAAACAGAGATGAATCGCGTTTGATGGTGTTGCACCGCAATACAGGTGAAATCGAACACAAAGTATTCAAAGACATCCTAGACTACTTTGGTGAAGATGATGTGTTTATTTTTAATGACACACGTGTATTTCCGGCTCGCTTGTATGGTAATAAAGAAAAAACAGGTGCTAAGATCGAAGTTTTTCTTCTTCGCGAACTAAATCAAGAACTACGCCTTTGGGACGTATTGGTAGATCCTGCTCGTAAAATCCGTATCGGCAACAAACTTTACTTCGGTGAAGACGATTCTTTGGTAGCAGAGGTTATCGACAATACAACTTCTCGCGGACGTACACTTCGTTTCCTTTTCGACGGAAGCCACGAAGAGTTCAAAGAAACACTATACTCATTGGGCGAAACTCCACTGCCAAAATACATTGACAGACCGGTAGAAGAAGACGATGAGCACAGATATCAAAACATCTTTGCAAAGAACGAAGGAGCTGTTGTAGCACCGGCTGCGGCACTACACTTTAGCCGTGAATTAATGAAACGTCTAGAGATCAGAGACTGTCGCTTTGCCTACCTTACGTTGCACTCAGGCTTGGGTAACTTCCGCGAAATCGACGTAGAAGACCTAACCAAACATAAGATGGACTCTGAACAAATGACCATCAAAGGCGAAACAGTTGACATCGTAAACAAAGCAAAAGACAGCAACAAAAAGATTTGTGCGGTTGGAACCTCTGTTATGCGTGCAGTAGAAACAGCTGTTAGTACAGACGGACACTTGAAAGAGTACGACGGTTGGACCAACAAGTTTATCTTCCCTCCATACGAATTTAGTGTTGCAAACACCATGGTAACCAATTTCCACATGCCACTTTCAACACTGTTGATGATGACAGCTTCATTTGGCGGATACGACCACGTGATGAATGCATACGAAGTAGCCGTGAAAGAAGGATATCGTTTCGGTGCATACGGAGACGCAATGCTAATTGTTGACTAATCAGCTTATGCAACATACAGTCTATTTAAGTTTGGGTACAAACATCGGCGATAGACAAAGAAATATCATGCAGGCCATAAACCTGCTAAACGAAAGGGTGGGCACTGTTGCCACCCTTTCTTCTTTTCTAGAAACCGAACCTTGGGGATTTGAGTCTACAAATGCCTTCATTAATGTAGCGTTAGCCATTGAGACGACGCTCACTCCGCGAGAACTACTCGAGGCAACACAAGTAATAGAAAGAGATCTTGGACGAATGGCCAAATCCACCGGCGATGGATATGCAGATCGAATCATCGACATCGATATCCTATTATACGACGATTTGATTCTTTCGCAAGAGGACCTCAAGATACCGCATCCATTGATGCAAGAACGCTTATTTGTGCTTACTCCGCTAGCAGAAATTGCACCTGAACTTGTGCATCCCGTGCTAAAAACAACAATTAAGAATCTGGAAACCAGATTAAATGATAATTTAAACAATACATTTGTCTAGAACAAAAAAAATGTTCTACCTTTGTATCAATTAAAGATGTGGATAGATTTGTATGCTTGCAACCACGGAAAAAAATGCTAAATTTTATTTTTTCTCCCCATTGCATTCCACACACTTCTTTTCTCGTCAATTCATTTGACAATTGATTAAACCTATATTTATGAGTTATTTATTTACCTCCGAATCGGTGTCTGAAGGGCACCCCGATAAAGTAGCCGATCAAATCTCGGATGCTTTGCTTGACGAATTTCTTGCCTATGACAAGAGTTCTAAAGTTGCTTGCGAAACCCTTGTTACAACCGGACAGGTTGTCTTGGCTGGAGAAGTTAAATCTTCTGCTTACGTTGATGTTCCGGAAATTGCACGTACCGTGATCGAACGTATTGGCTACACAAAAAGCGAATACCAGTTTGAAGCTAAATCATGTGGTGTATTCTCGGCAATCCACGAGCAGTCGGGCGATATCAACCGTGGTGTTGAGCGCGAAGATCCATACGAACAAGGAGCCGGCGACCAAGGTATGATGTTTGGTTACGCAACAAACGAAACCGACAACTACATGCCATTGGCACTAGACCTTTCGCATGCGTTACTACTTGAACTTGCCAACATCAGAAAGAACGAAATCGAGCTTATGCCCTACCTTCGTCCTGATGCAAAATCGCAAGTAACAGTTGAGTACGATGACAACGGCACACCACTACGTATCGATACAATCGTAATCTCTACACAACACGACGAATTTGTAAAACCTGCCAAAGTAAACGCTGCAGAGCAAGCTAAAGCAGACAAAGCAATGCAAGACAAGATCAGACAAGACATGATCGAAATCTTGATCCCACGTGTTAAGGCTAAATATCCTCAATACCAAGCATTGTTCAACGATCAAATCATCTACCACGTAAACCCAACCGGTAAATTCGTAATCGGTGGTCCTCACGGAGACACAGGTCTTACAGGTCGCAAGATCATCGTAGACACATACGGAGGAAAAGGTGCGCACGGTGGTGGTGCTTTCTCGGGCAAAGACCCATCGAAAGTAGACCGTTCGGCAGCATACGCTTCACGTCACATCGCTAAAAACCTTGTTGCGGCAGGTGTTGCAGACGAAGTACTTGTACAAGTTGCTTATGCAATTGGAGTAGCTCGTCCTATGAACATCTTCGTAAACACATACGGTCGCAGCAACGTGAAAATGACAGACGGAGAAATCGCTAAGCTAGTTGGTGAAATCTTCGACATGCGTCCAAAAGCAATTGAAGAAAGATTGAAACTTCGTAACCCAATCTATCTTGAAACAGCAGCTTATGGTCACATGGGTCGTCAACCTGAAACGGTAACAAAAGTATTCACATCTCGTTATTCAAACGAGCCTACTATTTGTGAGGTTGAACTATTTACATGGGAAAAACTTGACTATGTAGATCAGGTTAAGAAAGCGTTCGGATTATAAGAACAACCCTTTCAAACAATACAGCAAAGGAGCATTCACAATGAATGCTCCTTTTTTTTATGCAAAAAGAGCGAAGAAGCACCATCGCTTCTTCGCTCTTTATATCATGAGACCCTTCAGTCTTTCAATCAAAAGTTATAGATCACAGTCGCAGCCACACGGTTGTTGCCCACGTTTGTAATATCTTTTACTTTCCCTGTTTCCAAGTCGTTTTTGCCATAAGCAGCATTGGTATACGAATACTCTACACCCATTCTGAAGTTCGAGATATTCGCTGCGAAATACAAGCTACCCGAACAAAGTTGATCGATGTTTGTACCCGAACCATACACATCTTTTGTATTCAAAAGCGGCTTATTAGTTCCAAGGTTTTTAGAATAACCCAAGAAAGTACCCACTTGATACTTCTTACCCCAAACGATATTCAACCAAGATGTAGAGTTATTAAAGTTCACATACTTAGCCTCACCATTATCCGGAGAGATCGAAGTAACACCGTAACCACCAAGCATACACATATCGCTAAGATTCTGTCCGTATACTGTTTTAGCAGCAACGTTCCAGTCTCCTTTTTTGAAGCGACCATATACATTAAACGATGCAGACGAATTATACTCCGATACTTTGTAGGTTTTATCCCCTACAGTAGCTTCGGTACGTGGGCGAATACGTTTAAACTCAGCACCCCCACCTACGGTCCACTCTTTGTATTTATACTCTACGCCACCGTAAAGTTCAGGAAGCACATTATTCTTTTGATACTCCTTCAACTTGCCATCAGGGCCCGAAGATGCAAACTGCATCTGATACAAGGCAGCACCGATAAATCGTACATTGTCGAGTTTATAGTTGTACTGTACTTGCGGACTTCTGTTGAACGGTTGGAAAGGAGCTCCGGTAGAAAGATTTATCATTTCAGGAGACACACTCCACATTGGGTGCCATGTTTGTCCTACAATTAACGCACTCTTTGTCCAGTCGAAACGAACGAAAGCTTGGCGAAGACGCACATTACCAAAACCTTTCGGAGTCTTAGCCGTATAACCTGCAAAATCGGCTTCCACCTTTGCAGACGTCTTAGCCTTCAAGAAGTCAGGACCTTTCACATCCAATCCCAAACGAGTTGAGATTGCGAAGATACCCGCATCCGGCACAGCATTCAAGTCTTTACCATCCGCATCGTAGCTCGGACCCATCGGGTACAACGAGAAGATACCTTCGATCGACTCTACATTCTTTCGCGAGTTATAAAACCCGTCGACACGGACAAATCCGTAAAAATCCAATTCAAACTTTTTCTTTTTCTGCGCAAACGCAGGCCATGCGATCATGGCAATCAACATCAATGATAAAATCTTTCTAGTCATAAATAATTATATGTTACATCAAGCCATTGAGCATTCCGTGGAAATACATCGGTTTGAGAACATACTTTTTAAGCAACCAGTGCACCCATTGTTCATGAGCGCCATCGATCAAAGGAAACGTTGGCATCGGCTTCTTGTCGTAATCAAATTCGCACATCAATACTTTGCCATACTCGGTTATAATCGGACAAGCGGTGTATCCGTTATAAAGAGCATCGGGAGTACGGTTCTCCATCAAGGCAACCAAATTGCTCACTGCAATCGGAACTTGCATTCGGATTGCGGCAGAAGTCTTACTGGTAGGCAAACCTGCCACATCTCCCAGCGAAACAATGTTTGGATATCGTTTGTGAACCATCGTATTCTTATCTACCATGACCCAACTTCCCGATTGCAAACTCCCTTCTGTCCATCCCAATTCGGCTTCCTTCACAAAGTCGGGCGCACTCATTGGCGGCGTAAAATGCAAAAAATCATAATCAACAATCACCGGCGAAGTTTCTTTCTTTTTCACTTTAGTCACTAAGCCTGTTTTCTCATCGGTTTCATCCACTTCCCGCGTCACAGCTTTCTCAAAGAATACTTTCTTCGAAGCCGTATC
>DLYT01000051.1:0-20801 GCA_003447595.1 Porphyromonadaceae bacterium
CTGCTCAACAAGGAGATTGGCGAAGATGAACTCAACCGCACATTTGTGTTAAGAGAGAACAAGACGGTTTACCTCGAGAACGCAGCCATCAAGGATGTGTCGCACACCGAATGTGGTTACCCCGATTACGACGGACTTCACCTGGATCGCTACGTTTCGATCATCGAAATCGCAAACCCGATGCACAAGCTTTGGAGCGACGGACGATGGAATAAGATGACACTTGCCCACGGTTGCTACTGGGGGAAATGTGCTTTCTGCGATGGTTCGCTCGACTACATCAAGCGTTTTAATCAAACGACTGCGGCCCAACTGGCCGACCGTATGCAGGTGATTATGAATCAAACCGGCGAACCGGGCTTTCACTTTGTAGACGAGGCCGCACCGCCGGCTTTGCTCAAAGAGCTTTGCCTGGAGATTTTGCGCCGACGTATGAAGGTAGTTTGGTGGGGCAACATTCGTTTCGAACGCAGCTTTACGGCCGACCTTTGCCGATTGATGAAGGCTGCGGGTTGTATTGCCGTATCGGGCGGATTGGAGATTGCTTCGGATCGTTTGCTCAAGCTGATTAATAAAGGGGTAGACGTAGCACAAGTAGCACGCGTTGCCAATCATTTTACGCAGTCGGGCATTATGGTGCATGCCTATTTGATGTATGGTTTCCCTACGCAAACGGCACAAGAGACGATCGATTCGATGGAGACTGTTCGCCAGTTGTTCGAGAACGAAGTGGTGCAATCAGGCTTCTGGCACCGATTTGCCATGACGGCTCACAGTCCGGTAGGCCTTGCGCCCGAAAGCTTTGGCGCGGAAGTGATCGAGGGGCCTTTTGGTGGATTTGCCAAAAACGACGTGCAGTTTATAGATAAGAAGGGGTGCGATCACGGACTTTTCTCAGAAGGTCTTCGCATTTCGCTTTACAACTACATGCAGGGAGCAGGTTTCGACTTGCCACTTCACAAATGGTTCGACTTTAAGATTCCGCGCACAACTTTGCCGCCATCCTACATCGAACGGGTAATCGACTCGCGCGAAAAGCGTAGCATTTCCCCTCGACAAAAGATTGTTTGGCTAGGTGGAACTACCGAAATCGAGCAAACCGAACGCAACCGCAAAGGCAAGAAATCGGTCGCAACACGCTTGGTCATCAACAACAAGACAGAAACACTAGCGTGCGACTGCACCAATACCCTGGCGCAATTTCTGCACAACACGTTGCCAAGTTTGAAACCAAGTACCGAACAAGCCGTAACTCTCGAAGCTTTTGCCGAGCTACTTACCGAGAAAGCAGCGATAAAACTCGACGACTTCCTCGCTTCGCCGGCTTTCGAAGCCCTCAACGAAGCAGGCTTGTTGATTGTATGATGAATACGTTTAACCAATGTGTTTGGATCTACTAGTCTCTATATAGATTTATAAACAATACTGTATGGTTATTCATTGTATATTTGTAGTCTAAAAACATCCATAATGAAACAATATAAAGAATTGCTTGAACGCGTTCTCAATGAGGGGGCGTTTAAGGAAGACCGTACCGGAACGGGGACAAAAAGTGTGTTTGGTCATCAAATGCGCTTCAACCTTGAAGATGGTTTTCCAATGATCACGACAAAGAAACTTCACTTGAAGTCGATCGTGTACGAACTACTTTGGTTCTTGAAAGGTGATACAAACGTAAAGTATCTTCAAGACCATGGCGTGCGTATCTGGAATGAATGGGCCGATGCCGATGGTGATCTTGGCCACATCTACGGATACCAATGGAGATCTTGGCCCGACTATAACGGCGGACACATTGATCAGATTTCGGAAGTGGTAGAAACCATTAAAAACAATCCCGACTCGCGTCGTATTATCGTGAGTGCGTGGAACGTTGCTGATCTAAATAATATGAACCTGCCTCCTTGCCATGCTTTCTTTCAGTTTTATGTAGCCGACGGGAAGCTCAGTTTGCAGTTGTATCAACGCAGCGCTGATATCTTCTTGGGTGTTCCTTTCAACATCGCTTCGTATGCACTGCTATTGATGATGATGGCACAAGTTACCGGCCTAAAACCGGGTGAGTTTGTACATACATTGGGCGACGCTCATATATATATGAATCACATGGATCAGGTTAAAGAACAGTTGAGCCGCGAGCCGCGTACATTGCCTACCATGAAAATCAATCCGGAAGTAAAAAGTATTTTCGACTTCGAGTTCGAAGACTTTACGCTTGAAGGATACGATCCGCATCCGCATATCAAAGGTGTAGTGGCCGTATAAAGTAGAAAGAAAGAATCAAAGATGAGCAAATTATCGATCATAGTAGCCGTGGCGCAAGAGAACGCTATCGGCAAAAACAACGATTTGTTGTGCTACATGCCTGCCGATCTGAAACATTTCAAAGCACTTACAACCGGGCATACCATCATTATGGGACGTCGTACCTTTGAGTCGTTGCCCAAAGGAGCTTTGCCCAACCGTACCAATGTGGTGCTTACCCGCACCGAAGGGGCTACGTTTGAAGGTTGCCAGGTATACCATTCGCTGAAAGAGGCTTTGCCTCATTTCGAATCGGAAGAAGAGGTATTTATCATCGGTGGTGCGGTATTATATACTGAGTCATTACCCAAAGCAGATCGCTTGTATCTGACCTACATCCACCATCATTTTGAAGATGCCGACACCTTCTTTCCTCAAATTGAGGCCGAGGAGTGGGAAATCGTAGCACGCGAAGATCACGACGCGGATGAAAAAAATCCGTATCCGTATTCATTCGTTACATTGGATAGAAAAAAATAAGATACCATATAAGCTGTTGCTTATATCCGGAAACCGAAAGAGTCGAATCAGTTGATCAATTGATTCGACTCTTTTGTTGTTTTATCCCTCTTCTCGCGATTCGTTACTCTTTATAAAAGAGAGCAATTCTTACATTTAACAAACAATACTACATAATAAACATTTTTTTATCCCGATATTGTATCTATCTATTATAAGGGACTGTTTACAAAGAATAAGCCTTATTATACTTCGATATTAACGGCAAAAGAAAATGGATATGAGAAAAGTAATCTTTACGATAGCCGGTACTCTTTTTATAGGACTACCTGCCTTGTTTGCACAAAAAGCGACAACGACATCTTCCTATTCAACACAAGAACTTCAAACGTTGCTCGTTCAATTGCGCGATTCGACGCAAAAAGACAAATATTTATTCGCAAAAGAGTTGGCTCCTCTCGAAAAGTTTGCCACGACTTCTGTTAGCGCAAATATTGCAGAAAAAGCATTGGCAAATTATTCGTTGGCATATCTGTATGCAACCTATTATAGCAGCTCTGCAATGGGCATGATGCCTTTCAACAATGCTCCGAATGGAAATGCACCGTTGCTTACCCTTACTCAAGAACAACTCAAGCAAAAAATAGACTGGGCCATACAAGCGTCACTGAAAAACGAAGTAGAGCTTGGAGGTATTAATGTGAATGCTTTCCCGAAGTTGATTATCAACATCCAGCAAAAAAGTAATTTGCCTGATGTATATACTTCGCTGTATGAGTTCTTAATCACGCAAAACATAGAATTGCTCAAGCAAATCAATGCTGATAGTGCACAGGTAGTACACTTGTATGACCAACTCATTGCTTTTGAAAAAGGGAACCAAGGAAATACCGCGGCTCTCATTCAAAGTGAACTCGATCGCTTAAACTTTGTCTACAATACGACAAAAGCGAACAGACAAGTCGCAAATCAAGATTACCGAAAAGCGCTGGATACATTGATCAAAACATATGCAAATGATCCGTATATCATAACTGCGATTGTGCAAAAAGCTCAAACGCTTCTAAGCGATTATAATACTCCCGAAAGTGTAAGTAACAAAGAGGTATATGAATTATGCACCGCCGCTGTAATTCGCTTTCCCAACAGTGATCAAATTGCATCGGTAAGACGGATCTTGGATCAAATCACGACTCCGTATATTCAAGCACAATTGCCCAATCAACTTTATCCCGAACGTACCACTTCGATCGACTTTTCGTATCGGAACCTTGGCTCGTTTCGTGTACATATCGAACAACTCTCGATCGACGATCAGGCACTGCGCTTGTCTTCCCTTATCGACACTTCGGCGATAAATAATACGGTTTCTGTTTACGATAAAGAGGTAACACTGCCGCAAGCGGCACCGTATCTGGAGAAAACCTATACAATACCTTTGGCGCTTTCGCATGAAGGGTTTTATCGTATTACCGTAACCGGTCCTACCAGTGATATGATTTCATCGGACTTCTTTACGGTAAGTAAAACGGCTTCTCTCTTCCGTCCGGGTCCTAACGACAAGCAATCACAATCGGGCGAAGTGATCGCGGTAGATTGGCTTACCGGGAAACCGCTACGCAATGCGTTTGTAAAGCTTTACAATGAAAAGACTTCGAAAGGAATAGAATCGCTGGAAGAAAAAGGTTCGGTTAAAGTAGATCGTAACGGTATTGCCGATTTCTATTTCGATGCGAATGAGATCAATCGTTATCGCGTAACGGATGGGAAATCATACGCTTCGTTTTTAAATCCGCTCGACCGCTATTACGGAAACAACAACACGCAAACGAAATTGCGCAAACAAGTGAGCTTATTGACTGATCGTGCTGTATATCGCCCGGGCCAAACGGTTTCTTTCAAAGGAATTGTCTTTGAGTCGGATCAGTTAACTGCAAATGTGATAAAAGGAACAACCGGAGAACTCACAGTGAGTAGCAATAACGGATCTAAGATTTATACATACAACTATACGACGGATGCTTTTGGCGGTTTCTCTGGTAGCTTTGCTTTACCGGCAGATATGCTCAATGGCTTTGTTACACTGAGCACACCGGAGAGCGCAACCTCTATACAAGTGCAAGCTTATAAACGCCCAAACTTTTACATTGCTCTAAAACCTGATACTTCTGTATATCAAGCCGGAGATTCTGTTTTTGTGATGGGACAAGTTCTCGCTTACAATGGTGTGACAATGCCAAACTGCGCTATCAGCTATCAGGTAGACCGAGTATCGATGGCGCGCTACTTTATTCAAGGGCAAAACGAAGCAAACTTTGCTTCCGGAACCTTGCAAACAGATGCTAAAGGTAACTTTAAAATTGCGATCAAAACTAAGAAAGAAGATGGTGAGAATACCGGTAGCTTCTTCTGGCCAAAGGCTGTGTGGTATCAATTCAATATAAGTGCGACCGATATGGCCGGTGAGACTCAAACCGCAGATACTCGTATTGCAGTTGGCAAGAACGCACTCAATGTTTATACCGATCTTGCAGAATTGATCGATAAAGAACGGATCCCGCAAACAACTGTTACAATTACCAATGCCAATGGTGAGTTGATTGCTGTAAACGGCACGATAAATATACAACAGGTTACAAGTACCGAGCAATTTGATCGATATGGAGAGCTATTAAATAATATACATAACGATAGTACCATTCACGTAGAAAAGGCAATCGTTGCAACGCTTCCGTTTACAAGTGGAAAACCGGTCGATCTTTCTTCGCTTGCAGATCTTAAATCGGGATGTTATCAACTCTCGATAGAAGCAAAAACGACAAACGGACTCGTAGCGCAAGAGGTGCGTCGAATTATGATTTACAATCTGAAAGACGAATTGCCTCCTGCCAATCTCAAAGTTTGGATGGCTTCGATGAATACAAACGTTGTGCCGGGCAAATCAACGTGGATCACTTTTGGCACCTACATGAAAGATGTACATCTGCTTTATGAAGTTGTCGCAAATGGTGTTTGCTTAAAACGTGACCGCGTCACATTGAGCAAAGAAAACCAACGCTTTGTGATTCCATATACTGCCGAAATGGGAAATGGTGCTGTCGTATACTTTACGTTTGTAAAGGAAGGAAAAGTATATCAAGAGTCGGTTGTGATCAAACGCAAACAACCAGACAAGACTCTGTCGGTTAAATTTGAAACCTTTACCGACAAAACAGTGCCCGGAGCGGAACTAACGTATACCCTTCGTGTGCAAAATCCGGATTCGACTGCGGCTGATGCAGCTCTTTTGGCCGGAATGTATGACGCGGCATTGGATGTGTTTGCAACGAACAACTGGTCTATTGACCCGTTACAATCGATACAAATATATCCTTCGGTGCTCAATACCGGTGTGATGTTTAACAATCAATATTTGCAAGCTTATGCTTCTCTCCCTGAATATCGTAATTACATTGCGGCCAAATGGGTCTTTGATTGGAAAAACTACTTTACCCCTAATATGCTAGGACTCTATCGTTATCGGGCTATGCCGATGCTTACTGCCGGTTTTGCCAAGTCATCAAATAGCATGGTGGAAGAAGAAGCTGCTATCGCAAGCGATATGACACCGGCTCCGGCTCCAAAACCAACGCAGCAAAATAATATCAGGGCTAATATGCTCGAAACAGCATTCTTTTATCCCGATCTCAAAACAGATCAAAAAGGCGAAGTTTCCTTCTCATTCAAAGTACCGGAGGTTAATACCCGCTGGAAATTAATGTTGTTGGCAAACACGGCCTCTATGAATGTGGGGACTAAAACAGATTATCTAGTTTCATCGAAGCAGCTAATGGTACAGCCAAACTGGCCTCGCTTTGTACGATCCGGCGATCTTGTGGATCTGTCTACCTTAGTTATTAACAACACTGTTGATAACTTATCGGGCACAACAACCTTACAAGTGACCGACGAGTATGGAAATGTATTGAAAACGATCGATGCGATCGGTCAGAAGTTTGACTTGAAAGGAAATACTTCACAAGTTGCAACCTGGCAACTTAGAGTTCCTAAAGGCACAAACTTCCTGGTATTCAAAGTCATTGCCGATTCTAAATTGTATTCAGATGGTGAACAGGTGATGATTCCTGTGGTACCTGACGACTATGTGGTAACAAGTAGCAAACAGGTCTCTTTGAAAGCTGGTGAATCGATGGAGCTTCGATGGAGCGACTTGTTGAAAAACGCTGATGACGCGCTAAACGGAATTGCAACGATCGAGGTTATTAACAACCCGGCTTGGACGGCTGTGGAAGTATTGCCGTATTTGCAATCTCGTGATAATGACAACGCGCTCTCTTTATTGGGTTCATTCTTTGCCGGTAAAACAGCGATGCAATTAATCGACTTTGTTCCCGGTATAAAAAGCAGATTGGCTCAATTGAGTGCGACTACTTCTGAAATGAAAATGCAGTCTAACTTAGCGAAAGGTGCTTTATTGACCGATCTAAATCTTCAATCAACACCTTGGCTCAATGAGTCGAACCGAGAACTACAGCAACGTTTGGCATTAAAGAATCTTCTCAACAGAAATATGCTTACTGCTAATTGCAAAACAGCTATGCAGCAATTGATTGCTTTGCAAAATGAAGATGGAAGTATCTCTTGGTTTAAAAATATGCCGGGCGATCTGTCTGTTACATTGTCTGTATTATATGGTATGGCAAGTCTGATTGATCTAAATGCTGTAGAATATGGTGAAGCTGAGAAGATGATGCAGATAAAAGCTTTGAACTATCTCGATAATGCCGTGAAGGATCGATACAATAACATCAAAGAGAAAGCAACCTATACGCTTAGTAATGATCTGCTTTTCTATCTGTATGTAAGAAGTCTGTATCGCGATATTCCTGAAAACGGAGATGCGCGCGAAGCGATTCGTTTCTTTACTGCCAAAGCGGAAGAGAATTGGACTACACATGCTGTTGCCGACAAAGCAATGATTGCTCTTTTGATGCAGGCTAATGGCAAGAAAGAGCTTGCTCAAGCAGTTGCGCAAAACCTTTTAACGATCGCAACGGTGAATAATTCGCTTGGAATGTACTGGAATAATCCAATGTACACAGGCACGGAAGCTTTCTTATCCCCAATTTCGGTACATGTGTTGGCTATGCATGCCTTGCAAACGATACTTCCCGGAGAATTCGCGACCAAGAAAGACCTGTTGATAACTTGGTTGATCCGACAAAAGGAAGTACAGCAATGGCCTACTACACCAGCTACATTATCAGCAGTGTATGGTATCCTTACGAGTTGTTCCTTTACGGATAAAAGTAGTCGTATTGATATTTCATGGGGTGATCAAAAGTATAGTTTCTCGGAAAGTAGTAATCAAACCGGCGTTATTCGCAATAAGATGCAAGGGAATTCAAGGACTTCTTCTATCAATCGTATTACTGTTGCAAACACAGGAGGAAACATTGCTTGGATAAATTTGTTTTATCAATACAATGTTCCAGTTGCCTCTATTGAGAAGAATAACTCCGAACTTTCTATTCGGAAGCATTTGTTTGTGAAACGATTTGCCGACAACAAACCCGAACTTATACCGCTGGCTAAAGCAGGAAAGTTAAATAACGGCGATGTGATCGTAACCAAACTTGAGATCTCAGCAGACAGAACGATGAACTATGTATGCATACGTGATTGGCGTTCGGGATGCTTAGAACCGGCTTCTTCGCAATCAGGATATAGCTTTGCAGGATCAATTGGATATTATCTGGATATAAAAGATGTATACACAAACATCTTTATTTCGGAATTACCGGCAGGCAAACACGTAATCATGTTGGAATCATTTGTTTCCCGTCAAGGTGACTATCTTGCAGCTCCTGCAAGCATAGAATCTGTTTATGCACCTCGCTTTGTAAACTATTCGCAAGGTGCATCTATTCGTACGGATCAGAATTGAATTCCTGCTTGAATTAAAAAATAGAAAAAGAATTTATCAAGTAAAACAATCAGCATTCTTATTACCTTTGTTTATATAAAAGATGATTATTTAGATTATTAAAATAATAATTACAATGAAAAGATTAATACTCATGCTTTTTGCCTTGCTTTCTTTTAGTTGGGCATTTGCTCAAAACGGAGCAGTTATTTCTGTAGGAACGCCTATACATGATTATGGAACCATTGAAGAAAATGGGGGTCCTGTTAGTCATGACTTTATAGTATCCAATACGGGAAAAGCTCCGCTAGTAATCAATCGAGTAACTGCATCTTGCGGATGTACCACTCCTGACTGGACTAAAGCTCCGATTGCTCCTGGTAAGACTGGTGTAATTAAGGTTACTTATAATCCGGCTGGTCGTCCTGGTCCGTTCAATAAAACAATTTCAATTTTTAGCAATGGTAAACAAGGAGCGTATATCTTAAGCATTAAAGGGTCTGTGATTCCGAAGTCGAAAGGAAATAGCATGCCAATGAACACTTCTATTGGAGATCTTAAAATGACTACAAGTTCAGTGTTGTTTAATGTTATTAATCCCGGAGAAGTAAGAGGGGAACGTATTACCATCAAAAATGGTAGTAACAACACCATGAACATCACTTTAAAAAATACTGCTGATTATATTACTGCTTCTGTTGCTTCGGCAAATCTTGCTCCGAACGAAACAACTGATATTACAGTTCTTTTTGATGGAGATAAAATTTCTCAAAGAGGCCGTATTTCGAATAAGTTACCGATAACAATCTCTGAGAGTAACGGAAAAAAGACTACCGGTGTAATCAATGTTCGCGCAAACGTTCCCGGAATGAATAGATCTACAACGATGGAGGATCTAAAAAACGGACCGAAGATGGAGTTATCAACAAATCTTGTAGATCTTGGAAGTGCAAAAGGTGCAAAATCGAGATTGTCTCGTGATCTTTCGATCTCGAATGCAGGAAAAAGCAATCTTGAAATCTATTCAATCTCGATTGACGATGAAAACTTTGCAGTATCTGGTGGTCAAAAAGTAATCAAACCAGGACAAGCCGCTACCTTTAAAGTTTCTGTGGATCCGAAAGCAATAAAAGGATATACAGAAGAGTCAATACATATTATATCAAATGACCCGAAAGGCCCGGTTAGAATCATTCGCGTATACGCAAAATAAGAATAACAATGGAACATCCCGAAAACGATCCGAATTACAAAGGATTGAAAGTGAATAAGGGAATTGAAATGTTGCCTTCGGTTAACCCTTATCTAAAGTCAAAAAAGAAAGTGCAACGTCGTCACTTTACTCCCGATCAATATGTAGAAGGGATTTTAAAGGGCGATATAACAATATTAAGTCAGGCTGTTACACTTATTGAAAGCTCGAAACACGAACATCAAGTAATCGCCCAACAAGTAATTGAAAAATGTTTGCCCTATTCAGGCAAATCGGTACGTATCGGTATTACAGGGGTACCTGGTGCCGGTAAAAGTACCTCAATCGATGCCTTTGGAATGCACTTGATCAAAGCAGGACGCAAACTTGCCGTTTTAGCTATTGACCCAAGTAGTGAACGTTCGAAAGGTAGTATTCTGGGAGATAAAACCCGAATGGAAGATTTATCGCGAGAAAAGAATGCTTTTATTCGTCCTTCTCCCTCGGCGGGTTCGCTAGGTGGTGTAGCTCGGAAAACCAGAGAAACGATTATCCTTTGTGAGGCTGCCGGCTTTGATACAATCTTTGTTGAAACAGTAGGTGTAGGTCAAAGTGAAACAGCAGTCCATTCAATGGTTGACTTCTTTTTGCTTATTCAACTGGCTGGTACAGGAGATGAGTTACAAGGTATCAAAAGAGGTATTATGGAAATGGCTGATGGTATTATTATCAACAAAGCTGATGGTGATAATATTGATAAGGCTCGACTAGCTATGGCTCAATTCAAAAATGCCTTACACCTCTTCCCTCCTACCGACTCAGGTTGGACACCTCAGGTTCTTACTTACTCAGGCTATTATGCACTAGGAATAAAAGAGATCTGGGATATGATTTATGAATATGTAACCTTTACGAAGAAGAATGGTTACTTCGATCATAAACGAAGAGAACAATCTAAATATTGGATGTACGAAAGCATCAACGAGGCACTTCGTGACAGCTTTTATAATAATCCAATTGTTTCGGCCTCTTTGCCGGATACGGAACAACAAGTCTTGAATTCTGAGATAAGTTCCTTTATTGCTGCAAAACGAATGCTCGATATGTATTTGACTTCAATTACGGGAGCTAAGAGCAGTGAGGATGATATTTAAATAAAAAACCCTTATTACACATTCGAAAGAATATGCAATAAGGGTTTTCTTATTTTACTTGTTTACTCTAATAATAACAAAGAACAGTATTGTTCTTATTCAGAGAAATCAATTGGCACTTGCTTTTTAAACGCTTCTTTGAATGAGATCAAAGACTCTGTTCGAGCCAACCCTAGTGGTTGAAGCTTTTTGTGGATAATGTTAAGCAAATGCTGATTATTTTTAGCATAGATCTTAATAAAAAGATCATACTGACCGGTAGTATAGTGGCATTCTACTACCTCAGGAATTCTCGATAGTTCTTCCACAACAGAATTAAACTGTCCAGGGTTTTGAAGGTAAAGTCCTACATAGGCACATGTTTCAAATCCCACTTTGTTGTTGTCGAGAATAAATTCAGAACCTTTGATTACACCTAGGTTTACGAGTTTCTGAATTCGTTGATGAATGGCAGCTCCGGAAACATTGCACTCTCTCGCAACCTCCAAATATGGAATACGAGCGTTGCTGATAATGAGCTTCAATATTTTTTCATCCAATTCATCTAATTGTTGATGTCGCATATCAATAGTGGATTGACTAAATGTTAATAGAATAAGAGCGCAAAGATACGTAAATAATATATTCTAGTGCTGCAAATAAAATGTAAATTTACAGAGATAAGAATCTAAAATTCACAATTATGAATCATGAAAATGCAATTCGTTTAATCGATGTAAAACCATCAGACCAGCATCTCCTTGAACAAATAAAGGAAACCTATATCAATAGTTTTCCACCAGAAGAACGAAGAGATTATGACAAATTGATAGATTTGTTTCGACACAGTCATACAATGCATATCTACGCTTGCCAAACAGCAACCTTAGATTATGCTGGTTTTATAACCTGCTGGAGGTTTGAAAAGTTTAGTTTTATCGAACATTTTGCGATTAATTCGAAAGCTAGAAATAGTGGAATCGGATCCTTGTTTCTGAAAGAGGTACTCCGAAGACAAAACAAACCTGTAATATTAGAAGCAGAAGAGCCTCTCAATGATCTTTGCAAAAGAAGAATCGCTTTTTATGAACGCAACGGCTTTGTACAAGGAAATGTTCCTTACTTTCAACCGCCTTATCGAAAGGGAGAACCAACGATTCCGATGGTGCTTTTATCGTATGGAAATATTAATCTTGAAAACGAATATCAAGCAATTGTTCCTACAATATATACAGAAGTATATAATTACAATATAAAGTAATTGCAATATAAAATCCCATTTATAAGATAAAACCAAAGTCTAACTCTTCGTACTTTTCAACAGATTGTTGATAACTTGATGTAATCTTATAAATGGGATAATCACTTTATGCCTTAGGAATCAATCACTGCAAAAATCGAATCGCCAAATAGGCCATTGTTCCTGCCGCTGTTTTCAAAGACTCTTCATCGATAAGAAAGGTCGAAGTATGTGAAGCCCCTCTTTCAGTATGATTCCGTACCCCAAAACGGAAAAAGCATCCCTTGTATTTCTCTGTATAGAATCCAAAGTCTTCGCTTGTGGTACGAGGCTCAAATGCCTTGACATGATCCATGCCTAAGTATTCTTGGGCAAACAATCGCGCTGCATTGGTTACTTGATCGTCATTAATAACTTCAGGGTATCCGTCATCTTGTTTGATTTCGAATTCGCATAAATAGGCCTCTGCCGTATGACGTCCAATGATTGGAATGAGTTGTTTGGCTTTCTCTCGCTCATCCTTATCAAAACAACGCAACGATCCCGCGAGTATCACTTCATGAGGAATTACATTGGTTGCTCCATCAGCGATAAAACGACCAAATGTAAGCGACATCGGTGTAAACGGATTTTTGGTACGGCTTAAGATTTGCTGCATAGCCACTACCACTTGAGCCGCTGCCAAAACAGCATCGGTGTGTTTGTGAGGCATAGCACCGTGGCCGCCTTTCCCTTTAACTTTAATATGAATTTCATCAGCCGAAGCCATAACGGCTCCATTACAAAAGCTTACAATTCCTGATTCATCATACATATTACTATGCTGACCAAGGATTAACTCTGGCTCATACTCATCAAAAACACCGTCTTCAAGCATCAAACGTGCACCGCCTGGGTCTTGTTCTTCGCCCGGTTGAAATACCAATAAGATGGTACCTTCAAAGCTGTCTCGCATTTCAGCTAGAACACGAGCAGCACCAAGCAGTGCCGCAACATGAGAATCATGCCCACAAGCATGCATAACCCCGGTATTAACCGAACAATATGAGATTTCATTCTCTTCTAAAACAGGCAATGCATCCATATCGGCACGCAAAGCAATAACTTTAGAAGAGGGATTAATTCCCTTTAAGACTCCTAATACTCCTGTTCCGGCAATACCGGCTCGGTAAGGAATAGATAGAGAATCCAGTACTTTCTGAATATACGCAGAGGTGTTATACTCCTCGAAAGATAATTCGGGATGTTGATGTAGATATTGATAATCTTGTACAATTGTCGGATACAAGTCGTTGATCCGATTATGAATAAAAGTGGATGTGCTCATAGTAGAAATGATAACGTTTAAGATATAAACAAATCAGAAACAAAAAAAGCTACCCTCGTGAGGGTAGCTTTTAAGATATGAAATAAAATCATTAATCTTTTTTGTTTGCTCCTTGAGCAGCTGAGTAGTTGATTTTAAGAGCATAAGCATCACGTAGTGCTTGCTTAACGTCTGTAACAACACCCATCTTTGTATTTGCATCTACTTTAAGTGATACAGTCATAAATGGCTGATCTTCTTCTTTCATAGATGATTTCTCTTGAGCAACATAGTTTTCAATCTCGCTAACTTCAGCAAATTGATCGTTCAACTGCATACGAGGCTCTGTACCTAATTTAGCACGGAACTCTTCAGTTGGAATACCAATATAAATGAAAGTTACCAACGATTTCTTTTCCAACTTTTGCAACTCTGTTGCTTGTGGAACTTTGAATTGAACCTTCAATGTCACCTCACGCATTGTTGTTGTCATCATAAAGAAGAACAAAAGCGTAAAGATCAAGTCAGGAAGTGAAGAAGTGTTCAATGCTGGCATCTCTCTGCCGCCGGCCTTAGTAAACTTTCCCATTATTTCTTCCCTCCATGTTTTTTAGGTTCTGCTTCTGAGATCTTTTGAGGATAGTAATCAATTACAGCAGCTTTCTCATCATCATTTAGCTCTTCGAATGATTTGCCAAATTTCTGTTTCGAAACATCCTCACGCAATTCGTTGTAAGCTTTTGCAAGCTCATTTTGAACAGCGATATACCACCAGTAAGGTGTGTCTACCGTATTCTGCAACGAAATGATGTGATTCTTTGTAATTTTTACATTCCCGAAATAAGGAATCTCAACATCTAACTTCTCTGGTAGATGCGCATCGTCATTTGCATTAACGATAAATTCCTTTGCTTTATCTTTCAACTGCTCGAGAGCTACAAACTCCCCTCCAGCCAAAATCATCTTCGTGTCCTGATTCAAACGAACCTCGAAAAGGTTTCTCTTCTTAATATCTACATCAAGATCTTTTTGATCTTTCGGTACAGGTGGTGGCAAACGACGTGCCAAACCTTTGTCTGTATCCATAGATGTTGTAATCAAGAAGAAGATCAGCAACAAGAAAGCGATATCGGCAGAAGAACTGGAGTTAATCTCGGCCAGTTTTCTTTTTTTTCTTGCCATTTCTTCTTCGTTTATTGATTACTTACTTAAGAATCGTTTTACACTACCTGCTGCAACACTAAGGATGATCAATAGTGTAAGAACATATGACGAATAAAGCCACATATCTGTAAGTTTGTTGTAGAAAGGAGTATTCTCTGCACCGTCGTATCCTGGGATAGTAAGTGGAGTATCGTTACCGATAGCATAAGAAACACCTAACAACGCAGCGAAAGCAGCAATACCCAAAAGTGAACGCATTGCAGCTTTTGGATTTTCTTTCAACAAATTGAAGAATTGGAATAGTGCGAAAAGAAGAGTACACACAACAGTTACTCCGCAAAGCACATAGCACCAGTTAAGAAGCAAAGTTGTATAAACCGGAACCGGTTCTTCATACTGCTCCATTTTAACTGCGCCTCCAAAGTAAAACATGCCTAGAATGACAACTGTAATAATCAAAGAAAATAACAGCGTCCAACTAGATATCTTTCTAATTTTGTGAACAGCCATGATTTTTTATTTTTTGAATTTTACGTTGTATTTGATTACTAGGTCAAGAAGAGTGATTGAAGCATCTTCCATTTTGTTCAACAAACCTTCTACTTTGTTAAGGATGTAGTTGTAGAACAATTGAAGAATCAAAGCAACCACAAGACCACCTACTGTTGTAATCAAGGCAACTTTCATACCACCTGCAACAACTGTTGGGCTGATATCACCTACTTGTTGGATTTTGTCAAACGCGAAGATCATACCGATTACAGTACCCAAGAATCCAAGAGATGGAGCCATTGCGATAAACAAAGTAATCCAAGAAAGACCTTTTTCTAGCAAACCAGCTTGTACACCACCGTAAGAAACTACAGCTTTTTCTACTACATCGATGCCATCATCTACACGCATCAAACCTTGATAATAGATTGAAGCGATAGGACCTCTTGTGTTACGTGCAATTGTTTTAGCACCTTCGATGTCACCTTTTTCCAAAGCTTCTTCTACACCTTTGATCAATTTGTCTGGGTTTACTTCAGCAAGGTTAAGATAGATAATTCTTTCCAAGCAAAAAGCCAAACCGAAAATCAAAGCGATAGCTACGAAGCTCATAAACATAGGAGAACCTTCGATAAACTTCGTTTTCAACGCTTGGTGGAAGCCGCCTTCCACATCCAAAGCAGCAGCATCAGCTGAAATAGCATCTTGAGCCATTGCTACAGCCGACATTCCTAGGGAAAATAGACCCATGAAAGAGGTAATTGAAAATAACTTTTTCATTGTGTGTTTAATTTTAAGATTAATAATTCCTTAAATTATTTTTTTTGATTATTGTTACTAAAGCTAAACTAATACGTTAAACTTTGCGGAGGGAGCGGGATTCGAACCCGCGATGCGCTTTTGGCGCATACACGCTTTCCAGGCGTGCCTCTTCAGCCACTCGAGCATCGCTCCAATTTTTAATTATTTTTATCTCTCTCCAAATTCGGGCGCAAAATACAAAAAAAATCCCAAATACAAACTTTTGCACTTATAAATCTATCTATTTTCAAGATTACGCCTAAACATAATTACTTGATTTATATTCACCGATTTACAAAACCCCGAGAAGTAAATATCAGATCTTAAATAAGCTTCTTGTATTCTGACGAATCAAATATTCAGCTTCATTAACAGTTAAATTAAAAATTTCGGCAACTTTTTGAAGAGTTTTACATACGTAAGCAGGCTCATTTCGCTTGCCACGATAAGGAACAGGTGCTAAATACGGAGCATCTGTTTCGACAAGAATTCGAGACAAAATATCTAAGCCGGATAAAGTCTGAGCCAAGCCTGAATTCTTAAACGTCACGATTCCATTAACTCCAATCATAAATGAATCGAGTCGTAGTATCTCTTCTAATTCGTCTCTATTTCCGCAGAAACTGTGAAATACGCCACGCAATTTATCCGCACCTACAGCATGGATACAATCCATTACTTCCCGATGTGCATTACGTGTATGAATAATCACAGGTAAATCCATTTCGATACTCCATCGCAACTGTTGAATAAAAGCATCTTTTTGCTGTTCTACAAACGTCTGATCCCAGTATAGATCGATACCGATCTCTCCTATTGCACAAAGATTTGATTGCGTTTTTATCGACTTATATATCGACTCCAGTACTTCCTTGTAATCTCCTTTTACACTTGTGGGATGCAATCCCAATGCAGGAACACAATAATCGGGATATTTTACACAAACCTGAAGCAAAGGCTCTAGTGATTCCAAATCTACATTAGGCAAGATAACCTTTTCTATTCCGTTCTCTTTTGCATGCTCAATTACCAGATCCAAATCATCTTTAAACTCAACCTCATATATATGAGAATGCGTATCAACTATACTCATTTGACTGAAATTCGATTTATGATTTACGCCCCATCAGCATTTGAGACAACTCTCGCAAGGCTGAAAGGTTATCGGAAGGTACAGATATTTTCTCTAAACAAAGCATTGCAGCCTCAAAATATTGAGCAACTTTTCGCTCTGCCATTTTACGAATACCATACGTATTATATATATATGTAAAGAATTCGATCTTTTCTTTCTTGTCAAAAATCTTGAATGAAAACCATTCATTCATATGCATACGATCCGTGTCAGAAGCCTTATTCAATGCATTAATAAGCATGTAGGTTTTCTTATTGGAACAAATGTCTCCACCGATACTTTTGCCAAACACTTTGGGGTCACCATACACATCAAGCAAATCATCTTGAAGTTGGAAAGCCAATCCGAGGTTGATTCCAAAATCATATAACAACGAAGCATCTTGTTGAGAAGCACCTCCAATAATCGCTCCTGTTTTCAATGCGCAAGCAAGCAACACTGCCGTTTTGAGACGAATCATTTCCAGATACTCATCCTCAGTTACATTTGCACGCGATTCAAATTCCATATCAAACTGTTGGCCGGCACAAACCTCTGTTGCAGTTGTTGAAAATAAATCCAACACCTCTTTTAAGCATTCGGCAGGAGCATTTGATAGTAGCTTATACGACTCAATCAACATTGCATCTCCCGAAAGGATGGCCACGTTAGGACTCCAACGTACATGTACCGTTTCTTTTCCGCGGCGCACATCAGCGCAATCCATCAAGTCATCGTGCAATAGTGTGAAGTTGTGAAATACCTCAATCCCTACAGCCGGAGCCAAAGCCTTCTCTACTTGATCCGTAAAGACATTGCATGCCATCAACGTTAGTGCAGGACGCACACGTTTACCTCCCAAAGAAAGGATGTATTCGATTGGTTCAAATAAAGTTTTTGGAGGAGTATTAAACTCGAGTTGAGTCACATACGATTCGACCTGAGATAAGATCTCTTTAAATGTATACATAAGCGATCGACTATAGATAGTTCTAGATAGATATATGAATAAAAAGAGGCTGCATGTGCAGCCTCTTTTTATTTTATTTATGTTGCGATTATTGCAATCTGAATTGAACCGGCACTGTATATTTTACGTTTACAGGCTTACCACGTTGTGATCCCGGTTTCCATTTTGGCATAGCGTTAACAACGCGCAAAGCTTCTTTATCCAAAGATGGGTCTACCCCTTTTACGACTGCAGCGTCTGTTACTTTACCTTCTTTGTTTACAACGAACTGTACTACAACACGACCTTGAATACCGTTCTCTTGTGCTACAACCGGATATTTGATAGATTTACCAATGTACTTCATCAATTCTCCTTGTCCACCCGGGAACTCAGGCATGTCTTCTACAGTAACGAAGATTTCATTGGTATCTTCTTCTTCCTCTTCTACTTGAACAGGAGGAGTATATACCTCTGTTTGTGCAGATTTTTGATTATCTTCTGATGTTACAATTTCTTGTTGCTCCAACTCTACGTCATCTTCTACAACCGTCAATGCTTCTACTACAACTGGTGCAGGAGGTGGTGGAGGTGGTGGAACAACCTCTTGTTGAACAGTAATTTCGATTTCCTCTTCAGCTAAGATATCTCCGACAGCAGCGACCTCAACCTTCTTAACATCACGAGTACCCCATTCAAATGCTACGAACAAAAAAGCAAGCGCAACAACAAATCCCATAAGGACAAACAACTGTTTGCTTCCCTCCAAGTCCGCTTTAGGCGATTTCTTGATTTCCATATGTTTATAATGTTTTATGTGTTTCTCAATACAGCAAAAATACAATTTTTTTTATTTCTTCATCTCAATGAAGCTAAAAAACAATTTGAAATAACTGAAAAACCGCAATCCTTAGCCGTTTTACACAATTATTATCTAATATTCATTCGAAAAAATTAAAGTGTTTTCGAAATGCGGTGTAAAGTAAAAACTTTTTCTCGAATAATGTATCTTTGAACCGAAAATTTGTCACATAAATCATCATATTTGATAAAAACAAGACTCATGAAAAAGATAGTTATCGCCGTAGACGGCTTTTCTTCGTGTGGAAAAAGCACTATGGCCAAAGATTTGGCTAAAGAAATCGGTTATACTTATATTGATAGCGGAGCTATGTACAGAGCCGTGACTCTTTATGCGATCGAGAACAACATGATTATTGATAATCGTGTCGACGAAGAAGCCTTGAAACATGCAATTGACAACCATCTCATCCATATAACGTTCGAACTAAACCCTAAAACCGAGCAGCGCGATACTTTCTTAAACGGCAACGACGTGGAGTCGTTGATACGAAGCATGCAAGTAGCCTCGAAGGTTAGCATCATCAGCGCAATCAAATTTGTACGACAAGCACTTGTTGCCATGCAGCAAGAAATGGGTCAAGCCAAAGGTGTTGTAATGGACGGTCGAGACATCGGCACAGCCGTATTCCCAAATGCAGAACTTAAAATCTTCGTAACAGCGTCTGCCGAGGTAAGAGCACAGCGCCGCGTAGACGAACTCGTAGCCAAAGGAAGTGATGTATCCTTCGAGGAAGTACTACAAAACGTAAAAGAAAGAGATCTGATGGATACGACTCGTACCGAAAGCCCGCTTCGCAAAGCCGACGATGCTCTTGAGTTAGACAACTCTCACCTCACCATTGCACAGCAGAAGGCTTGGTTACTGGAACAATTTAACAACGTTGTAAAATCATAAACAACGAAAACAATACAAGAATCTATGATTAAAGTCGAAATAGATCAAGGTTCGGGATTTTGCTTCGGTGTCGTGAAAGCCATTGAAAGCGCAGAACGAGAGTTGGCCAACAACCAACCCTTATACTGCCTTGGAGACATTGTTCACAACAGCCAAGAAGTAAGTCGCCTCAATCAAAAAGGCCTCTCAACCATTGATCACTCAGACCTATCAAAGCTATCAAACGCAAAGGTCCTTCTTCGTGCTCACGGCGAACCACCGTCGACCTACGAAACGGCAAAGCAAAATAAAATAACAATTATAGATGCGACCTGCCCTGTTGTATTGCAATTGCAACGCAAGATCAACAAGTACTTTCACTTGGTTGAGCCTCAAAACGGACAAATTGTGATTTACGGCAAAATCGGTCACGCAGAAGTAAACGGGCTTGTAGGACAAACCAACGGCAAAGCGGTTGTAATCGAAAAACCTGAAGATGCCGATGTACTAGACTTCTCGCGTCCGATTATTTTATTCTCGCAAACGACCAAGTCGATAGAGGGCCTACACAAAACTGTAGAGTATATTAGAGAGCGCATGCAAGAAGGCATTCAATTCGAATACTTCGACACCATTTGTCGTCAGGTAGCAAATCGTATCCCCAGCATCATAGACTTTGCCTCGAAACACGACTGGGTTTACTTTGTAGCCGGCCGCAAAAGCTCGAACGGAAAAGTATTGTTTGAAGAGTGTAAGCGTGCCAATGAGCACACCATCTTTATCTCGGAAGACAACGAAATCACTGACAAACTTCCCGATTGGGTACAAAACGTTGGCGTTTGCGGTGCAACGTCTACGCCAAAGTGGCTTATGGAAAAAGTAGCAACCAAAGTAGAGTTAATCAATAACCAAAAGGAAGATCATTCATCTACTACATAACCTTTAAATCGTCAGGTCGGCACCTGACGATTTAATCATAGTGA
>DLYT01000051.1:21047-22854 GCA_003447595.1 Porphyromonadaceae bacterium
CGATTCGTTCTTCGTTTGTTTTAAAACGAGAGTCAACTTGAACACAAAAAGAGAATTGTAAACTTCACAAATCAATTACTCTGCACTTAAAATCAGCCCTTGCGTCAACGATAGCTAACGTCCACTAATAATCGCAACAAACCTTTATAAATCCTTAATCATATATCTACGCAATCGAGACCCACAACTTATACTTTGAAAGAAAAATCAACATTATTTAATCATAAATTCAAACTCAAAACAAATATCCGATCAATTTGTTAATCATATTAATTCTTTATGAAGATTACAATTGACTCGAATCATTCTAATCGAATAATTCTTACATTTGTAGCAAACAACCAATATCAATAAGGCTATGTCTAATATCAAATGCATTGGTCTCTTGACTTCGGGCGGTGATGCTCCCGGAATGAACGCTGCCATCCGTGCAGTAACAAGATCAGCGATCTATAACGGAATGGAAGTAAAAGGTATTTATCGCGGTTATCGCGGTTTAATATCCGGAGAAATCATTCCATTCAAAACGCAGAACGTAAGTAATATCATTCAACAAGGTGGTACGATTCTCAAGACTGCTCGTTGTAAAGAATTCATGACACCCGAAGGGCGTCAGTTGGCTTTCGAAACTTTGCAAAAAGAAGGTATCGACGCTTTGGTAGTAATTGGTGGAGATGGTACCCTTACCGGTGCTCGTATCTTTGCACAAGAACACAACTTCCCTATCGTCGGATTGCCGGGCACAATCGACAATGACTTGTTTGGCACTGACGTAACGATCGGATACGATACAGCTCTAAATACAATTGTAGAAGCAGTAGATAAGATTCGCGACACAGCTTCTTCTCATGAGCGCTTGTTCTTTATCGAGGTAATGGGACGCGATGCCGGTTTTCTTGCTCTAAACGGAGCTTTGGCTTCAGGAGCAGAGGCTGCGATCATCCCTGAAATTGCTGTAGAAAAAGACCAACTTGCCGAAACAATCGAAAACGGTTTCCGTAAATCTAAAAACAGTAGTATTGTATTGGTAGCCGAAAGCGACATTACCGGAGGTGCAATGGGTGTTGCCGAACGTGTGAAGAATGAATATCCTCAATTTGATGTTCGTGTAACGATTCTAGGTCATATCCAACGTGGCGGTTCGCCTACAGCACAAGATAGAATCTTAGCTAGTAGAATGGGGGCTGCAGCTGTTGACGCATTACTTGACGATCAACGCAACGTAATGATCGGTATCCATAACGATCAGATTGTATATGTTCCTTTCGCAAAAGCAATCAAAAATGACAAACCAATCAATCGTGATCTATTAAATACGCTTCGTATTCTATCGATCTAATGCGTTTGGTTCTTGCATGATATAAAAAAAGCTTTCATCTGTCGATGAAAGCTTTTTTGTTTTGAATATCGTTGAATTAGAATTCAGCATTCTTTGGTGTTCTTGCAAAAGGTATTACATCACGAATGTTTGCCATACCTGTTACGAACAACAACAAACGTTCGAAACCAAGACCAAAACCTGAGTGTGGTGCTGTTCCGAAACGACGTGTATCAAGGTACCACCACATATCTTTCATTGGGATACCCATTTCTTCGATACGAGCAGCTAGCTTGTCGTAGTTTTCTTCACGCTGAGAACCGCCAATGATTTCTCCGATTTTTGGGAACAATACGTCCATTGCACGTACCGTTTTACCATCCTCGTTAAGCTTCATATAGAAAGCCTTGATATCTTTAGGATAATCAGTTAGGATTACCGGTTTCTTGAAGTGGTTCTCTACTAAGTAGCGTTCGTGCTCTGATTGTA
>DLYT01000051.1:23132-25354 GCA_003447595.1 Porphyromonadaceae bacterium
AAGTCGTTTGCAACTACAAAGTTCAAACGATCGATCAATTCATTATCCCACATTTTGCAAAGGAATTCAAGATCATCCTTACAGTTGTCCAATGCATATTGAATCAAATACTTCAAGAAGTCTTCTGCAAGATCCATGTTTTCTTTGATCTCGTTGAAGGCAACCTCTGGTTCTACCATCCAGAATTCTGCAAGGTGACGAGGTGTATTTGAGTTTTCTGCACGGAATGTAGGACCAAATGTATAGATAGCACCTAAAGCCATTGCTCCAAGTTCTCCTTCCAATTGTCCTGATACCGTAAGATTTGAATGCTTACCAAAGAAGTCTTGTGAATAATCAACTTTACCTTCTTCTGTGCGCGGTGGATTTTCAAGATCTAATGTAGTAACTTGAAACATTTGACCAGCTCCTTCTGCATCCGATGCTGTAATGATCGGTGTATGTAGATAGAAGAACCCTTTTTGGTTGAAGTAGTTGTGAATTGCGAATGCCATAGCATGACGAATTCTCAATACTGCACCGAAAGTGTTGGTACGCGGACGAAGGTGTGCGATTTCACGTAAGAACTCTAATGTGTGACCTTTTTTCTGCAATGGATAAGTCGTAGGATCTGCAGTTCCGTAGATTTCAATTTCTTCAGCTTGTATCTCAGCAGTCTGACCTTTACCTTGTGACTCGACAAGAAGACCGTTTACATTGATACAAGATCCTGTTGTAATTGGTTTCAACTCTTCTTCACTGAAGCGAGTCATATCAATCACAACTTGAATATTATGAATTGTAGAACCATCATTTAAAGCAACAAAACTAACATGCTTGTTTCCTCTACGGGTTCTCACCCATCCTTTTACATTGACTTTGGTACCAATAGCCGGGTTTTTAACCGCGTCTACGATTTTAGTTCTACTAATTGTCTCCATTATTTCTAAATTAAATTCATGGTTAATGAAAAAACTTAGCCGGCTTTTGAAACCGGCTAAATCTATTTATTATTCAAATGCTCCCATGCGAAGCATGTTTACTTCTTTTTCAGTTAAGAAACGCCATTTGCCACGGCTAAGGTTTTTCTTAGTAAGACCTGCGAAATAAACACGGTCTAGTTTTGTAACACGGTAACCTAGTGTTTCAAAAATACGACGTACAATACGGTTACGACCAGAGTGAATTTCGATACCAACTTGAGATTTGTCATCTTCAGTTGCGTAGCTGATTGCATCAGCGTGAATTTCACCATCTTCTAGTTCGATACCATTTGCGATCTTCTCCATATCTTCGATTGCTACCGGTTTATCCAACCATACGTGATAGATTTTTTTCTTCTTGTATGATGGGTGTGTTAGCTTAGAAGCTAGATCACCGTCATTTGTCAACAACAATACACCAGTTGTGTTTCTATCAAGACGACCTACAGGATAGATTCTTTCACGACAAGCGTTCTTTACAAGATCCATTACTGTAAGACGTTCTTGTGGATCGTCTGAAGTAGTTACACAGTTCTTAGGTTTGTTTAGTACGATATACACCTTACTTTCGATGCTTACCGCCTGATCGTGGAACGTAACATTGTCCGCTCTTGTGATCTTAGTTCCTAATTCTGTTACAACTTGATCATTCACCTTTACAACACCAGCTTGGATGTATTCATCAGCCTCACGACGAGAACATACACCAGCATTAGCCAAAAACTTGTTCAAACGGATTGGTTCGTTTGGATCTGACAATACTTCTTTGTACTTCAATTGTTTTTGGAAGCTGTATTTTGCATTTGGATTATAATCATCACTTCTGCGTTGCATTGGACGATTGCCACCACCTTGTTGTGGTCTACCGTAGCCGCCTTGTTGTGGTCTGCCATAACCGCCACCTTGCTGTGGTCTGCCATAACCGCCACCTTGTTGTGGTCTGCCATAACTATTACCTTGCTGTGGTCTGCCGTAGCCGCCACCTTGTTGTGGTCTACCGTAACTGCCACCACCTTGTTGTGGTCTGCCGTAACCGCCGCCTTGTTGTGGTCTACCATAACCGCCACCTCTATTATTATTGTCATAATTTGGTGTTCTGGTTTCACCTACACGAGGTCTTCTTCTTTTTAGACTATCGTCTCCTCCATCCGGAGTTGAGCTATACACACGTGCTGAACGATCATCTTGATTTCCGTAAGAACGATTCTGATTATAGCCATCGTTGTTATACGATGGGCGATTGCCATAAGATGGACGATT
>DLYT01000051.1:25563-27363 GCA_003447595.1 Porphyromonadaceae bacterium
GACGATTACCATATGATGGACGATCGCCACCTTGACGATTGCCATAAGATGGACGATTACCACCTGAACGGTCGTAAGATCTTTTTTCATAACCACCTTCATTTCTGAAGTTTGGATTATATGATCTTCTTTCTTGTCCATCTCTTTCTTGATAGTCATTGTTTCTAACAATTACTTTTCTTGGACGAGCATCTTCTCTGTCTGTGTTCATTTTCCTGAATAATTGAATTGTAAATACTCTTTTTGCAACCTCACGGTTACGTCTCTCATTTAATATTAAATACCAGTATAATTATGTGGTGTTATTTTTTTCAATTCTTCTTTTACATCATCACTTACTTGAAGTGTATCGATAAATTCACGAATTGAAGTTTCTGTTATACCTTCGTTGGTACGAGTTAAAGCTTTAAGCGCTTCATAAGGTTTCGGGTATCCTTCTCTACGAAGAATAGTTTGAATACCTTCTGCTACTACAGCCCAACAGTTATCAAGGTCATTATACAAAGCTTGTTCATTTAATAACAATTTACCCAGACCTTTTGATAAACTTTGCAATGCAATTAACATATGCGCGAATGGCACACCCACATTACGAAGTACCGTCGAGTCTGTAAGGTCACGTTGCAACCTTGAGATTGGCAATTTTGCAGCCAAGTGTTCTAATATTGCATTTGCAACACCCAAGTTTCCTTCTGCATTTTCGAAGTCGATTGGGTTTACTTTGTGAGGCATCGCTGATGATCCTACTTCTCCGGCTTTAATTTTTTGCTTGAAGTATTCCATCGAGATATATTGCCAGAAGTCACGGTTTAAGTCGATCAAAATAGTATTGATACGTTTTAGTCCGTCAAACAAAGCTGCAAGATTATCATAGTTTGAAATTTGTGTAGTCCACTCCTCTCTCTCAAGACCTAAATGGTTTGCTACAAAATCATTTCCAAAATCTTTCCAATTTACTGATGGATAAGCAACATTATGAGCATTGAAATTACCAGTTGCTCCACCAAATTTCGCAGAAATAGGAGTTGCTTTAACAAGCTCTAGCTGCTTTTCTAGTCTATATACGAAAACCATTACTTCTTTACCCAAACGAGTTGGAGATGCAGGTTGTCCGTGTGTTTTGGCAAGCATTGAAATGTTACTCCATTCATTGGCATATTTTTTAAGCATATCCAATACATCTGTAAACATCGGGTAGTATACATCTACTAATGCTTCTTTTATTGACAAAGGTACAGAGGTATTATTGATATCTTGCGAAGTAAGCCCAAAATGGATAAACTCTTTGTAATCTTCCAGTTTAAGCAAGTCGAATTTTTCTTTGATAAAATACTCAACTGCCTTAACATCATGATTTGTTACACTTTCAATCTCCTTGATCTTCTTTGCGTCTTCAACCGAAAAATCATTGTATACTTTACGCAAATCTTCGATAAGCCCCGGGTTAGACAATCCACTTAACTGAGGCAAGACATCCATCAATGCAATAAAATACTCTATCTCTACCTGCACTCTATACTTGATCAGTGCATATTCTGAAAAGTAAGCCGACAATACCGAAGTTTTGTCTCTATAACGCCCATCAACGGGTGATACAGCAGTTAGCGGTGTAAATTCCATATAATCTTATTATTGTAGTACTGCAAAGTTAATATATTATTCTATTTTTGAAGCTGATGCAATTTATTTTTTGATTTTTTCTCCCAAAGTGTTGCAATATAAAAAAAATGACGTATCTTTGCATCGCAATTGAGAACAAAACATCTCTTCTGCACAATTATCGGGTTCATAGCTCAGCTG
>DLYT01000081.1 GCA_003447595.1 Porphyromonadaceae bacterium
CTAATGAGTAAAGAAGAGCTTGATGATGTATTGAAACCAGAAAACATGATCAAACCTCGTAAATTTTACAAAGCATAATTTCCCTCGCAGAGTGAGTGACATTATATAGATTCGAGAATTAGAAGGCTCGGTTTCCGGAAACGGAAATCGAGCCTTTCTTCCTTTAGCACATTGTTGTTTAATAGAGATAACGTTCTTTATAGATACAGATCATATTCTATGTCTATAAAGTTATTCTAGTTCTTATATTCAAAGTTGCCATCTGTACTTGTTGCAGAATTAGCCGCATTATCTTGTAAGTAAAGCGTATTTATTTTGCTGTACTTCTCAAACATCTGCTTGGCAAGTTTGACTTCGTCACCTTTCGGATTCGGATTGATATCTGCTTTCGGAGTTTTTGAAAATGCAATCTCCCAGTCGGCTAGGTCAGAATAAAACTCGTTACCTCTGAAAGCTTCGCGGCCATGATTCTGCTTTGCGTCATCATCGTTGTAAGGTTCACCCTTAGCCAATGAAGTCTCCATAACATCATAAAGCTTTTTCCAGCGAGGGTAGTAGTAACGACGTATCAACCCGGCCCATTCTCTCCACGAATAGTCAAACTGAATGCAATTATAACCTTCGGTAAAGCCCCAAAAAGTAACCAGCGAAGTTGCATCCTCTTCCAATTGGTCTTTCTCCTTTGAAGTAGTGCCCCAACTGCGCGCATCATTCACCCATTTATCAAAGTTCCATTCTGTACGAGAAGCCAACATTTTATCCGTGTCGAGCAGAAGTTCTAAAAACCTGTCGCGATGCAGCTTAAATGTTTTCAAATCGCCCGCTTTATATGCAGCAGTTGCAGCTTTATTGATCCGTTGAGCAAGGTTCGTCATGATTTGACGTTGCACATCTACGATATCGAAACGGTACAACTTTGATTTGCCCAATTTATTCGCATCTGCAAGAAGGAGTGCCTGAGCTTTATAGAGTACTTGTTCGTCGTATGGAATCTTGAAGCCGGCATTTGGACCCGATTTCTTTACATTGATTGCAGGACGAGCAGCAATAACCGAACTAAATTCTACACCATTCGTACCTTTGCCATAAGCACTTTCGAGTAAGATGTACCAAGCTTTTTGCGCACTTTCACTTTTAGCACCATATGCACGTTCGGTATAAGCATTGAGCCACTCTTTGCAATCAATAGCACCTTCATAAAGAGGCATTTCATAAGCCAATGCATAATAAACCGGATTCTGTACGATAGACTCCATGAAAAGTCCCGAGCCAATTGCATTCGGAGTTTTATTCACAGCATTTACATATTGATTCGAAGCCACCAAGTCTAAATCACCGTGCATGTTGATGCGACCTCCAAAGTTGTGCAAATTGCCGGCAATAAAGTTATAACCCCAGAAGTCGTTTCGGCCGCCATTGAGACACAAAACGATGATACTATCTTTGGGAAATTGCTCCAAGATTGGTTTGCGAATACTCCACGATTGCATGGCCACCATCGCATTCGGATCCGATTCTTTAATTACATTATATATGACGGTACCCACTTTCTCCAGATATGCATCTGAGTTGTCGGGCGGAGAACTTTCGTGAAACGGATCGGCCGCATACATGCCGTAATTACCAAAGAGTTTCTTTTGGTTCTCCATAAACTTCGCACCCATGGTCTTGAATAATGGATCTAGCGGGTCTAACTGCGACACGCCTTCAAAGCCATACCATTCGGGTTGTTGTGCAATCTTTGCATCCGGATATTTTTCTTTCAGAAGTTTGGGTACATATCCCGTAAAAGCTTGTTGGATTGGTTGCATGCCCAATTCGATTTGGCGAGCATAAATCTTACGCGCCAAGTCTTTGTGTGATTCAATCCAGCTCAAAGGAAGTCCGCCACCTATACTCTCGATATTTGGCATCCATTGCCAAGCTTGATGCGCCGGCGTAACAAGGAAGCTACGTGCTTCATTGTCTGTAAATCCCATGTCGAGAAGCGTGTGATACCAAACAGCATCGAGGCCGATAGTTTGCAGAGGAGTATTGATCGAGTTCATCGCCATAAAGTCGATTTCTCGTTCCCAACGTTCCCAATCCCACCAAGGAGCAGTATACGAGATCGTACAGTAATTGAAGTTTACGCGGTATTTCCCGTTTATGGTCTTTCGTTCGGTAGCAGTAGGGCGTACCAGTTTCTTTGGCAAATTGAGCTGATCACCGAACCATGAAATCTGACACTTGCAGTAATGCTTCAAGTACCAATTAAAAGCCGTTGCTACGGAGACAGGATTGTTTCCTTTTAATAGAACTTTGTCATCTTTTGATCCAATCTCAAAGTAATCCTCGTTACTGTTGTTATCCGGAATAATTTCGATTGTAAACTGATTGGAATATCCCGGAGTAATGCGCTCAATAAGATCGAATGAGCTTTGCGTTTGTGCAAAAACTGCCATGTTAGCAAGCAGTATTATGCACAGCATAATAAGTCTGTTTTTCATCGGTATGTAGATATATAAATAAATGTGTTTGCCAAGTATAGACCACAAATATATATAAACTATTTACTTTTTTTATTATGGATATACACTTATTGCATTCATGTCGAAATTGACGCAAACTTTCTTGTATTGATTGATTGCGCTGAGACCAATGCTACCATCGTTGGGCGAAATAGATAAATCGTCTTGCTGTGTAAGCACATTCACCGATCTTAAAGTTGTACTTCTATTGCCAATGGTGATTGAAAAAGAGGGCAATTCGTAGGCAATATCACTTACTTCGCCGGCCACACCACTTGTCTCGAGTAGCATCTTTTTACCAGCCTGCATCACTTGCGCTTGATTGTTGCTAAAGTAATTTTCGTTGAGAAAGAAATTATTAAAGCCGGTATCGAAAAACATGATTAGCGGATTCGAATCGTTCATACATGAAACGAATAAAGAGCCCTTCTTTATAAAGAAATTGTTTGTATAAGGATAACTGCTAGCCTGGCTTGGAATAACGAGCTTTTTATCTTGCAAAGCAAACTGTACCTCATGCAATCTCGAGATTACAGACAGACCGATTACCCCATTTACATGCTCGGCAGTGTTTCCTTCTTCGGGGATTACAACAAAAGGTATATTGGTAATTCGTATATCACCAAGCTTCAGCTCCTTTATAAGTGCAAGCTTACCCAAAGCTTGTCCGCCAAATCCCGACACAACAACCGAATCACATATAATCTGAGCATTCACCGCTTTTGCCGTTTGCTCCGAGATTGCGCACTTAGCAGCCCCGGTATCGAAGATAAATACTTGTTCAGAACCATTCACGGTAACCGGAACATTAATTGAAGTACTCGCAGTTGTTGTTAGGCGGATTGTGCAATCCTGCTCAGGCATTTCTACTTGCAACGGAGCATAATAACTCAATGCGGCATATTGAGCGATTTGATCTTGCAACTCTGCAATAATAGCAGGAGAGATCGTCGATAAGTTTTTATCCGTTATGTTTCGCAACGCTTGCTCGGCTTGCGGATAATTTTGCAAGATTGCGTAATTGTCGGCTAGTAAAGTCGATAAAGCAAAGTAAGACGCTGTGCCAAGCTTGATGCCGTATTTCTCAAGAAGCAGATTGATTGCAACATTACCTTCCGTAGGTTTATTGAAGTAAGAATAAAGTAAAGCTTGTGCCATCCACTTATTCATCTCGGTAAGCTCATTCTCGTATTGATTATACAGAGTAAGAGCTTTGAAGTAATTACCGCTATATAAACTTGTCGTAACCAACACGTTCGGATCTTCGGCCTTGCCGGTGGTTATACTCAATACGAATAGTACTGCCGATACGATTATTTTCTTGATCATATTTGTAGATTTGTCAGTTGTTTAATAATTGCGTAAGCTTCTTCTTTACTTTCAATTACCAATGCATAAGTTCTTTTGCCTTTATAGTTTAAATATGGTGTTGGTTATATAACACCTTCAGCCTCCAATTCTTCTTTTAGAAGTAAGAAGTATTCTAAAGATTTTTGATCAGCTTCCGATTTCGTTGTTTCCATTTTTTTATAAAAATCATATTCTTCTAAAGGCTCAGACACAGTCTGTATATCCTTTATGGTCACATCAACTTCATCATTTAAGTGTAAGTTTTCCATCAACCATTTCACTATATTATTCGTAGACGGATCGTATAATCCGATGCTTATATACATCTCTTCACCTAGAGCTGTGCATTTTCGTGTTATAACAAAACCTGCATTAAGAGGTAAGTACAACACTTTGTCTTTAAATTTTACTTCAAATCCCAGCATCTGATGTATCTTTTTCTATTAAACCTTCTTTCTCTAGATAGCGTTTTAATCCTCGATATTCTGCAAGTTTATTTTTTATCGATTTATTTTCACTGGGGCTTGACTTTATAACTTCTGCAACTTGGCTTATTTCAACAACCTTGATTTTTACTTTGTCGTTAGCTTTTAGTTGAGACTCAAACCATGTTACATGTTGATTTATATCGTTGTCGAGACCACTAAGCGAGAGACGAATTGCATCCTCTGCTTTAGATATAAAAACACAGGTAACACCATTGTTTATTCCTACAGATATTTTCTGATCATTATATTCTAATTCAAATCCTTTCATTGTATCTCTATTTATATAGCTGATTATTACATGTGAAACATTAATTCATAAAGTATAGTGTAGTTCGATAAACGCAGTAAATGATTATAACGGCAACTAAATAGTATATACTCATGTATTTTTGACGACTCTTGAAATAATCGAAGCCATTAAGAATGCAATGTATTCCCCAAATAATAAACCATAATAAGAACCAGAACATAAAGTCAAAAACATTGTCGCTGCGCCGAGTTAATTGAAAGACAAAACCAACAATTCCGACAACAAAAGGAAAAAGCGAACTAACTTTATTCATGTTGATTTCACGTATTATTTATATAGGGAACAGTGACTTTGTTTTTATTGTTCTCGTTTTGTTTCTAAATCAGCCTGTTAATGTTGTCTTATTGTAATTATCTCTATTTTGCTTTATAAGAGGCTTTACATTCGTATAAGCTTGTTTTGCTTCAAATGACACTTAAATCTTGCTAGTTTCATTCGTTTTCTTGCAAAGAGAAGTTTGCCGTTTTGCTATAAAAAAGAGGGAACGAGCAACGCGCATGAAAATACATTATTGAAAACAATTTTATGGACAATCAAAATCATTCTTATAGTCTTTGGTTTGTATCATTTTGTGTTTGCTCAACTCTCTGAGCTTTGCTTCTGTGTGTACGCATGTGTGGTATGGGGTTGAGGCGGACTTGTGTGCGAGTTGAGGCCGTTTGTTTTCAATGAAAACTATTTTTCGTTACCGTGAAAACTATTTACCATTATAACGAAGAGTTGCAACAGTCTTCGTTATGAACGAAAACAGTCTTCGTGGTGACTGAAAATACTCTCCACGAAAACCTAATTAAGTCTTCTCAAAAAGGCTGTTTGGTATTTTCGAGAACCAAATAAGGTTCTTTAAAGAAGTAAACGAGCTTTTTAGGGCAATAATGCGTCTTTTCTGCACAAATATTGCAGTAATAAGACGAATATAGCCCTTGTTGCAAGCGATTCCGGTGCTTTTTCGCCTTGAAAATCAGGTTTTCTGAACGTGAAAAATAGCCTCATTTTACTCATCTAGCTCACAAAATGGGCGTATTTATGCTAAATCGTTTTCTTTGGAAGATAAAATACTTCTTGGGCATGGTGTGCCTTATTGTAAAAAGAAAGTATTAATGCGCTGCCCAAAAACTATAATTTATTATATTTGGCCTATATTATACTATTTTGTATATAAGGCGAGAATTCGAATAACAATAATAAATCAGTATCGATGAAAAACAAACTTTTTGTTACATGTTCGTTAGCCATGCTAATGAGCTGTGCAGCGGGCGATCTTGCTGCGATCAATGTAATTCCAAAGCCACTGCAGGTGCAGGAAAACACAGGTAACTTTGTGTTGAATAAGAAGGTGGCAATTGCGACCGACAAGCAATTTGAGCAAAGTGCCGAATTATTAGCGGCGCTTATTCGCCAGTCGACAGGTTACAAATGTGACGTAACTACCAACGGAAAAGCACAACCAATCGAAATCATTTACGATGCATCGTTAAAAGATTTAGGAGCGGAAGGATACAAGCTAGAGGTTACTCCCAACAAAATAACGATACGAGCATCCAACACGAAAGGTGCGTTTTACGGAACACAAACACTTCGTCAATTGCTTCCAGAACAAATCGAGAGCGTAGGAAAGGTTAAGTCGGTTGCATGGGAGATTCCATGTGTATCGGTTACCGACAAGCCGCGATTCGGATGGAGAGGATACATGAAAGACGTAAGCCGTACGTTTTACGGTGTTGATGTGATCAAGAAGTATCTTGATGTGATGGCGCTGTATAAAATGAATACGTTTCATTGGCACCTTACCGACGACCAAGGATGGCGTATCGAGATCAAGAAGTATCCGAAGTTGACGTCACCTATCGCAACCGAGTTTCACGAAAGCGAAAACCAACCTGCCGAGCGCAGTGGATTCTATACGCAAGAGCAAATCAAAGAGATTGTAGATTATGCGGCAGCACGCCACATTACGATTGTTCCCGAAATTGATGTGCCGGGTCACAGTTGGCCTACTTTGTTGGTATATCCGGAACTTGGAGTAAACAACAACCACACGCCAAACTATGTCTTTCCATTCTGTTCGGCTTGGGGATATTGGGGCAACCAGTTTACACCAAACACGCTAGACCCGTCGAAGGAAGAGGTGTATACGTTTCTTGATGGTGTATTTACCGAGATCGCAGCCCTATTTCCGGGCGAATATATCCACTTTGGTGGGGATGAAGTAATGCATCGTTTCTGGGAAAACGAACCACACATTCAAGCATACATGAAAGAAAAAGGCATGAAGGGTGTGGGTGATTTGCAAAACTATTTTGTAGGTCGTGTATCGAATATCATCGTATCGAAAGGTAAGAAACCTATCGGCTGGAACGATATCTTGGAGCATCCTGAGAGCTTAACAAAAGAAACGGCCATCATGTCTTGGCTTGGTGCGGACGCGATAACGAAGGCTGCTAAAAATGGTTTCTATACCGTGGCAACACCGGCGTCGCATTTGTATTTCGATATTACGCAGGCCGATCGCAACGATGGTACGATGTGTGACTTGGCTTACCCGAATATCAACTCGATGGAGCGTATTTATAATTACAATCCTACGGGCGGACTAACACCTGAAGAGGCTAAATATGTGCTTGGTGTGCAGGCTAATATGTGGCCGGCAGTTCCGCAAGAGGTGAAAGATATCAATGTAAACAACTTTCCGCGTTTGCTTGGTGTAGCCGAGATTGGTTGGGCCGAAGGCGATCAGAAAGACTTTGCAGAGTTTAGTGAGCGATTGGATGAGTCGCTTCCTCGACTTGATGTTTTGAAAGTTGACTACTATCGTCCGGGTGGATACATTACCGGAAAGTGGACTCCTGCAATGGTGAAAACGGAAACTACTCCTATGGAATTTGATGTAACCGAGAAAGTATATACAAATGGTAGAGCAATTGCCGGCTATTACTTTACAGGTGGCGACAATTTCTTAGAGATAAGCAAAGTTGAATTGCTTGAAAACGGAAAAGTGATTTCTGAAGATGTACACGACGGACTTGCTGATACGTTCCGCGGAACCAACAAAACCAAGACGTTCTTGTATCACGTGAAAGTAGACAACTACAACCCGAAAGCAAAATACACGGTGCGCGCACACGTGAAAGGGCAGAACGGAACAGACTCGAACGGTAACTTCACCTTCAACCTCTCTCCCTACGAACCATTCACAGTGGTAGAACCAAGACAATAATCGAGACAAACATAATTGAGAACAGCCATTCGCGATAATCTGCTGCGAATGGCTGTTTTGCGTTTATAATATTCTATATGATTTGTTTTGTGTAGTTTGGTCAGATAAGTGATATCTTTGTTTAGTAATTATCTAAATATAATATTGTCATGGCAAGACCCATAAAAGAAACTCCAGTACTCAAAGTGAGAGCTGCTTCATTATTTAAAGAAAAGATAAAGGCAGACGATAAAAATAAAATTTCTCAATCGAAGAAAGATGAGATAAAAGATAGTTACAACAAGATTGCAAACTTAGCTCAGTTTTACAATGGATATCGATACGGTGCAGGTAGTTACTAATGCAATATTATAAAAAG
>DLYT01000172.1:0-10958 GCA_003447595.1 Porphyromonadaceae bacterium
CTTTAATTTTCTCCTACTCGATTCTAAAATATCACAGTTAGTTTTGGGTCATAACTTACTGACAAAATCACAAAACTAACTAGCAAATGAGTCATTTCATACTGTGGAATATATTTTACAATTCCCAGTTTTGTCATTTCACCCCTTCTGTTACTCTTTCACATCCTGATACATAAATCGCTTAATGCTTTTCTTAGCTGTCTTTTCAAACTCCTCAAAGTGTATCTTTGTCTTGATAACTTGGCTGAACGACTCTAACTGTTGATTTAGCTCTATGCGGTTGGTCTCCATCTGTTTAACAATGTCATCTTGTTTTAATCCCATCGCAAAGGCTTCATCAAAATCAGGATAGATTAGTGCTACTAGTTTCTCATTTTGCATAACAATAAGAGATTCGGCAACAAAAGGCATATTATTCAACCTGCTTTCAATTTCTTCAGGATAGATGTTTTGTCCTGACGAATTCAGCAGTAGGTTTTTACAGCGTCCACGTATTGTCACAAATCCATCTTTATCCATGGTTGCCATATCTCCGGTGTGTAGCCAACCATCAGCATCGATAATTTGGTTAGTAGCCTCTTCGTTTTTATAATAACCCAACATCATGTTTTCACCTTTGCACACAATTTCTCCAGCTTCATTTTCAGGATCGGTAGAATCAATGCGTACCGACATACGACTTGCTGCTTTTCCGCATGAACCCTTTTTCAAGTTGTTCCATCGGCTAGAGCAAATCACCGGTCCACACTCGGTCATGCCATAAACAATATTGTAGGGGAAGTTTATCTTCTTTAAAAAAGTTTCGATTTCAGCATTGAAAGGTGCTCCTCCAATAATGATGTCTTCAAAGTTGCCACCAAATATATCCATGGCTGCTTGCCGTGCCGATGTCTTTATTTTATCGTTGATGATGGGTACACGAAGCAGTAATTTACCAATGCGATTATCGACTTTTGGCAATACCTCTTTTTTTATGATTTTTTCGACGATAAGTGGCACGCACGATATCAGCTTGGGTTTGATTTCAGCAAACGATTGGGCAATAACCTTTGGTGATGGCATACGCGTAAGAAAATAAAGATGTGCACCTGCCGAAAAACCATATAGCAAGTCGTATACCATTCCAAATACATGCCCCAGCGGCAGCATTGAGACTACAGCATCGCCCGCTTTTAAAGGACGCATCTCATAGCAGTACTCAATATTAGACCAAATGCTACGGCAAGGAAGCATTACCCCTTTAGAGTAACCGGTTGTTCCCGAGGTATAGTTGATAATTACTAAATCATCGGCCTCCGGTTTGTAATAGTTGACATGCTCATCTCTAAAGTTTTTAGGATATAGATGTCCGTATATGGCATTGCGATGTTCGGTTGCATAAGTTAGTTTATCACATCGCGAAACCAAGATGGTAAAATCATTTATTGATCCCACCCCTTTGAGCAGAGGCATTGCATCTTCGTTTAAGTTCTCCCAAACCTGATCGCCTACAAACAAGAGTTTAGCTTCAGAGTGATTTACGATGTGATGTATATTGTCTGCTTTAAATTCATGCAGAATTGGTACTATCACGGCACCATAAGTTACTACTCCCAAAAAAGTAACCGCCCAATTTGCACTATTGCGTCCACAAACAGCAACCTTGTCGCCGGGTTGAATGCCGGCACTTTCTAAAACGATATGAAATTTGGCTATTTTTCTGGCTACATCTTTGTATTGAAGTGTTGCACCATTGTAGTCTGTCAAAGCATTCAAATCCCAGTTGTCTTTGATGCTTTGTTCTATATATTCAATGAATCCTTGTTGTTGTTTCATCTTTCTTGTAATTGCACATTTATTATAAAACTGCGCAAAAATAACATTTCATTAACGCAGAGTCGTTCGTGTCTTTAAAAATTAGAGTAAATTAACAGGGTTGATACTATTTGGAGAAATAGAGAACAATTTGCTATTTATTTTACTGCTATGATAGATTTATGTTTTTAGTTGAACTATAAAAATTGAAACTTAATTCCAAATGACAGTCCCAAATAATCTCTTGGACGTAGATAACTGTTGGTAATTGCACTAATCAAATACAAATCACAAGTGTTTAACTCATAAAACAATGATACAGACTTCGACCGGTATCTTTTTTCGGGTGCCAATATAAAAGTTATGCGTTGCCCAATAAAGAGATGAGTTCGTATCTTATTTGAAAATCCATAATAGCCTTTTGGGTATCTATCAGGCTCTTTAACCCAGAAGTCTTCTCCAAATACGGTGTTAAAATAGATGCCACACGACAGTGGCTCTATGACTATTGTTTGGTTTAACTCGAAGCTCCAAGGCATATAATTCTGTTTCAATGTCATTGTAGCTTTAGCCTCTTTAGAGTTGTACTTGGGAATAACCCCAAAGAATAAATCAGTTTCCCATTGATTTTGTTTTCCATAATCCCATCCCGTACCAAATGAAAGAAACCCCATGTTGCCCGCATATTGAACTTTAAAATGAGTAGGTATCAGTTTATTCCATCCGACTTTATAGTTATGGATGCGTTTGTCGTATTTCGTTTTTATACTATCTTTTTGAACTTGACTGTACAATGAAGACGATGAGCTTAGCAAGACGACTACCAGCAAGAAATTAATAATATACCGCTTCATATTCATACCCCTCCGGAGTTATAGTGAATAAAAGAAAAGAACGGTCTTTCATGCAAGTACTTCCATAATATAAAACCCCATCATCAAATATATCAGTCACCGATATGTAATGATTGTGTGCGATGGTACAAAATTGTAGTTTGGGATACTCGGTGATGTATCTTTGAAAAACTTTGGCTACGTTATTATTGAAAACATCACAGAGTGGAGCTCCATGCATACTGAATATCGTTTTATCAAAATCTTCTTTTCGATTGGACATCTCGGATTCTATAAAATCAAAATCGGGAATAGGGGATGAGTAATCATACTCTAACGCATTGGTATTTAAACAAACAAATTTAACTCTACCTGCTATGAAAGAAAAGTTCGTATCACCAAAGATTGTTTTATATGCCTCTTCGCCAGTTCCTAAACAGTCATGATTGCCTATGATGACTACATAAGGCACATTGAGATTATTCATAATATCTCTTTGCCACATAAACTCTTTGGTCAATCCAAAATCGCTAATATCGCCTCCGTGTATCACAAAGTCAATATCGTCTCTAAAGTTGATTGCTTTTACAAAAACTTCTGTTTCGTCATACCAGCGTTGTGAATCGCCCATAACTGCAAACCTTATGGACGATTTGTCTTTGCAATTCGCTTCAATTTGAGCAATGTTATTGGCATTTACATTGGTTTCGCCTTTTACCCTAACATCATACGGGTGATACTCTATTAAATCACAACCTCCTAATAGTAGTATGTTGATAATCAGCATACAAAATGTGTTTACTTTTATGTTCATAAGATGAGTCGTTTTATATTTTAAGCAACGAATGTATCACTTTTTGTTTTTGAATGCGATATTCGTTGCTGATTTACCGTGTTATAGAACAATAAGAAAGAATTATTATCCAAAATGCTTTATTGGGTAATGTTTAAAATGGTAAATAGAGCATCTTACTGTGGTAAGCTAATTTCCTTATAACGAACATAGAGAGGTGAAAAACATTTCGATTAATAATTTGTTTTTTTAAATAATAACTCTATTTTTATAAAAAAATACATTTAAATAGTTGATAATATGAAAAATACGTTATTGAGTATATGGTATTTGTATTATGATGGATTTAGAAACATGACGCTTGGCAAAACCTTATGGTTAATTATTCTTCTAAAATTGTCGATTATGTTTTTTATTCTGCGTATTTTCTTTTTCCCCAATTACCTAAATAATATTTCTAATAATAGTGACAAAGGCTCGTTTGTAAGTAGCGAACTTATCAATAGGGCAGCCACTACTGTACTTCCGAATAATGATAAAATAAGAATATAATCTTAAACTATTAAAGCTTGAACATATGAATGAAACTATTAATGCATCGCTTGTTGATTGGTCGCGGGCGCAATTTGCTTTAACAGCCTTGTATCATTGGATATTTGTACCCTTAACACTAGGGTTGGCTGTCATTATGGGAATAATGGAAACCTTTTATTACAAAACGGGGAATGAATTCTGGAAGCAAACAGCAAAGTTCTGGATGAAATTGTTTGGAATAAACTTTGCCATTGGAGTAGCTACCGGTATCATTCTCGAGTTTCAGTTTGGAACAAACTGGAGTAACTATTCTTGGTTTGTGGGCGATATATTTGGTGCTCCACTAGCCATTGAGGCAATTTTGGCTTTCTTTATGGAAGCTACATTTATTGCAGTTATGTTTTTTGGCTGGAATAAAGTAAGCAAAGGTTTTCACCTTGCATCAACTTGGCTTACCGGTTTGGGCGCTACTATTTCTGCTTGGTGGATATTGGTTGCTAATGCTTGGATGCAACATCCTGTAGGCATGGAGTTTAACCCGGCAACATCTAGAAATGAAATGGTTGACTTTTTTGAAGTAGCTTTTTCGCCGGTTGCTGTGGTAAAGTTTTTTCATACCGTGCTTAATGGCTGGGTAGTAGGGGCTGTTTTCGTTGTAGGAGTTAGCTGTTGGTTTTTAATTAAAAAACGCAATCAGCAATTTGCAATTTCGAGTATAAAAATAGCTGCTATCTTTGGCTTATTCGCAACTATATCGATTGCCCTTACAGGTGACCATGCAGGTGTAATAACAGGAAGAACTCAACCTATGAAGTTGGCTGCTATGGAGGGGTATTATGAAGGCAAAACAGGACCCGGATTGGTGGCATTTGGTATTATGAACCCCGAAAAGAAAAGTTACGATGATAATGTTGATCCGTTTTTATTTAAAATAGAAATTCCTCAACTTTTATCACTTCTTGCCGAACGTCGTTTGAATGCTTACGTGCCGGGGATTAACAATATCATCGACGGAGGCTATGAGCAACCTAATGGAAAAATAGCACTTTCGGCTGCTGATAAAATGGATAAAGGTCAAACTGCTATATCAGCATTTGATGCTTATCGTAAAGGGATGGCATCTAAAAACACTCAGGCGATGGACTCTGCCTTAAATGTGTTAAATAGCAATATCGATTATTTTGGATATGGTTATATCGAAAATCCAGGAGAACTGGTCCCAAATGTTCCATTGGTATTTTATATGTTTCGAGTTATGGTATATTTAGGACTTTACTTTATTCTACTCTTTGTTGTTGTCATTATTTTAGTCTTTAAAAAAGATTTGGCAAAAATTCGTTGGGTTCAATATGTGGCACTTTTTACTGTTCCCTTTGCATATATTGCCGGTATGGCAGGTTGGGTAGTTGCTGAATGTGGTAGACAACCTTGGGCAATTTACGATTTGCTTCCTACAACAGCTGCTATCTCAAAACTGAGTACCTCTTCGGTACAGATTACTTTCTTTATTTTCTTGGTACTATTTACAGTGATGTTAATAGCCGGAGTACGTATTATGCTAAATGCAATAAAGAAAGGTCCTGAAGCTACTGATAGTAACGGGGATTATTAACATCTAAACTACATTTTTATGGATACATATTCATTTTTACAACACTATTGGTGGTTAGTTATCTCACTATTAGGTTCACTTTTAGTCTTTCTATTGTTTGTGCAGGGTGGTAACTCTATGCTGTTTTGTTTAGGAAAAACAGATGAACAACGTAAAATGATGGTCAATTCAACCGGTCGAAAATGGGAATTTACTTTTACCACATTGGTGACTTTTGGTGGTGCTGTTTTTGCATCGTTTCCTTTGCTATACAGTACTAGTTTCGGTGGTGCCTATTGGGCATGGATGATTATCTTGTTTAGTTTTGTCTTACAGGCTGTAAGCTATGAGTTTCAAGGTAAAATAGGCAACCTGTTAGGAAAGAAAACGTATCAAACCTTTTTGGTCATAAATGGTATTATCGGACCATTCCTTCTCGGAGTTGCTGTGGCCTCTTTCTTTACGGGATCAGACTTTTATGTTAATAAGTCGAACATTGGCGATTTGGCTATGCCCGTAATCAGTCAATGGGGAAACAATTGGCATGGCTTAGATTTGTTAGCTAACTTTTGGAATATTGCTTTGGGCTTAGCTGTTTTCTTTCTGTCGCGTGTATTGGGCATTCTATATTATATGAATAATATCGATGATAAAGATTTGATTGCAAACTGCAAACGTGCTTTGCCTCGAAATGCAATTTTGTTCCTAGTATTCTTTTTGACATTTGTGATACGCACAGTGATAGCTGATGGTTATGCCGTAAATCCGGAAACAGGTGAAGTCTTTCTCCAACCATTTAAGTATGGTTTAAACTTAATTGAAATGCCTATTGTACTTATTATATTCTTGTTTGGTGTGCTTCTTGTATTATTCGGAATAGGCCGTTCTATCTTTAAGGCTAACTTTGATAAAGGAATTTGGTTTGCCGGTATAGGTACTGTATTTACAGTTTTTGCTCTACTATTGATTGTAGGTTATAACAACACTGCTATTTATCCTTCGTATGCCGATTTGCAAAGCTCTTTGACGATAGAAAATAGCTCTTCGAGTTTATTTACTCTAAAGGTCATGGCATGGGTAACAGTTTGGGTACCTGTTGTTCTGGTTTATATATTTTATACTTGGCGTAAGATTGACTCGCATAAAATTACTCCCAAAGAATTGGATGATAACGCAGCATATTAAGTTGAGTACATAAAAAAGACGGCTTCATAATTTCTATATCATTATGAAGCCGTCTTTTTTATATACTTATAACTCCTATTTTACCACATTGTTTTCCGGTTTCCCTGTTTGGTAAGCTTTAATGTTTGCAATCATAATTGCCATCAATCGTTCGCGAGCAGCCGAAGTAGCCCAAGCGATATGTGGAGTAATGAAACAGTTGCGGGCAGTCAATAGGGGATTGTCTGCTTTGGGAGGCTCTGTAGACAATACATCAACACCCGCAGCAAAGATTCTCTTATTATTCAACGCATCTGCCAAATCTTGTTCGTTTATTAATCCTCCACGTCCTGTGTTGATTAATATGGCGTTGGGCTTCATCATAGCCAAACGTCTTGCATTGACCAACTCTTTTGTATCCTCAGTAAGTGGACAATGAAGACTAACAATATCACACTCTTTAAAGATTTGGTCAAGTTCCATCTTCTTAATTTCTGGAGGAAGTTGCAAACGCGATTTTGAACTGTATGCCCAAACCTTCATCCCAAAGCCTAAAGCAATTCGAGCTGTATTGTATCCGGTTTGTCCTAAACTAATTAGACCGATTTTTTTGCCTAAAAGTTCAATCAATGGAGTGTCCCAAAAACAGAAATCTTCACTATTGGTCCATCGACCCTTGCGCACCTCTTCAGAATAGTGACCTACTCGTTGGGTGATATTAAGAATATGAGCAAATACCATTTGCCCAACCGATGGTGTGCTGTAAGCCGGAATGTTTGTAACAACGATGCCACGTTCTTTGGCTGCAATCAGGTCGATAATATTATACCCTGTAGCCATAACACCAATGTATTTTAAGTCGGGTAGAGCCGATATATGATCAGCAGTAATCACCACCTTGTTTGTCAAAATGATTTCTGCACCAGAAGCTTTCTCAATTACATTTTCGGGTGAAGTACGGTCGTATATCACACAGTCTCCTAGAGCTTTTAAAGGCTCCCAAGATAAATCACCCGGATTGACGGTATAACCATCTAATACTACAATTTTCATACTCATTAGGTTTTAATGGTTTGTATTCAATTTCCTAATCATTATTATATCTATTCCCCCACAGTTGTTGCAGACGTTGCAAATGCGTTTGTTCGGCTGCATTCTGTTGAGGTTTCCATATTCGTTTATCTTTAACTCCATCGGGCAAGAATTGCTGTTTCACAAAGTTGCCTTCATAGCTATGCGCATATTTATAGTCTTGCCCATAGCCTAACTGTTTCATCAGCTTAGTTGGAGCATTTCGCAGGTGAAGCGGCACAGGTAGGTTGCCAGTTGCTCTGACCAACTCCATGGCTTCATTGATTGCCATATAAGCCGAGTTGCTTTTAGGACTTGTAGCCAAGTAGATTGTTGCTTCGGCTAGGGGTATTCTACCTTCCGGCCATCCAATTTTCATGAGTGTATCGAAACAAGCATTGGCTATTAACATGGCATTGGGATTGGCCAAACCAATATCTTCGGCAGCCGAGATAACCAATCGACGGGCGATAAATGCGGGATCTTCGCCGCCTTCGACCATGCGAGCTAACCAGTAGATTGCCCCATCCGGGTCGCTACCACGAATAGACTTAATAAAGGCAGAGATTATATCGTAGTGCATTTCTCCATCTTTATCATAAGCCAATGGATTTTGCTGCAACCTATCGGTTACCATTTCATCGGTGATAATAATGGGGTCTTTGCTCTCGGATGAAACCACTAAATCTAAAATATTTAGCAATTTTCGAGCATCGCCACCCGAGTAGCGAAGCATGGCATTTGTTTCATCAAGTTGTATGGTTCGCTCTTTTAATATAGCGTCTGTTCTGATGGCACGCTGCAATAGTTCTAATAAATCTTCTTGCTCTAAAGATTTAAGTACATACAGTTGGCAACGTGACAATAGCGGGCGGATCACTTCAAATGACGGGTTTTCAGTAGTAGCACCTATCAATGTTACTGTTCCATTTTCTACTGCACCCAAGAGAGAGTCTTGTTGCGATTTACTAAAACGATGAATCTCGTCGATGAAAAGTATAGGGCTTGCTTGTGAGAAAAAACGATTGCTTTTGGCACGTTCTATAACATCTCTCACATCTTTCACGCCCGAGGTCACTGCACTAAGGGTATAAAATGGTGTTTCGAGTTTATTAGCGATAATTTGAGCAAGAGTAGTTTTACCTACTCCCGGAGGTCCCCATAAAATGAATGATGAAATTCTTCCCCCATCAATCATTTTGCGAAGTATGGCGTTCGGTCCCACTAAATGTTTTTGTCCGATATAATCGTCCAAAGTCTTGGGTCTGAGTCGTTCTGCTAAAGGTTGCATAATATTTAATTTAAAAAACCATCAGTACCATAAATCGAATTCCCCATTTGTTGATATCAGGGTTGTTACGATAGGTCAGTCGGTGTACATATTCAATATGAAGCAACTTAAATATATTGTATATCCCCACACTAGCCTCCATATATGGTATCGAAGGATCCATTACAAAACTAGTGTATTTACCATCGCGCATTGGGAATAAGAATAAATCGGGATTATCACTTATAAACGGATTATTCTTATCAGTAAGAGTTCCCCATAATGCTCTAAAGCGGAACATCTCTCTCCATTTTAGCTTCTTCAATAAAGGAATACGGTTAAACAACTTGCCATTCATATCATACGAAATAGATAATGAAGCAAAGCGGTCATTTAAGAATTCCATATTATTAATCAAGCAAAACGTTTCGCGCTGTGTAATATAGCTTAAGTTGGCTTCTGGCAAAAGTAATAAAGGAAATGGAACTGTATTCCATTCTATCCCACCTTTAACACTAAAATCTACTTTTCCCCACGATGAAGGTAGCCACAAACGCTTCCAGAAACTAGCTTCGGTGCGATTGAAATTATAGTCCCCGCCAAGTACCCCTTTCACACCAATCGTGTGATTTAAAGTAAATATGGGTGCATCAAGTGTGACTGGAACCCTGCGTTGTTTTGAGTTTACAAACGATTCTCCCGGTGCATAGCGTAGCGTAACACTTGCTTCGGCAGTAGTGATATCCTTGATTGGATTTTGATTGGGCAATGGCATTTTATCAAGCGAATTGTTATTTCGCCAATATTTTAAAGCACCGGTTGGCTCGTCTTCGCGATGTCGAAGCATGGCTTTCATACTAAAACCCGAATGGGTCTCTAGCTCATAGTTCAACATAATATCGCGCATATATGACATTTGGTCAACAGTAGTTGTTTTCAGTGCCAAGAAGATGTTGTCCTTATCGGTATAAAGAAACTTATCCATGGGAGACATAACATCGAAACTATAGGTTGCCGAAATGTAATGTTTCGGGAACTCCCAAATCACATAATCGCGCTTGTTGAACGAGTAGGTGAGTGTACCGTTATATTTCCATCGATGATCTTTGAAACCATATGCTCCATAGCCACTGACAAACCAGTGCGGGTTAAGATTGGCTGTAGTCAAACCGCTCACACGAATTCTCCATCCATCGACATAATTATTGCTGATAACTGTATTGATCGGACCAAAATCAAATTTACTTTTTTTCTTAGGACCTGCTGTTTCAACAAAGTTCTCAATCAGTGCTTTCGCTCCAAATATGATGTATTTAAAACCCGGAACTTGCTCTATTCTATTCATAAATAGATCCATAGAACTTTCAGTCTTGGTGAGTGGCACTTGACGAACTTCCGCCCAATACTCATCGCTTTTATTGAGCATATCCGATTCTTTAATAACCGAACCCTTAAATCGAAAAAGACGCGGTTCAATGGGGTCGAACTTATAATTGCTATATTTCACAATTCGCTGCACCTGCATACTCCCAATTGTTTTCAGTAGTGACAAATCCACAGTCATGTCATCGTCTTTCAACACCCAGTTGCCATTGGCGAGTTGTTCATAATTTTGCACAATATCCATTCGATTCACAAAATTTACTCCGGTGTTTTTAGGCAAATTCATGGTACATCGTTTCACGGCATAAGTCGAATCTTTGAGTACATAAAGATGACCGGTGAAACCAAAATCTTGTGAGTTTTGAGGAACAAAAGTAAGGTGAATACAGCTATCTTTTTCTACCCGAATAGTATCCATTATATAGTACTTATAAAACGAAATACCCTCTTTCGATATCGGACTGGTAAAACGGCGTTGAAGCAGATTTATTTCATCGTCATAGATATTGATATTTCTAAAAATAT
>DLYT01000172.1:11203-11518 GCA_003447595.1 Porphyromonadaceae bacterium
TACCATTTGAATTCATTGCTTTAATGATGGTCTTAAGATTCTCTGGATCTTTTCTAAAGATGGTTTGTGAAGCCGTTTCTTGTATCGAAACCGGAAGAATTAATGTGTTGCTAGTTTCGGAAACCTCAATTTGGTCTTTCAGAAAAGAGTACTTTTTATAAATACCCTTCTCTAGTTTTTCCGGTGTAATGTCATTAATCGACATTTTCATTTTCTCATATTTATCGTATTGATAGAAATCGTTTACTTCAAGTACTTGAGCCTTTTTGCTTTCAATTACTTTTTTCATTAATTCTACCGCAGGATTGTTTTTCC
>DLYT01000172.1:11695-12144 GCA_003447595.1 Porphyromonadaceae bacterium
TTCTACCGCAGGATTGTTTTTCCGAGAATAACGCTCCTTTTGTGGCTTTACCACTACCTCTGCCAACTGTACATCATCCGAAGCCAAACGAACATTCAGTATCTTTTGCCCCGGAGCTAATTTTACCACCTTTGTTTTATACCCAATAGCCGAAAAAGTAACCTCATTCCAACCAGCACGTGTCTCTATGCGATACTCTCCATCTATATTAGATACTCCACCTACGCCTTTGCCTTCATAAAACACAGAGATATACATCAAGGGCTCATTTGTTAACGAGTCGGTGATAACACCCTTCAATTGTGCTGAAAGCGTAAATCCTGAAAAAAGGAATAATGATATTAAGGTAAGTTTTATATATAGTTGTTTCATATACTATTCGGTAGATGTGTCGCAAAGTTAACAATTACTCTTAAATAGTTATTCATTATAACTTTTTTTGTATTACA
>DLYT01000172.1:12326-22040 GCA_003447595.1 Porphyromonadaceae bacterium
ATTATAACTTTTTTTGTATTACATTTGTCATTACCAACGTTAATTTTTTATGTTATCCATACTGATTCCTACCTACAATGCCAACTGCTTGCCCTTGGTTGAAAATATATACAGTCAAGTAGTTGAACTGCAAATTCCATTCGAAATATTGCTTGCTGATGATGCCTCCGATGAATCTTTTCGTCTATTAAATCGGAGCATTGAGCAGTGGGAGGGCTGTCGCTATCTTCAAATAGACAATAATATGGGGCCTGCTCGCATTCGAAACTTTCTAGCAGATCAAGCACAATTCCCCTATTTACTATTTCTCGACTCAGATGTGATGCCTGTTACGAATTGGTTTATTGCTGATTATATTGCTGCTTTAGGCTGCAATAAAGCCGTTTGTGGTGGTTTTGTATATCAACGAGAATCCATTCCGACCAATGCAATATTGCGTTTTAAATATGGCATAGAGGTAGAAGAAAAATCAGCTTTGGTTCGTTCTGAGCATCCTTATCATAGCTTTATAAGCATGAATTTTCTTATTTGCAGAACTGCTTTTTTGCGTGTTCGTTTCGACGAATCGTTTCATTTAGGTTATGAGGATACACTTTTTGGAATTCAACTCGAGGAGGCAGGGGTGCCTGTTGCTCATATCGATAATCCTGTATATCATTGTGTAGAAGAGAGTACCGAACAGTTTCTGATAAAAATAAAACGTGCAGTGCGCAACCTTATTGGGCACGAACAAAAGATGCATAATTATGTGAAATTACTAAAATGGCATCGCTTTGTAAAAAAGTTAGGAATGCAACCAGTTTTCGCATATTTCTTTCGTAAATCAGAACTAAAGATCATTGCCAATTTAACAAGTCCTTCTCCTTCATTAAAGCTATTTGCCTTTTATAAGTTAGGATACCTATGTACATTATATACAAAATAGAACCAGTCATGGTTTGGAGTATAGTAAAATAAAAAAGCCCTTGTTGATTAAACAAGAGCTTTTAAAATGATTAGTTTTCTATATTACAGCAATATTTGAATAATTCTTTCAGCCGTTCTTCCGTCCCAACGTTCAGGAAGTTCACCTTGTTTCCATTCATTATTCATTAACTTATCCATTGCCGCAGCAAGAGCTTCAGGATTTTCGCCTACCATTTCATTGGTTCCCATCTTGTGTGTTTCGGGATGTTCGGCATAATCACTTACTGTTATGCAGGGTATACCTAAGAATGTTGTTTCTTCAGCTACATTGCCCGAGTCGGTAATTACCCCATAGGCATGATTCATTAAGAAACCGAATGAAAGATATCCTTGTGTAGGCAATAGGTGCAAGTTGGGTGCTGAAACTCCAGTTTCTACAATAGCATTGCGTACATAATTATGCACTGGAGCTATTATTGGCATACCATTCGCTTTCTCGATAATTGCTTCAATCAATGATTTTAGCAGCTCTTTATTATTGAGTACTACACGACGATTGAGCGTCAATAGTAGATAGCTTCTCTCTTTTAACCCCAAAGTGTCAAACCAAATGGGTTTGATAAAACGGTTTCGGTTGAAGCGAATATTGTCAATTAAAATATTTCCAACATAATATACATTGCTATCCTGAGCACCTGTATGTGTTAAGTTACGGTTAGCACTCATACTAGCTGTAAATAGGTAATCGGATAGTCCGTCGCTAATCATTCTATTCACCTCCTTCGGCATATCCAAATTGAACGAACGGGTACCTGCTACCAGGTGAGCTACCTTTACACCTTGTTTTTTAGCTACAATAGCACAACTCATAGTAGCTGTAAGATCATCTACCACCAATACTAAATGTGCAGGATTGTCGGTAAGCTCTTTATCAAAAGCGATCATAATGCCCGATGCTATTTGAGTAGGATTATAACCCTCTACACCCAAATACACATGTGGCTCCTTCATGTGTAAGTCCGAGAATAAAGATGCATCTAAACTCGTGTCTGTACTTTTGCCTGTATAAACCAAGCGGTACGAAATGTTTTTTCCTTGCGCCATAGCAGCGTCAATAGCACGAACAATCGGTGCTATTTTCATAAAATTAGGGCGTGCTCCCGCAACAATTGTAATCTTCATATCAGGTTCTATCTATTTTCAAGAAACAAAATTACAGTTTCTAACGGAATAATTTGTTCCTTTGCAAACAAAAAAATATAATATGCCTACATTTGTTCAAATACTCGATTTTATAGGAACTTTCGCATTTGCCATCAGTGGTATTCGTTTAGCTTCAGCCAAGCGTTTTGACTGGTTTGGTGCTTATGTGGTGGGACTTGTTACCGCTATTGGTGGTGGAACTATTCGTGATATTTTATTAGGTGTCACTCCGGGCTGGATGACAGACCCTATTTATCTTATATGTACCGGATTGGCATTGCTTTGGGTTATTTTTTTTGGTAAACACCTGATTCATTTGCATAATACATTCTTTGTGTTCGATAGCATTGGTTTGGCCCTTTTTACCGTAGTTGGTGTAGGTAAAAGTCTCTCTTTGGGATATCCGTTTTGGGTTGCCATCATCATGGGAACACTAACCGGTGCTGCCGGAGGTATTATTCGTGATGTGTTGATTAATGAAATACCATTGATTTTTAGAAAAGAGATTTATGCCATGGCATGCGTTATTGGCGGCATTTTTTATTGGATAACTTACCTGATGGGCATGGATATTGTATTGATACAGTTAATCAGTGGTGCTAGTGTTTTTCTTGTTCGTATTCTTGCCGTAAAATATCATATTTGCCTTCCTAAACTTAGAGGAGAAGATGATTTCCCCGAAGAGGATAGTGAGAAAAGTTAAATACTTAAGAATTAACTTTTGCAATCTTTTCTTAAATTTATCTCAATACAATTTGTATTTTGTATAAAGAAATAGCATTTGTTTTTGAAATATTAAAATACGAATGTGGTTTTTCTCTCCCGAAAGAAAAATGTTACATTTGTAGTTAAATAAACATCAATTATCTATTTTATCATATGAGAACAGACAATCTGCGACAAATAACAGTTGATGCTGTGGTAAATTCGAGGTTCCCTTCGATGAGTAAAGAGGGAAGAGCTGTTATCGAAAATGCCCTTATCCGTCGTGAAATACCAAAGGGTGAACTCTTCTTGCGAGAAGGAGATATTGCTAACGGAATTCTTTTTGTTGGAAGAGGAATGTTGCGTCAGTACTATTATAAAAATAATAAAGATGTCACTGAACACTTTTCGTACGAAGGATGCATATTGATGTGTATTGAGAGCTTTATGAAGCAAGAACCTACTCGTTTGATGGTAGAAGCTCTTGAGGCATCTGTAGTTTATGAGTTGCCCTATGAATCACTTCAAACATTGATAAACAGTGTAGCTGAAATCAATCAATTTTATCGCAAAGTGCTTGAGTATTCATTGATTGTTTCTCAACGAAAGGCTGATTCTTGGCGTTTTGAGACTGCACGTGATCGGTATAATCTACTTCTCGAGCAACATCCTGAAATTATAAAAAGAGCTCCCTTGTCATATATTGCCTCTTATTTGTTGATGACTCCAGAAACGTTGAGTAGGGTACGGGCAAATTTATTATAATCTTCTATATTCTCTAGGAGACACTCCAACGTAGTGTTTAAAATACTTTCCAAAAAATGACTGGTTGGCAAAATGGAGATATTCAGCAATTTCTTGAATACTCATATCTGTAGTTTTCAATAATGTTCGAGCCTCTAGTATCACCAAACTATCAATCCATTCTCCAGCAGTTTTTCCGCTCACCTCCTTTACTACCCCCGACAAATGTTTTGAAGTCAGACAAAGTTTATCCGAGTAGAACGATACCGAGCGTTCCTCTTTATAGTGTTCGCTTACCGTCTTTATAAACTTCTTGAATAGTTCTTCTTTACGTGAGCTTGGCTTCACCTTTTCAATGGGGATACGCTGTCCGATAATGTTATACATATCATAAAATAAGGCAAATAGAATGCCACGGGTGACCTCTTTTCTATAGATATTATTGATCATCTTCACCTTCCGCCATAAAAAAGAGTGATACTCTTTGATGGCATCAATCTCTTTATCATTGAGTTTGAGTGCCGGACTATCTTTGGCGTGTAGCATGAATGGTATCAGCTCTTTGAGCGACTTAAAAGTGCGATCAATAAAGAGAGGAGAAATTGCTATGAACAATCCAGAGAAATCTTCATCATGGCCCAAATTCTGAATAATTTGATCAGGAAACGTTAGTAATAATGTATTTTCTGTAATAGTATACTCTTGTAGGTTAATACCCACTTTTAAGCTTCCCTTTAGGCATACAAGAAATGTCATAGCATTGACTCGACGCGGACAATTGGCTAATGTTATTTGTGATAAATCATCAAATATCACAAAGTCATTATCTATATAGTCAACCTCTTTTAGCTTATGCGATCCATCTATATTGATTTCCGATATAATATTATCCATGCTTTGATTTACTAAAATAAAATGATTCCTGCTTCAACAATTGGTCTTTTGCGATAGGTTGCATTGTGAGAGTAAAATCTATCTATTCCATATCCTCCCGTACCAAATACTCCAATTTTATCAGTGATTTGATATTCAAGGTTTATGCGTGCCTGTAGTGCATAAAGTCTTTTAGGTCTTCTCTTATCTGTGCTTTTAAACCCTTCGATATGTTGATAACCTAAATCGCCGCTAATAGAGAGATTTTTGTAAATAGTATGCCACATTCCTGCCCGATAAAAGAATGACTCGGAAAACTTATCTTTAAAGTCGAAATAATACATCCCTGTTCCCAGTAGCGTATAGAATAATTCGTTTTTGAATCGTACAGCAAGATTAACCTTTGCATTGTTACCGCCAAACATCATTAACTGCACCTTCGTATTAGGGTTGGCATTGACTAGTCCCAATTGAAAACCATCAAACTGCTCACGATAATAGTTGACTAACCCTATCTGTAGTCCACGGCCATTAGTGCTATAATTTGCCAGTCCCATTTGCAGTCCGTTCATTTGTTCGCCTGCAATGTTGGCAAAAGCAGAAAGTTGTATACCATTAAGATCTTTGGCAGCAATGTTGAGCAATCCGCCTACCATAGCGCCATTGAATGTGGTACCTGCAATGTTAGCCACTCCGGCTATGTGAACTCCATTAGCCGTTTCGCCTGCAATGTTCATGATGCCCGCCATGGTTAGCGAACTTGAGTTATTACCTATGATGTTGGTTAATCCCGAAAAAACAAAGCCCGAAGTATTGTTGCCCGTGATATTTGTTAATCCACTCACTATGGCTCCCGAAGCATTGTTACCTGTTATATTGCATATGCCGGCAGCTTGAATACCATGCATCGAACCTTCTACAATGTTGGATATTCCTGAAATCTGTATACCATTTATATCACTACGTACATTGCTTGCCAGAATGTTGGCACCAAATCCATTCAACTTATAAAAATTAGAGTATACCCCTAAATTAAAGTAGCTACTCTTTGTGCTATCATTGGTTTGAGTGCTAATGCCTTTCCATAAAGAAAGATTAATACCTTGCCCAAATGCACTAACGGCAACCATAATAATAGTTGCCGTTAAGTTCAATTTATGATATAATTTTAGTCTCATTATCCTTTAGCTTCTTGATATAAGAATCGTTTAATCGATTTTTTAGGTGTCTTTTCAAACTCCTCAGGATAAATTTTCATTTTAGCAATTTGACTATATCCCGGAAGCATTGCGTTAAGCGCTGTTCGATTATCTTCCATGATTCTTTCGATATCTTCATTTTTCAAGCCATGTGCAAACAGTTCGTCAAAGTCAGGATATACCAATCCAACCAACTTATTGTTTTGCTGAACAATAATACTTTCAGAAACGTAAGGAAGGTTATTCAACTTATCTTCAATCTCTTCCGGATAGATATTTTGTCCGCTTGGTCCTAGCAGCATGTTTTTACTTCTACCTTTGATAAATACATTTCCCTCTGCATCAATCAACCCTAAGTCGCCGGTGTGTAACCAGCCTTCTTCGTCTAGCACCTGGCTAGTAGCTTCTTCGTTTTTGTAGTATCCCAACATTACGTTTGGACCCTTACAAATGATTTCGCCCGGAATGTTTTGAGGATCTGGTGACAATACTTTCACCTCCATGCGAGGAGCAGCCTTACCACATGAGCTTAGTGCAAAACGTTGCCAATCTTCGTAACAGATGATTGGTCCACATTCTGTCATACCATATCCAACGGTATAAGGGAAGTCAATCATTCTAAGGAATTGTTCAATCTCTTGATTGAAAGCTGCACCACCCACAATTACCTCATAGAAGTTTCCGCCAAAAGCCTGAACCATTTGTTCGCGTACAGCAGCTTTGATTTTATCATTGATGATAGGCACCTTCATCAAAAGCTTCATCTTAGGAGTTTCCAGTTTAGGAAGGACACTTTTCTTGATGATTTTCTCAATAATCAAAGGTACAGCTACAATTAGGTTTGGTTTAACTTCAGAAAAAGCTTGGAAAATGATTTTTGGGCTTGGCATACGTGTCAAGAAGTAGATTTGACAACCTACAGCAAACTCGTATAAAAACTCAAAGGCCAATCCGTACATGTGAGCCATTGGTAACATTGAAACAAGTTTATCTCCCGGTTTCAAATTAAGTACCTCGAAGGCAAATCGAGTATTCGACCATAAACTACGATAGGGTAGCATAACTCCTTTTGAGTAGCTGGTAGTTCCCGAAGTATAGTTAATCACCGCAAGCTCCTCTGGCTCATCTTTATGATATTGTATATGCTCTTTGCGGAAGTTCTTTGGATATTTTTTGCCAAATAGTTCATTTAAGTGGTCGCGTGTATGCGTTAATTTCTCACTACGTGATATCAAGAGCGAAAAATCATTCATCAGCAAGATACCTTCCAAAAGTGGCATTGCACTTTCGTTAAGTTCTTCCCACACCATGTCACCCACAAACAAAAGTTTTGCTTCGGAATGGTTTACTATATTATGAACATTATCTGCTTTAAATTCGTGAAGAATAGGAACAATAACTGCTCCGTATGTCAAAGTAGCCAAAAAAGTAACTCCCCAGTGCGAACTGTTTCTTCCGCAGACTGCAATTTTATCACCCTTTTGTATACCACTTTCTTCAAAGATAATATGTAGTTTTTCGATCTTACGAGCTACATCTTTATATTGTAGTGTTGCTCCTTTGTAATCAGTTAGGGCATCTAAATCCCAATTGTTTATAATGCTATTCTCAATGTAAGCGATAAAACTTTGACTCATTGCTTCTTGCACATTTATTATTATTTTGTGCAAATATATACATATATATTTAAAACATGAAATATATTATAATAAAAAAATGGATAGAATTATTCATTCTAATTTAATTTCTGACCATTGAAATATCTAAACTAAGTCTTTTTAAATTATAATCTAAAGTATGTGTTTATCGACTTTTAGATCCTTTTCTCGATACAATTTTGTCGATAATAATTGCTATTGCACCATCACCGGTTACATTGCAAGCCGTACCAAAGCTATCCATGGCAATATAAAGAGCAATCATCAATGCTTGTGCCGATTCGTCAAAACCTAAGATTGACTGCAATACCCCCAATGAGGCCATGATGGCACCACCCGGGACTCCCGGTGCAGCAATCATAGTGATGCCCAGCATGAAAATAAACCCTGCAAATGTAGCAAAATCAAAACTCATGCCTTGCATTATCATCAATGCAATGGCACAACATACTATCTTCATGGTGCTTCCCGATAGGTGAATGGTAGCACAAAGTGGTACTACAAATCCGGCAACATCTTTTGATACTCCATTCTTCTCTGTTTGCTCCAGAGTGACCGGTATGGTTGCTGCTGACGACTGTGTTCCTAGTGCCGTAAAATATGCCGGCAACATTCTATAAAGCAATTTAAACGGGTTCTTGCGTGCAAACAAGGCTGCAATGGCATATTGAAAGACAAGCAAGAATAGATGCAGAATAAATATAACCCCAATAATTTTGGCAAAAACGCTCAATATAGAGAACACTTCGCCCGAATAAGTCATATTCAAGAAAATACCAAAAATATAAAGAGGCAGCAACGGTATTATCACCTTATTAATAATCATTATAATGACTCGTTGAAGCTCACGAAATCCCTCCTTCAATGTATTGGCGTGAAGCTTAGCAATGCATAAACCAAAAATGAAAGACGACACCAAAGCAGTCATCACATTCATCAGCGGTGGAATGCTAATTGTAAAGAAGGGGAGCGCATTGGTCACCTTGTCTAAATTGGTCACGGCATGTTGGGGGTTGATTAATGCCGGAAATGTTTCAGCTCCTACAAAGTAAGCCAAGAAGCCAGAAAATAGTGTTGCCATATAAGCAATCAGCGCAGTGATTAAAAGTAGCTTGCCTGCATTCTTCCCAATATCAGCTATTGCAATGGTAACCAATCCAACTATAATAAGCGGAATACAAAAGCCTAGAAACTCCCCAAATACTCCATTGAAGGTAGTGAATACTCTGATGATATCTTCGGGCAGTACATATCCTAAAAGAATGCCGAAAATGATTGCTATAATGATTCGTGGCAAAAGCCCGATATGTATCTTTTTCATGATCATAGTTTTTTAGTTACTACAAAAATAGAGCTATTTGTAGTAGTGGCAAATGTTATGGCAATAAAAAGGATATTAATCTTGATCAGGCTAGTTGTTAATATAGTTTTGAATATGGTCTATAATTTTTTATTAGATATTGAAGTTACTCTAAAATATAATGTCTTATCACCACAACTGCTCTTACCATTGCAGCAAAAAGATTATTCTATTGCGAAAAGATAAACCCGTCTATTTTTCAAAGAAGAATTTATCGCTAAACGCTGGTTCCAGCTGATCAAACCATGTAGCACTATGCGAGTATTTTGCAAAAAAAGGAATGTCAACATAATCAACGCTTTTACTCTGAATAAAACGTAAGACAAAAACCTTTTCTCCGGATACTTTAGTTATTCCTACCACTTCGACCTTTCCATAGTCTGCACTCATGCTTGGACCTCGAACAGTTCTACAAACTCCACTTACATGGCTGTAAGCTTCTCTATATATTTTCCAACATCTTTCAAGTGGCAATTCAAAAAAGCTTTTCGATCCCGTGTCTCTCGCCACAAACATATAATATGGAATCATATTCATATCCACTTGTTTACGCCACATTTTAACCCAAACTTCCGGGGTGTCGTTGATATGCTTTAATAGTGGCGATTGTGTTCTTATTTGTGCTCCTGTTGAACGAATGCGTTTAACTGCCAAGACTACTGCTTCGGTAGAAAGCTCCTTGTAGTGGTTAAAATGTGCTTGTATGGCAAGATTACGTCCAGAATTGGTTATTTCAGAAAAAAGTTCTAAAATTTGGTCAGAATCAGGATCATTAATAAAACGATATGGCCAGTATGCTAATGACTTTGTTCCTATACGTATGGTTCTGATATGCTTAAACCTTTCAGTCAGTAGAGGCCGTATATATGAGGCTAATATGTTAGCATTCATAGTCATTGGGTCTCCACCTGTAAATAAAACATCTGTTACATGCTTATGTGAGTCAAGGTATTTATATAATAGTTCAGCATCTTTCATATGAAACTTTAATTCACTTATACCTGAAAACTGTGGCCAACGAAAACAAAAGGTACAAAACGCATGACAAGTTTGCCCTTGCGATGGG
>DLYT01000172.1:22268-54738 GCA_003447595.1 Porphyromonadaceae bacterium
TTATGTTGAATTCCTTTAAGTTTAACTTCGCCCATAACAGGGACATTAAACTCCTGACCTGCCGGATTAGGATTTAACTTCATCCTGATATTAGTAATTTCTTGCTTTATGATATCTTTATCTGCTTCATCATTGATTAGTTTTTTTAATTTATTATATGCAGACTTAGAAAGCATTTCCTTTCGTGGAAATGTTAAGGTAAAGATTGGATCATTCGGTATATTATTCCAATCTATAAGTTCTTCAATTACATAGTTATTTACTTTAAATGGCAATACACGTCCAACTATATCAATAGCCTCAATTTGCTCTTCTGTTAATAAAGAGATCTGAGGAATTGTTTTGTAATTATGAAGAGAATACGAATTGAAATTTGTCATACAGAAAAAATATAAATATTATTTAATTGTTCTTTTATATATCGAAGCTGTTTTAAACTCAAAAAAAGCCAAATCTATGAAGTTATTATAACTTGTTGGTTAATTAAGTAAGAGACGATATACTATTTATTATCTTAATACGTGAGTTAACTACTATCTAGTAATTGATAGCGAAGTCAAATATCTATTGATATACTTGTAGTGAGCTGAAAAAGGGTTATAAAAAGTCAATAGATTAAGCCCCTAGTTAGATTGCGATACAATATAGCAATAATTTGTGATTATTGCAAATACAATGCTGTTTTTCAGTTATATTACTTCTATATTGTTTCTATTGAACAAATATTGTATGGAGATTAATAAGTCTACCTCTTACTTTCTGCCAACAAAGCTTTCTTTATCATAAAAAAGAAATCTGTAAGTTTTTGAATCTAAACATACAAAAACTTACAGATTTTAAAATGTAATTATATAGCTAAATATAAGAATGTAGCGCGTTGTTTAAAGAGTATCTATTTCGGCGCTTTCTGATATAGATAGAGAGCTATGAATGCATACAGAAAGTTTGGAATCCACACGGCAATCATTGGCGAAACACTACCACTAATGGCAAATGTAGAAGCTACTGTTTGAAAAAGAATATATGAGAAACTCAATCCCAGACCTATTCCCAGATGCAAACCCATTCCACCTTTGGTTTTTCGTGACGAAAGCGATACCCCGATGATGGTTAGAATAAACGAAGCGAAACAGATAGCAATGCGTTTGTGATATTCAATCTCAAACTCTTTCAAGTTAGCCACCCCACGCTTCCGCTGTTTGGCGATATATTCGCTCAGTTCAGAGCTAGTAAGCATCTCTTGCTGATTTTTCATCACCAGGAAGTCGGCCGGTTCAATCTTGATGATAGAATCCATCTTGTCGCCTTTGGTGATACGTTCTTCCATACCGTCGAGTTCGCGAATCATATAATCGTATATGGTCCATTTGTAAGTAGTCGTAGTGTCGTACACAATTCGGCGTGCCGTCATGTGCGAAACAAGCTTCTTATCATCAAACCGGTCGAGCGAAAAGCGATGCCCTGTTTTGTTGTAATCCTGATAATTGTCGATGTAGGCGATTACCCCATTTTCAATCTCCAATTGAATTTTGCTGGCATAGCTTTTCTTCTTAGGCTTTACATACTTATCCTCAAAGTTAAGGCGAGTCACACTACCTTGTGGAATAACATACGACCCCAATACAAATGTAGCAACCGCAATAATGGCTGCCGATATCATATAAGGCCGCATCATTCTTTTAAAACTCATACCTCCCGAGAACATCGCAATAATTTCGGAGTTCTCGGCCAGTTTCGAGGTGAAGAAGATAACAGCAATAAATACAAAAAGCGGGCTAAAAAGATTAGCAAAATAGGGCACAAAGTTCACATAATAATCAAAGACGATGGCTTGCCATGGAGCATTATGCTCCATAAACTTATCCATTTTCTCGTTAAAGTCAAACACTACCGCAATCGAAATAATCAATCCGATAGCAAAAACATAAGTCCCCAAGAATTTCTTGATGATATACCAATCAAGTTTCTTTATCAATCGTGTGCCCTTCATATTTACACTATAATCGTGTTGTTACCTTTTTAATCATCATTTGTTTCCATGACGAAAAATCTCCTGCTATGATGTGTTTTCTAGCTTCGCCTACCAGCCATAAGTAGAAAGCTAAGTTGTGTATTGATGCAATTTGCATAGCCAAAAGCTCTTGTGCATGAAACAAGTGTCGCAAATAAGCCTTTGTGTATAGTGTATCAACCGTCGAAGCACCATCAGCCTCAATAGGAGAGAAGTCCATTTCCCACTTCTTGTTTCTCATATTCATGATACCCTCTTTGGTAAAGAGCATCCCGTTGCGTCCGTTGCGTGTTGGCATTACACAGTCGAACATATCCACACCGCGTTCAATGCCCTCGAGGATATTTGCCGGTGTACCTACCCCCATTAGATAGCGTGGTTTATCTTTCGGAAGAATTTCATTCACCACCTCAATCATCTCATACATTTTCTCTACCGGTTCGCCTACTGCCAAACCACCAATAGCGTTACCATCGGCATTTTTAGAAGCAATAAACTCAGCCGATTGTTTGCGAAGGTCGGGGTAAACACAACCTTGAACAATTGGGAATAACGATTGATTGTACCCATATTTCGGTTCAGTCTCGTTGAATCGAGTGATGCATCTATCCAACCAGCGGTGTGTCAGTCCCATTGATTTTTTAGCATACGCATAGTCCGAGTTTCCCGGAGGACACTCATCAAAAGCCATCATGATATCTGCCCCAATGGTACGTTCAATATCCATCACCCGTTCAGGCGTAAAGATATGTTTGCTACCGTCAATGTGTGATCGAAACTCAGCACCCTCTTCGCGAAGTTTACGGATACCCGATAGTGAGAATACCTGAAACCCACCGCTATCAGTAAGCATAGGTTTGTCGAAGCCGTTGAACTTGTGCAATCCTCCTGCTTTCTCAATCACCTCCAAACCCGGTCTGAGGTAGAGGTGATAGGTATTTCCCAGAATAATTTGAGCCTTGATATCCTCTTTCAATTCGGTTTGATGCACCCCTTTCACTGTACCCAGTGTGCCCACCGGCATAAAGATAGGAGTTTGAATCTGGCCGTGGTCGGTGGTTAGCAGACCGGCTCTTGCGTTGGATTTGCTATCGGTATGTTGTAATTCAAATGTCATTATTAGTTGCTTTTCTTAACGGTTAAATCAATTGCATCTGCCACCTTCTCGTTGGTCAAAGCAATTGCAAAAACCTCTTTTACATCATTTACAAAGTGAAACTCCAGTCCCGACAAGTACATGTCCGGAATCTCATCAATGTTCTTTTTATTTTCACTACTTAATATAATCTCTTTAATGCCAGCCCGTTTGGCTGCCAATATCTTCTCTTTGATACCGCCCACAGGAAGCACCTTGCCGCGAAGCGTAATTTCGCCTGTCATCGCCAAGTTCGATTTTACTTTGCGTTGAGTTAGAGCCGATGCCAGTGCTGTAGCCATAGTAATACCTGCCGATGGTCCATCTTTAGGAATTGCACCCTCAGGCACGTGCACATGAATGTTCCAGTTGTCAAAAACCTCTTCATCCAAGTTGAGTAGGGTAGCGTGCGACTTGATGTATTCGAGTGCCAACATAGCCGACTCCTTCATAACATCCCCCAAGTTACCGGTCAAGGTCAGTTTTCCCCCTTTTCCTTTGCTCAAGCTAGTCTCAATAAACAAAATTTCGCCTCCCACAGCTGTCCAAGCCAATCCGGTTACCACGCCGGCATAATCATTGCCTTGATATTTATCGCGCGTATATTCGGGCATTCCCAAGTATTCGCGTAGGTCGGTCGGTTTAATGTCTTTTTTCAACAAGTACCCTTGTGTAGCATACTCTTTGGCCAGGCGACGAAGCACCTTGTTGATCTTCTTTTCGAGTTCGCGCACACCACTTTCGCGCGTGTACGATTCGATGATTGCCTCCAGCGTGTTTTTAGCAAACTTCACATCGTCCTTCTTGAACCCGTTCGCCTCTAGCGCCTTAGGTACAAGGTGCTTGCGAGCAATCTCCATCTTCTCTTCTGTGATATAGCCCGTCACCTCAATCAACTCCATACGGTCGAGTAGTGGAGCCGGAATCGTGTTCAGGTTATTGGCAGTAGCAATAAACATCACTTTCGATAAGTCATAATCAACATCCAAGAAGTTATCGCGGAAAGTTGTATTCTGTTCAGGGTCTAACACCTCCAATAGCGCCGATGAAGGATCGCCTTGACGATCAGAAGAAACCTTATCAATCTCATCCAAGATGAAAACCGGATTTGAAGATCCTGCTTTAATCAAGTTTTTGATGATTTGTCCCGGCATTGCACCAATGTACGTCTTACGATGACCACGTATTTCAGCCTCATCGTGCACACCTCCTAGCGACAAGCGGATGTATTTTCTTTTCAGCGAACTAGCTATCGATTTACCGAGCGAAGTTTTACCCACCCCCGGAGGGCCATAAAGGCAGATGATTGGCGACTTCATATCACCCTTCAACTGCAACACAGCCAAATGCTCTAAAATACGCTCTTTAACCTTTTCAAGACCATAATGATCTTTATTGAGGGTTTTTTCGGCATTTTTCAAGTTATTATTGTCTGTAGTATAAGTACCCCAAGGCAAGTTTAACATGGTTTGCAGGTAGTTGAGCTGCACATTATAGTCGGGCGACTGAGTATGAGTACGCTCCAACTTAGCCAGTTCTTTATTGAACACAGCCAGAATTTCAGCACTCCACTTTTTGTTTTGCCCCTTCTGACGCATCTCCTCAATCTCTTGCTCCTGGCCACTTCCACCCAGTTCGTCTTGTATTGTTTTAATCTGTTGTTGCAAGAAGTACTCTCTTTGTTGCTGATCGATATCCTCGCGCGTACGCATTTGAATCGAAGCCTTAATCTCCGCCAATTGCACCTCTCTATTTAGAATCTCGAGCAAGCGATAAGCACGCGCTCTAACCGAGTCTAGCTGAAGCAACTCAATCTTCTCATCTTTTTTAAGCGGAAGATTGGTACAGATAAAGTCGATTAAAAGAATATTTGTACCAAAGTTGCGGATAGCAAAGATGGTATCTTGATGCAAAGAGTCAGACGATTTGATATATCGGATGGTATAATCCTTGCAAGTATCAATCAAAGCATTAAACTCTTTATCCTCTTTATCAGGCACCTCTTCTTCTCTCAGTTCAACAATTCCCTTCAAGTAAGGACGCTCTTGAGTCACTCCTTTCAAGTCGAAGCGTTTGATACCCTGCAATACCACCGTTGTTGTTTGATCGGGCATCTCCAACACCTTCACAACACGTCCCACTGTACCGATGGTGTGTAGGTCTTCAAACTGAGGATCATCAACATGTGCCTCTTTCTGACATACCACTGCAATATTCAAGTCTTTTTTAACCGCATCTCTTATCAGTTTGAGCGACGAGGTACGACCTACCGATACCGGCATAAACACACCGGGAAACAAAACCATATTGCGCAAAGGCAATACGGGTAAAGGTTGTTCGGTGTTAAGCTCAGTATTTAAAATAGATTCATCTCCATCTTTAAAGTCGGCAATCAGAGAGAATGAGGTATCGTTGGATTCTTGTAATGAGTATTTTTCTTTCATCATTTAATTGTAATTTGTTTTTAGAGTCTATCGTTGAATTCCATTTGTTTTGTCAGTCAACTTATTTGTTTTGTTTCGTTTCAACATCCACCATAGGATACCTTAAAAACTCGAAACAACATCATAAATAGTCTGAACCGAGTTTCGTAAAACCCCAGCAATTCAAACAGGCCCTTACATCTCCACCTTACATGAAGACATAAATCGGCTGCAAATTTAATGGATTCTTCCTTAATAATAAAGTTTATATTCCTATAAAAACAAAAACAATGCCAAATATCAAACTGCCATTATGTCAATCTCGAAATATCTTGCTATTTTTGGCCGCTCTTTTTTAATTCAGAAACAACAGATGGCCAATTCTTTTTTTAAATTCAAGCAGTTCACCGTGTGGCATGACAAATGCGCTATGAAAGTAGGAACCGATGGGGTATTACTAGGTGCATGGGCAGCAGTAGATCATGCACAACACATACTCGATGTAGGTGCCGGAACCGGATTGGTGTCGTTGATGCTGGCGCAGCGTAGCAAAGCCCTCATTACAGGAATAGAAGTTGACGAGTTGGCAGCCCTGCAAGCTGTAGAAAATGTAGAAAAATCACCTTGGGCCCACCGCATCACAATCGCTCATGCCGATTTCAATCGTTTCGAAACCACCACTCGTTATGATGTTATCGTGTCCAATCCGCCTTACTTTGTCGACTCTCTTAAATGTCCCGAGTCTACCCGCGAAAAAGCCCGTCACAACAGCACACTAACCTTTCACGACTTACTCTGCGGAGTCTCTCAATTACTTACCCCCGAGGGTACCTTTACGGTAATCATACCCACTGATAGTAGCGATGCTGTAAAGCAAATAGCCGCCCAATATCAGCTCACCCCATGTAGTGAGCTTAGTGTGATAACCACTCCCGGTGCCTCGCCCAAACGAACCCTCATCGCCTTTCGATTTGGTGCCCAAACGTGCACCACCGATACCCTGCTTGTAGAGCTGAGTCGCCACGTTTATTCGCCTCAATACATTGAGCTTACCCGGGCCTTTTATCTAAAAATGTAGCGTTACTCCCTGTTGATGCACTTTTGAAAAGCGATGCGCGGAGTACCATTGCTTACATAGATAATGCCACAGCGACTAAACCCTTTTCGAAGCAGAATGTGTTGCATCACTAGGTTATCTTCGTGCGTATCTATCCGGATGTTGGCACATTGCGTTAAGCACCAATCGATGCATTTATCGGCCACTCCCTTCACTTTGCCATTGGATGCCAAGCGGTGTATGGTAGCATAAGGACGGTTGTTGAGCCATTCGCCCTGTTCAATCACGGCATAGGTAGGGTCTTCGCCATGAATCAAGCAAAACGTTCCTGCCAATGTACCATCTTCCAACTGGTATACATAGCAGTGGTTAGCCTCAATCTCTTTATCAATCAGTTGCTCTTGCGGATACCCATTAATCCATTGTTTATGATTGCCCGTTTGCTGCATAAACCCTCGTGCCGATTCAAAAATAGACATCAGCTCTTTCAAGTCATCTCGTGTTGCTTTTCGAATATTACTCATGCCCACAAAGATAAAGTTTCTTTTTGATCTACAATACATCTCCATTTGCTGCACATCTATTTGCACTGCGGTACATCTATATATGCACCACAGTGCGTCTATATCTGTACCACGGTGCATCTATATCTGCAGCAAACACCCCACTGAGTTACAGCCTAGCAGGGTATAAAACACAAAAAAAGTCACAGAGCACTCTGCGACTTTTAAGGATATGATTAATCATCATTTAAACGGTGTTTAAACACCATTTAATTATTTTTTCAAGAAACAAGTTTTAAGCACAATACTGCTACCGTCAATTTTGCAATCTACCTCTTCAGGGTTTTCAGTCAGACGGATGCTTTTCACTTTAGTACCTCTTTTGATAACCATTGATGACCCTTTCACTTTCAAGTCCTTGATGACAGTTACGGCATCACCATCTTGAAGTTCTGCACCATTGCTATCGCGAGCAATATCATCAGCTACTGCCTCTTCTGCAGCTGCATCAGCATTAAACTCGTGTGCACAGTCGGGGCAAACATAAAGCGACCCATCAAAATAGGTATTCTCTCCCTGGCATTTCGGGCAATTTGGAATTTCGTTCATTGATTTTTTATTGATTATTATTATTAACTCTTTTACTTCTGGGCTATAAAAAAGAAAAGAGACATCTTTTTGTCTCTTTGGGGTAGATATTCATCCATAAAGATGCATATTACGGTGCAAAATTACTTAATCTTTCATTATATGCCAAATAATTAGCTGTCAATTTGTTTTTATAACACTCTTATTTACGTTTTAAAGCATCTATTTATGTATCTTTGCACCCTGAAGTTACGAAAAGAGTGTAATTTATTGGAAATGAGCATTGGGTAATCGCTCATAATAGTAATAGGTTACGAATTAGTTAGTTATCTACTGCATTATTCTTCTGTGCGTTGCGTAACCTTCAAAGAACTCTTCGTATGCAAAAGTAACAATAAAACGGGAGATTTAGAAATGAATCTCCTGATTTTTTCTTCTCACACAAGTTTTTCCGTAAAAGCGATTTTATCCGTCAGCACACCATCGCCCAAAAAGATTTTGAACGAACGTGTGCCGACTGCCGCATAAGCGGAGAAAAGGGCTTTGCCTCACGCCTAAACAATAGTTTAGACTGATGAGACAAGGCCCCTTTCTTTTGTGCTTATGCCAAAGAGGTGCTTTTACGGAGTTTTGACGATTTTTCTTTTTTCGTTGTCCTTTTGAGCCGGAAGCGGAAAGCCGTGTATGACCGCACATTCCATAAATGGAACAAGCCGTCACTCACGGCAGACAAACCGGGAAGAATGATTTTATCCATCCGACCAAACACGTTTGGCCAAACAGATAAAAACATACTTCCTTGCCGATGGTTTGCTCGGTTTCACGCTACCGGCTATGTTCTTTTCTGTTGGGGATGTCTTTTTCACGGATTTCTCTTTTGAAGTTTTCCTGTCTAATCTGCCTCCACTTCCGTTTACCTCCATTTTCGCGCCTTTCAGTGAGCCGCATCAGGCAGTCATTTTCGTGCTGGGTGCAAAGGTAACTCCGGGATTGTACGGGAAAGCAAGGTCAAGCCTCCTGTTTTCTGGAAAAATCTCCAGCCTTTCGGGTAGTATTTTTCCGAAAAACCTTGCATTCCCTAATCCCTACCTTTTTAAGCACCCGAAACGAAAACGACCGATGCGACAGAAAGACGCATTAAAAAAAATGTCGGATAAACGAGAAGCAGATAAGATAGTTTGAAACTCAACTCCCTCAGCTCTTGAATCCGCATTAAAAAACAAAAAATCAAAAACAAAACGGATATGAGAACGGCAATAGCAACAAAATTCGTGGCATGGGAAGTACCAAGTTTGGAGAACCTGCAAGGCAGCAAGGTGTACGGACTTCGCACCAAACTGAACAATGGTGAGAAATTGAGCCGAGAGGAAAAGGATTGGCTTACACGCAACGTGAACAGCAACACCTATTTCAAGAGCGCAGTACCCTTGCAAGGTTGGATGTTTGACTTTTCCGACATTCTCCGAACCTACATTGTAAAGCAGTATGGACATTGGGCGGAATACAAGGCTACCGACAAGACCGCACTCCGCAGTTTCCTATACGGCAGGATAGACAGCATCGTGGAACTTAACAAATGATACGGCTATGACAGCAACGGTAAATTTCAGACAAATGGCGCAATACATAGGGCTTGCGATATGCACCCTAATCATGCGCACCGCCTTTTGGGTGTCCGGCATCCTTTGGTACATCGTCAGAGAGATAATAAACGGAGTGTTCCGAGTGGCAATAGGGGTAATCGTGGCTATTCTTTCCGTTATCCTGTTCTTCGGCTTCATTCTTTGGTTATTCACCCTTTAATCCCTACCGACATGGCAAAGAGAAGAAGCAAGACAGTGGAGCAACAATGCAGATACTACGAGGTGGGCAACATCTTCGAGTACATGGTGGAAACATACCTCAACGGCAATATGTCCGTGTTCCGTGGACTCTACCACGAACTGAACAAGGACGCACGGAAGGACTTTATAGACTTCCTATTGAGCGAGGTTGAGCCGATTTATTGGAGGGAGATTTTGAAACATACTATTTGACAACTCATAAAAACGACAGCGATATGAAAGGAACAGACCATTTCAAGAGAACGATACAGATGTATTTGGAACAACGTGCGGAGGAAGACACGCTCTTTGCGAAGAACTACCGCAATCCAGCCAAGAACATTGACGATTGCGTAACCTACATTCTGAACTATGTGCAGAAAAGCGGTTGTAACGGCTTCACGGACGGAGAGATATACGGACAAGCAGTACACTACTATGACGAGAACGAGATTGAGGTGGGCAAGCCTATCCAATGCCAAGTGGCGGTGAACCACATTGTGGAACTCACGGCAGAGGAAAAAGCAGAAGCACGTCAGCAGGCAGTCCGCAGATACCAAGACGAGGAACTCCGCAAGTTGCAGAACCGCACCAAGCCGACAAAGGCGAAAACAGAAACCCAAGTTCAACCCTCATTATTTGATTTTGGCTTATGAAACCGAGAAACAAATTTGAAAAAGCAGTTCTTGCCCAAAGCAAGAAACTACGCCCGATAACCCCGATACAGATAAATTGGGCATTCCGTAATTGCGTGGAGCATTATGCACACCGCTTGCCGAAAGGTCGTACCACTTGTATGGATTGCGGTCATAGTTGGGTAATGACGGAGCAGACCGAGCATTGTACGTGTCCCGAATGTGGAGCAAGTTTGAAAGTCTGCCTCACCTATCAGCGCAAGGTAAGACAAAAGCAGTATTTCACAACCCTTACCACAAGCGGAGAATACCAAGTGCTACGAATGTTCTTGCTTGTCGTGGGTATGGAGAAAGGGGTTAATGCCAAGTCCTATGCCCTTGAAATCGGGCAGTATTGGTGGAATGAACAAGGGCGTAAGGCTGTTGTTGCCATTCCACGCACATTGGGATGCTACATCGACACGTTCTCATTCGCTTCTCCTTTTGCTATCCGCAATGACAATGAAGCGTACCGCCATATCTCATATTCCCCGATATATCCAAGATATAAGGTGTTGCCGACGCTCCGCAGAAACGGCTTTAACGGCAATTTCCACGACATTGTACCCACCAAACTAATACCGGCATTATTGTCGGACAGCCGTGCGGAAACGCTGTTGAAGGCAGGGCAATATCCCATGTTGCGCTACTATCTGTACCACTCTTTCAATATTGGAGAGTATTGGGCTTCAATCAAGATATGTATCCGCAACGGCTATACTATTGAGGACGGCTCAATGTGGCGTGACACCATAGACCTCCTGCGTCATTTCGGCAAGGACACAAACAGCCCGAAATACGTTTGCCCTGCCGACCTCAAAGTTGAACACGACAAGTTGGTGGCAAAGCGCAACCTGCAAAGGAAACATGAGCGGACTGAACAGCAACGCAGGAAAGCGATTGAGGACGAGAAACAATATCTGAAAGCTAAGGGCATATTCTTCGGACTTGCCTTTACCGACAGCCTTATTTGCGTCAAAGTCATAGAGAGCGTGGAAGAAATGGCAGAGGAAGGAAGGACGATGCACCATTGTGTGGGCGGTTACCACAAACGAAAAGACTCCCTTATCCTATCCGCCACCATTGACGGAAAACGAATTGAAACGATAGAGGTGTCACTAAAAACTTTTGAGGTGGTGCAGTGTCGTGGCGTATGCAACGAGAACTCCGAATACCACGACCGCATCATCGCCCTTGTGAACAAGAACGCCAACCTTATCCGCCAGCGGATGAAAGCGGCATAATATCGACATCTAACAACTAACATTATGGAAGTAAGATTTGAAAGCATGGTTTTCCTATGGGATGATAAAATCCCCACGATGTTCCTTGAATTTATGAACCTCCTCACTCTTTGTCAGAGTGAGGAGCAATTAAGGGCGAGCGTCAAGGACTTTGCCGAGAAACACGAACTTGACAAGTTCTTCCTTTACGGCTTCGGCTCTCATCATTTCTACCTGCACCAACGCTACACGAGCGACCCCGAAATGGTGATGCAACACAGAGTGCTGTCTGTACATTTCTAATCATCTAAATAACAACGACTATGGCAACAAAATGACAATTAACGGAGTAAGCACCTGCCAATCGGCAGGAACGGAGAACTACGAGAAATTCCAAACGGGTATCGACAGACGCAAACGCACCCTTGTGCAATACGACTACCGCCACACGGACGGGGAACTTTTCTCTTGTGTCAAACCCACATTAGACGAATGTCGAGCCGCACGGGACAAGTGGCTAACGGCAAAGGAAAGGAAGGAGGAGAAGCGATGAACGAAGCAGGCTACCAAACGCTGATAGTCAAATTCAGCGAACCCATTACGGCATTGGACGGCATCTTTGACGATGCCGAAGCGTGGGGAGTTGATACCCTAAAGGGGTGGATAGACAGCTATGAAAGCAGCCGTTTCACTGCCATTGACAGCCATACGGCAGTCATCACGAGCGAGTATAGCATGGAATGTCTGAAAGAGTGGCTGGAAAAATGCACACCCATAACCGAGAAAACAGAATTTTGAACATTGGGGCGGTGTCCGCACCGCCCGAACCATAAACCTAAAAGACAACGGATATGATAGCAAAGACAATTTTAGAGCAGATTGGCGGCAGACGCTTTGCCGCCATGACGGGAAGCAAAGACTTCACAGACATGGGCAACGGCTTGCGCATGAGCCTTGCGAGGAACAAGACCAGTGCCAACCGCCTTGACATCATCTATGACGGAGGGGCAGACCTATACAATATGCGTTTCTACCGCAAGACGTTCAGCAAAAAGACATTCGAGAGCAGGACGAAGGACATTGAAACGCACGAGGGGATATATTGCGATATGCTGGAGGAAATGTTCACGATGGTAACGGGACTTTACACCCGCTTTTGAGGGGTGGGCGGCAAAAGCCGCCTACTTTCTTTCATGAGCATGATGGCGGATAAGAAAGTAGGCAAAGAAACCTTTGTACCAATCTACGATAGTATTCACAAAAACAAGTTTTAATCATGGAAACAATCAGACAGAACGGAAAAACCATCTTGTACAGCAACGACGGCATAAGCATAAAGATGGTTTTCAAGAACCTTACGGGCAGGAATTTTCAAGGTCAGGAATATACAGACTATATCCGGCATATCGCAATCGGCAGCATGGGATTTTCACCCGGTATCATAGAGCATTGCAGGGACGGTGAGGTTGCAGGCAAAGGGACAATCCCGAATGTATGAAAACTGAAACTCCGATGAAGTTGGCGGCTTCATCGGAGTTTCTTTCGTCAGACACTTATTCTTTATGGTACATACAGCAGCGCAAACTCAGCCTTCCTTCGTTTGAGCAGCATGGCGTGGCGTTTCCCCTTATAGTTACAGAAAGCGATATACTCCCGGTAGATGTTCCTGTCACCCGCCTCCAGCTTTCGGATTAGCGTGCTTTTGGGTATCTTCCCACTCCCCAAAAGACGGTACGGACCGACATTGTAGGCGAGCGTGGCAAGCAGAAGCGAATCCTTCCCGAACTGCTGGAACATCGCGCAGAACTTCCGCAGGTCTTTTCGCAGAAGCGCGTCCGCCTGCCGCTTCGTCATGGTGCGTGCCGAATACCTTTCCCCCGGCTGCAACCGATGTCCATATCCTACATACGGGTGATGTTTTTCCGAATGCCAGCCCTCAAAATACTTCGTGCATCGCACCGCCCTCTCAAATGGTGGCAGCCGGTAGATAGCCGCCTGCCCGTCCGTTCCCTCATGGCGTCTGTTCCGTGCGGACACGGAACAGACCGCCAGAAGCGAACAGAGGATAGCCATGAATACACGCATCATCGTGTAAAGGGCTTGAAGTTCCCGATGGGGACAACAGTGATAACCCCGTCATCCTTCACGTTTCGGTTGTTGAAGTCAAATTCCAACTCATAGGAGTTGCCGAAATTGTCCTCCACTACCACGATGAAGTTGTGCGCCTCGTCACCTTGCGCCGTGTAGTACAGCCGGAACTTCTCGTTTTCGAGCAGGTAGCGGTCATTGGGCAGGAAAGTGATGCCGTTGTCCATTTTCAGTGTGCCCTCACCCTCGAACTGGAAATACCGGATGGTATAGAGGGTATTGGCGAAATCGCCCGTTTTCTTCAGCTCACAGCGGATTTCCACCGTCTGCCCCTTTGTGACCTTGTTCGGCACGGGCATGGTTTCCACCGTGAAGGGATAGGATTGCTGGATGTCCATATCGTCGTCGCACGATACGAATGTGAATGACACTGCGGCGAACAGGCAGAGTGCCAACGCCTTGAAGATTGATGTTCTCTTGTTCTTGTTGTTCAGTATGTTCATTATTCTTTGATTTTTAGATTGTTGTTCTTTTGTTGTTTTCTTGATACTTGTTGCAGGTACTCGTTCAAGTCCTTGCAGCCTTGATAGATGCCGGAACGGTCTGTCACCTTTCCTCCGTAGCGTGTCCGCAGGGCTTCCATTGCCCTGCGTCCGGCTTCGTCTCGGTCGAGGTAACAGTCGATGCGCTCGTACCCGTCCAGATGTTTCAAAGCCTTTTCCACGTTGGCGACGGAGTTCAGCACAAGGCAGTCACCCGTTGCCAAACCGAGCGTGACGGCGGACAGGAAGTCCATAAAGCCCTCGAACACGCTGCACACGTCCGCCGGGATGTCCCCCGCCTTGACCAGCGACACGTCCTTTGGTGGTACGCAACCCTTGAAACGGCGGCTTCGGGTTTCATAGCCGCCCGACACGTTCGGAAAGCCGACGGCAAAGTACCGCTTACCACGCACGCCGTAGTTCAGGCGGCAGCAGTGGCGGGATGCAACGGCATAAGGGATGCCTCTTTCCTTCAAATACTCCGTCAGCGGAGAGCGGAGCAGCGGGACGGCTTCCACTCCCTCAAAGGCAGGTTCGGACGGTTCCGGCAGGTACAACGGCTTTTCTGCTGCGGCAAGCGGCATACGGGCGGTTTCCGCTATGAATCTCGCCTGCGCCATGAAATCCCCGCTTCGGGTAAACTCCCCGACAAGCGTGAAGATGTCGCCGCCCTTGCCCAAGCCGAAGTCGTACCAGAGCTGTTTCGCCACGTTCACACGGAAGGAGGGCGTGCGTTCACTGCGGTATGGCGCACGATACCACAGCTCGTTTCCGCTCCTTCGGACAGGCTCATGTCCCAGCCGTGCGAGAAAGTCCGCAATGGGTATCTGCCTCATATTCTCAATGTCCGTCCGTTCCATGCGACGTGTCAGTTGATGATTATCTTGACGCCCGCCCCGAACTGCGTATGGAACTTCCGTGTGTCGCCACCCCACAGCAGGCGCTCCCGGAGGTTGGCGAGCAGGGCGATACGGTCAGCCACGTAAAACTCCACATCGAGCGTCAGCGCACCGCCGTAGATGAAGGCGTCCCGGTCATGGAGCGTGGAGCCGTCATGCAGCACTTTCTCGCCCCAATTCACCGACTCATATCCGGCGAGAGCCGAAGCCCCCGCATAGACGAACACTATTTTACGGGCGTCGGAGAGTATCTTGAAATAATAACCGCCCTCCGCCGTGAACTGCGCCACAGGTATGGCGGTATCCTTGTACGGGTTGTTCTTCAAGAGGTATTCGCCACCGAACACCCACTTGTTACCGTTCTTCGTGTAGGTGGAGAGAGCCGCCCCGAAACTGTAACCGCCATTGTTGCCACTTAAACGCATACCGTCCACAAGGTTAGCTCTCAATTCGATGCCCTGCATCTTCGGCAGGCATCGCTGGGCGTGCGCCTGCCCCGTGAACAGGGCAAGCGACACGATGATTATTGCGATGTACTTTCTCATGGTCAGCGCACTTGAAGTTCGTTGATGGTATTGGCACGTACCAAGTCCTCGTTTTCAATCACGAAAGACTGGTGACGCCCCCCGTTCTTCTCGTTGAGTTCCACCACGAGGCATTTGTCGTCGGGAATGGTGAACTTCGCCATCGTGAATACCGTGCGCTCGCTCTTCTTGCCCGGCACGAGTGTGGCGTAATTCTGCGCACGGAGCGGCAGGATAATCTGCTCCTGCACGGCGGTACGCTTCGCCACCTTCTTGTCCACGATTTTCCATGTGATGTAGTCCACATCGAAAGGCACGTTGCTCTGGTTCTTTATCTCCGTGTGGAAATAGAGTAACCCATTATGCGTGTAGATACCTTTCAGCAGGTACTGGATGCCGAATCGCTTGCAGCCGATGTGCTTCACCTCACGCTTGTTCTGCTTGTGGATGGACTTCATGATAAGGCGCACCAGCATCGGGCTTTCGCTGCCCAGTTCCTTCAGGTAGATTTCCTGCGCGTTGTTCGGGCGGTTCACCTTCTCGCCGTCATGGATGAAGTCGCACATCTCCACGTTGAGAAGCAGCGGTTCGGAGGCGTACTTCACGTTAAAAGTATAGAAACTCCCGTCCTCCGTGATTACCGACATATTGGTTTCGTTCGGGAAGTTACGCACGGTAGCTTTCACGCGGATGACGTTCTCCGCTCCGTCGGCTTTACCCGCAATCAGGTCGGGCGAGCCTAAATCGACGTAGCGCACCTCCGAGGGGAAAATGACGTGGACGGTCTTGTCGTAGGTCACTTCCAATCCGTGCGGGGGAACCATGCGGTCGAAGGTCAGCTTCTTTGTCAGCCCGTGATACAGATCGCCGTCCGCCTCCTTCTGCGGATAGACCTCCTTTGTCAAGGTCGGTTGTTGGCTTTGCCTTCCTCCTCCTTGCGAGGCATAGTCAAGCGAGCTTGTCTCTGCTCTCGCTTCGTTCGTCGGTTCACTTCCGTTGTTCTCTCCAACGGTTACGTTCTCCTGCGCGTTGGCAGTTATGATGCCCATAGCGAGGGCAAACATGATGATTACTTTTTTCATTCTACTTTGGATTTTAGTGGTAAATAAAAATTTGGTTGTTGTTTTTTTAGTCGTTGATTGTTATTGTTTTCAATCTCTGTCCTGATATAGCATGACCTTGTATCCGGATTTCAGATGCACCTTGACGGTACGCATCTTCTTGGCGATATACTGGCTCGTGCCTTGTATCAGCCCCTTGCCCAAGTCGGAGGCGAGCTGCGCCCCTGCGTTGGTGGAGATATTAATGCTGCTGCCCAGCGAGCCGCCCATGTTGGCGGCAACCTCCCTGACGGCGTTCATCTCCATCGAGTTTGGAATGAAGATGCCGGGCTGTCCGTCCGTGTCATACACCGCCAGTTCTACCGGGATAATCGTACCTGCGTACTCCAGCGAAGTAATTTCAATATCGAGTCGTTCGCCCTGAATCTTTGCCGTGCCTACCACCACTGCATTGCGGGGTATGATTTTGTCCGCCACTGCCATCGGCTCCAGCAGCCGTAATCTTACCGCCTGCCCGTCAGTCACACTCTGCGCCCCATAGACACACGCCGATATGGTGTTCCTGTCCGATACAGTCGTGACACCCACCGCCGTATTGAAACTGCGGTTGCGCTCCTGCGAGAAGGAGGCGACAAACTCAGCGTTGCTCATCGGCTGTGAGAGCGAAGATACCACCTGATGCGTTACCTGCCTGACAGGTGCAGCCGTGTTCTTTCCGGCTTTCTGCACGGGGTAAGGCTCTGCCGCCTGTCCGACAGGTGGCTGTGTGCCGTTCTGCCCGCCCATGTACTTCGCCGCCAGTTCATAGGACTTCTCCATGAGTGCCACTTGGTCATCCATAGCGGATGCCTTGCCTTTCTCGGTTTCCAGTTCCGATTCCAGCGAGGCGATACGCTCTAACAGTTCGTCCATTTCCGCGTTGTCGTTCTTCGGCTGCTCATAGAAGTTGCCGAGCGTGGTATTGAGGTCGCGGTAGGCAGCTGCGGAGGATTGGATGGTTTTCGGAGCGGATGATTTTGCTGTTGCATCTTCCGCATTTCCGGGATTAGCAAGGTCGAAGTCCCTGCCGCCGTCCGTTTCCGCCACCTCGCGGTCGAACATATCGCCCAGTTCCTGCATGGCGCGGCTGCGGTTCTCCTGCCGTTCCTCCATTGCTCCCTGTTCGTAGGCTTTCGCCTTGTCGCCGATGATCTGGCGGTTCGCCTTGTCAGCGTCGGGCATTTCGATGTTGTAACCACCCGTTCCCGGTTGCTGCTCCTTGTCGGAAGACGGGGCGAATATCAGCCACATAGCACCGATGAATACCAGCACTATAGCGGGCAGCACTATCATTTTCTGACGTTTCAGCCTTTGGGCTTCGGTCAGCGGCTTGCGCTCCTTCTTCGGTTTCCCGTTGTCGGGAGCCGCCTTGTTCTCGTTTTTAGGTTCATTCTTCGTCTGTTCCATATAAATAAGGTATTACATTATGATTGTTGTCCGGCTTTATGGACAGTTCCACCTGTCCGGCATGGTCTGTTACCATCCGGCTGCCGTCATTCCTGCCGATTTCATAGACGGCTTTGCCGAAGGTGTAGAGGGCAAGCACCGCAAAGGCGGCGAGCATCGCCAGCACGATGCGCCTGCGTGTCTTCGGGGGCAAACCGTCCAGATAGCCTTTGAGCCTTGCCACCAGCATTTTCTTTTTGTCGTGGAGCTTCCAGTACGCACGCCAAAATGATTTTTTGATTTTCTTCATGTCCGTTTACCTTTTGATGGTTTGTAAATCCTTGTTCTCGATGATGGTGAATCCCTCGATGGTGAAACCGTTGGGATTGTCGTCCGAACGGGACGAGTTCAAGAGGCGGCACGTAGTCACGAGGCTGCGCTCGGTGACGTTGCTCTGCCGGATGATCTTCTGCGTGGCGTAGGTCACGGCACGGTAGGGATAGCCGTTGAAATCGCACACCACGCTGTCCACCTTCAACACCTGATTGATGTTCCCGGCGATGATGCGGTTGTAGTACCCCTTCTCGGCAAAGTCCGAATAGTAGTTGTACACGCTTTTGTCCGCTAATAGCAGGGCGCGTTTCACGTTATGCTCTATCGCGCTCTTTTCGGGTGAGAGCGTGAAGAACAGCTCGTGGAAACGGCGCACGTGTTCCCTCGCTTCTGCCGGACGGTTCTGCGACAAGTCTTGCGAGAGAGCCAGCATCAGCGACTTGCCGTTGTCCAGCACGTAAATCTTTTCCCGTTGCCGCTCCGCGAAGCGGTAGGAACTCCACACGCTCCATACCGTTATTACGGCACACAACGAGAGGAAGACGATACCGAACAGGCGTATCTGCCTGAACGATGATTCGATGTTTTTAAGTGACTTAAATTCCATTGTTGTTTATTCGTTTTTAATTGTCAGTTGATTATTTCAGCAGCTTCCCGACACGTCCGACCACGTTTCCTGCGGCTGCGCCCGCCACGCTGCCCGCCATACTTCCGGCTCGTCCTGCCGTCTGGTTCACGTTGCGACCGTAGCTTCCCATGCCTCCGGCTTGGATAATCCAGCCTGCTACCGTGGGGATGGTGAAGTAACCAATGATGCCGATTATCATGAAGACGATGTACACCCCGTCGCTCGAATCCAGCGAGAAGTTCGGGTCAGCCTGCATCCGTTCGATGTCGCTTTGCAGCATCAGCACTTGTATCTTCGCCAGTATGGTGCTGAACATATCCGACACGGGCAGCCACAGATAGACCTGTATGTAGCGGCATATCCACTGTGTAAGCGTGCTTTGGAAGCCGTCCCACACCGATATGGCGAAGGCTATCGGACCGAGTATCGCCAGCACCACGAGGAAGAACGTGCGGATGGTGTCTATCACGAGGGCGGCGGCTTGGAACATCAGTTCCAGTATCTCGCGGAAGAAGTCGCGGATGCCCTTCTTCATGTTGTACATCCCGCGCTCGATGTACATCCCCGCCATCGTCACCATGTCGCCGGGCGACCAGCCCAGTTCTTCCAGTTGTTTGTCAAACTCCTCATTTGACACGAGGTAGGCGGTTTCGGGATTGCGCATCATCGCTTCGTACTCCAGTTTGTCCTTCTGCTCACGGTATCGGTTCATGTCCAGCGTTTCCGCCTCCAGCATCTTTGCCGTACCCTGCACGACGGGCGACATGATGCTGTTTATCGTACCCAGTACCACCGTCGGAAAGAACATGATGCACAGACCGATAGCGAACGGGCGGAGCATAGGGAACACGTCTATCGGTTCGGCTCTCGCCAGCGACTGCCATACCCGGTAGGCCACATAAAAGAGTGCGCCCAGCCCGGCGATGCCTTTCGCCACGCCCGCCATGTCCCCGCATAGCGGCATCATCTGTTCGTAGAGCGAGCGCAGAATTTGGTGAAGGTTGTCGAAATTCATAGGCTACCAATATCTTTCGTTCATGTTCCCGTACAGCCCCATGATGCGGTCAAGGTCGTTTTTCTTCTTCGCACGCAGGTAACTCACGCTAATGTTCTTGTTGGTGTAGTAGCTCACGAGGTTGCGGTAACGCTTCATTTTGGAGTAGCAGCGTTCCACCACGTCCATGCGCTCCTTGTCCGTCATGGAGAGCGTGGTGATATTCACCACATTCTTCAGTTCCGTCAGCACATCGTTGGATTCCTCCAATAACTTGGTGTAGCCAAAGGCGATGGCTCCCAGTTCCTCCACCGTGAAGTTGTCGTCACGCATCATCTTCTGGAAACTGGTCACATAGGTGTCGGTGATGTCACTCACCATCAGAATGGTCTGCTGCACCTTCCGGGCGTCCTTTACCAGATTGTTCACGGATTTGAGTGCGTCGTAATACTTCTTGCCCTGTTCGTAAATCTTCACGGTCTCTTGAAAATTTTTTATCATATTCTGGGCGGTCGTGGAAGTGTGTACCACGTTCTTCGAGGTGTTCACGATGCTCTGCGCGATGTTGGACGGGTCTATCACCGCCCACTGTGCGCTTGCCCTGCCGACTGCAAACAGGCACAGGCAGATAATAAGTGTTATTCTTGTTCTCATGTTACTTTGGATTTTAGTGGATTTCATTATTTATTGCTCGCCTATCGGATGGTCCGGTTTCGGGTTCACACGCACGTAGTCCCCGTTCGGCGAGAAGGTCAGGATGTCCGTCGCCTCGTTGTAGGACACGTCGATGCGGAATCCGGTGTTCATGAACAGATTGCCGTTCTCCTCCTGCAAGAGATAGGTTTCCGGCTTCAGCTTGCGGCGGATGCCGCTCCGCTTGAATACCGTCACCTTATAGGCTTCGCCCTCCTTGTAGATAAGCACGTCGGGCTTGCCCTCCACACTCTCCCAGTTTCCGCAAAGCAGGTCGCGTCGGTTGTCCGTTATGTCGCAGGATTGCAGCACCATGACCGCCAGCCCGATTAAACACTTGCTGACTTGCAGCATTTTCGTTCTTGATATACTCATACGCATTTTCTTTTTTAGTTGATGAATCTGTTTCTATTTATTCCTTTTTTCTCCGCCTTTCGGCAAGCTGCCGGATGACGGCTTCAATGTCGCCGCCCAACTGTTCCGCCAGACGGTAAACCTCTACTTTTTCCGTTTCTTCGGTGGTGTACGCCAGATACTCTTCAGCACTAACTTCGGTGGCATAGACTGCCGACTGCGTGCCGCCCAGTCCTATCCACACTTCCTTGTAGAGCCTTGACGGGTTGTTCGCCATGTTGATGGAGAGTATCTGCGACTTCTCTTTCTCCGTCAGACCCAACAGGGACTGTATGGCATCAAACTTGTTCATGTACTTCCGCTGGTCAAGGAGTATCTTGCAGTCGGAGTTGTTGATGATGCTCTCCTTGACGACGGGCGAGGAAATGATGTCGTCCACCTCCTGCGTCACCACGATTGCCTCCCCGTAATACTTGCGCACGGTCTTGTACATATAGCGCAGGTACTCAGCCATGTTCGCCGAAGATAGAGCCTTCCAAGCCTCTTCCACTATCAACTGTTTCCTTACGCCTTTCAATCGGCGCATCTTGTTGATGAAGGCTTCCATGATGATGATGGTCACCACAGGGAAAAGCTCGCGATTTTCCTTTATACTGTCAATCTCGAAGACGATGAACCGCTTGCCGAGCAGGTCGATGTTCTCCGTGGAGTTGAGCAGGAAGTCGTAGCGTCCGTCCCGGTAATACTGCCGCATGGTGGTGAGCATATTGTCGATGTTGAAGTCGGACTTCTCCACCTTTATCTCACGTTCCGCCAGTTCGCGGCGGTAGTCGTCGCGCATATACTCGTAGAAGGTGTTGAACGAGGGGACGATGCTCCGGTCAGCCCTGATACGCTCGATATAGGCGTTCACCGCACTGCCCAGTTCGCCGCTCTCCGTCTTCGTCACTTTGTCGTCCTCCGACTTCCAGAGCGTCAGCAGCAATGTCTTGATGCTGTCCTTTTTCTCCACGTCGAACACGTAATCATCGGTGTAGAACGGGTTGAACGAAATCGGTTTCTCCTCCGTGTAGGTGAAGTACACGCCGTCCGCCCCGTTTGTCTTGCACCGGATCATCTCGCACAAGCCCTGATAGGAGTTTCCCGTGTCCACCAGCACCACGTGCGTACCCTGCTCGTAGTATTGCCTCACGAGGTGGTTCATAAAAAAGGATTTGCCGCTGCCCGAAGGACCCAACACGAACTTGTTGCGGTTGGTCGTGATACCCCGCTTCATCGGCAGGTCGCTGATGTCGAGGTGCAACGGTTTTCCCGTAAGCCTGTCCACCATCTTGATGCCGAAGGGCGAGAGCGAACTGCGGTAGTTGGTTTCCTCCGTGAAGAGGCACACCGCCTGCTCGATGAATGTATGGAAACTCTCTTCCGCCGGGAAGTCCGCCGCGTTGCCGGGCATCGCCGCCCAGTAGAGCGTCGGGCAGTCGATGGTATTGTGGTGCGGCACGCACTCCATGCTTGCCAGCTGGCTGCCCACATCGTTCTTGATATGCTTCAGTTCCTCCGCGTCATCGCTCCACGCCATGACGTTGAAGTGCGCCCGTACCGAGGTCAGCCCGTAGGAATGGGCTTCGTTCAGGTACTGGTCTATCCACTCGCGGTTGATGCTGTTGCTCCGGCTGTATCGGGATAGCGACTGCATATTCCTTGCGGACTTCTCGAACTTCTGCAAATTTTCCTCGCTGTTGTCGATAATCACATACTGGTTATAGATGTGGTTGCAGGAAAGCAGCAGCCCCACGGGGGAGGCGAAGGAGAGGCGACAGTCCGAGCGGTCGGTGGAGAGTTTCTCGTAGCGGATGTCGGTAGCCACCTTTCCTGGCATATCCTCCGCGTCGGAGAGGGTGTGCAGGCACAGGCGGTTGTCACCGATACGCATTTCTTTTGCCGAGAGGTCGATGTCCTGCAAGGTCGTGTCGCCTTCGGGCATGAGCGAGAAGTAACGCTCTATCAGCCCGGCGGACTTCTCCGTCCCGACAATCTCGTCGGTGGAGAGGCGGCGCAGCCTCACAAAGCCGCTGTCGTTCATGATGCGCTCGAACTGTTCGGCGGCCTCCATGAACTTCCCGGCGGTTTCCTTGTCCAGCTCCTTCGGGATGATATGTCCCCGGCACAGCGTACTGAAGTTGCTCTGCATACGGTTACGTTCTTTCGTCGTCTTGGTCAAGTAGAGATAGCAGGAGTGTTTCAGGTACGGACGCTCGTTGAAGTGGCGTTCAAAGGAACGGCTCAAGAAACTCATGTCGTCCTTCTGTAACTCCGGCATATATTTCTCCTTGATGAACCAATCCTGCTTATGCACGACGCAGAAGTACGGCAGCACCTTGATAGCCTTGCACCAGCAGCCGTGTATCGCCTCGTACTCTGCGCCCGTCACGGTGTAAAGCTCCGGCAGTTCCACCTCAAAAGCCACCGTGATGTCGGCGTCTTTGGAGATGATGCAGCCATGCTCCACCGCCAGCAGGGGGAACTTGTTTTCCAGTGTTGTCATTTTGGATGTATTTCTCATGTCGTTTCTTCCTTTCGTTGCCGTTTGAGTAATCGGGTGATCCGCCGTCGGTTGATAAGGTATCGGGGATGGCTCCTTGCCGCTCCCAATTTCATCAGCCCGTGTTCGCCGTACCGGGCGTTCAGCGCGAAGGTCTGCCATACGAGGACGGAAGACGATGCCGCGCCGAAGCCGATACATATCCACTGGTCGATGCCGACCATATAGAGGATGACGAACAGGACGAAGAGAGCCAGCAGACCTCCGCAGAAGATGAAGAGGTACTGAGCCTTCAAACCCTTGAACTCGACCGGACGGCCGATACCCTTGTTTATCGGGTATTCAGCCATACATTGTTTATTAAAGGAAGAATGAGCGCAGGATAGTGGCGGCGACAATCAAGAAGATACAAGCCCCGAACCACGAGGCGGCGGTCTTCGAGGTGTCCGGGTCTCCGGACGAGAATTTTCCGTACACTTTCACGCCACCGATAAGCCCGACTACCGCGCCGATGGCGTAGATTAATTTCGTGCCGGGGTCGAAATACGAACTCACCATAGAGGTGGCTTCGTTGATGCCAGCCAGACCGTTTCCCTGTGCGAAAGCGGAGGCGGTTGCGGCAATCATAAGTGCCGCAGCGATGATTAACTTTTGTCTGATGTTCTTGTTCATAAACTGTTCTTTTTTGTGCCGTCCAAAGGGTGGATAGTCCTTTTTCGGGCGGTTGATACTTGATTACTTTACTTTGGTTTTAGTGGTTGCCCGTTTGTTTCTACGGACTTGGGGCTGTCCGTTGCGGGTTGGCTGTACCTTGTACCGCCGTGCGCGTGGGTGTCGTCATTTTACGTTTTCATTTCCATTCTTTTTTAGTTGTTATACATAGTTTCGGAAGTCGAACTCCTCGATGTTGTCGGGAATCACGAACACCTTTTCCTTTTGTTGTGTCACGGTCATGTTCACCGTGTCCACGAAAACTGCCATCGCCTTTGCAATCCTCTCGCTCATTGCTTCATCGGTCAGGCGTTCCGTTATTCTTGTGAAAAGCTCTGTCCCGTCCAGTTCCGTCATGACCTTTCCGGCGTGTCGCATTTCCTCATCGGATGGTGATTCCTTCCGTATGGTGTGTACTGCCATGTCAATATCCTCGAAGCTACTTCCCGAAGCCTGCTTTTTGTCTGGTTCTTCATCCTCCGGTTCATCTTCTCCGTACTCCAGTTCCGAGGGCGGGATGCTCGTGAAGGTTTCATCGAGTTTGTCCTCCGGTACTTGTGTCGGGCGTGAGACGGTTTCCGTGTTTCCGTCGTCAAAAGTAGCCTCTTCCTCCGACAGCTCAATGCCTTTTTCCGAAGTGGCGGCTTCTTGCGTCGGTATGGCAGCGGTTGTCCGGGTCGATGCCATCTTGAAACGGCTCTTGCCAATGATGTCCGAGGTGTCTGCGTGAGGTATTTCCTTATCCTTTCCTTGCTCTGCCACCGTACTGTCCAATGACCGCCACAGCCCGGCAATATGTCTGAAGAAACGGATGAGCTTCATGTCCATGATGCGGTCATAGAACAGCAGAAACAGAAACCACACGTTGCAAGCAACCGATACGATTAAAAACGCCTTTGTCATAATCTTACTTTTTGGGCGTTTTCAATCTGTTCCATGTACTGCTGCCCGTATTGTCGGAAATGGTCGCGGAGGATGTTATCCACAAACTTGCCGATGCTCAAACCGTTTCCCATCCGACTGGTAACGATAGCGACTTTCTCATGAATTTCTCGGCTGATGTATATACATTGCCGCGTTTTGATTTCCGATGCTTGCAGGAAAGTCGAGAGCGGTTTGTCTCTGCCTTTATCCTTGCGGAAGTCAACGTCGGTATTTTCATGCCCGTAGTCGGTTACACACTTTGCTGCACGGACAGCGGTTCTTTCACTCTTTCCTGTTTGCAGATACTCAGCCTGACGGTTCTTATTTGTTCTTTTCATACTTCTTTGTTGTTTTTGAGTGTTTATAAATTATAGGATTCCATGTGCCGTTTGAACGATTCGGCTATCTCGTCTTGGAACAGCGTGAAATGGTGTGTCAGCACGTTGTCAAGAAATGCCGCGATAGTCACTTCGTTGCCTCCGATTACATGAAGCATCTTCTGTATGCGGTCGTGGTACTCCTTGCGGATATAGACCTGCTTGCCGAGCCTTGCCGTGATATTGGAACCGCATATGAATACTGTGTCATAATCCAATTTTTCCGGCTTGCTGTTCCTGCGCCTGCGTTCCGGCTCCTCTTTGGAGTGCGAGGCGGGTGGAGAAACGGCTTCTTGTATCGCTTCTTTCGGAGGTGGGACAGGAGCGTTCCCGTCCGTGCTTCTCGCTTCCGGCGGAATGCTTGTATCGTCCAGTCGAAATGAGTTGATTACGGCTTCGCTGTCGATGTCCTCGATTCTTGTTTTCTTTGCCATGCCGTTCAGTTTTTGATGATGCCGAGAATCTCATCGACGAGTTTGTCGAGGTTGCTGCCGCGTACCAGTATTTTGTCCGCCGGAAACGCCGTGGAGCGGAATACCGCCTTGCGTTCTGCCGCCGTCTCCTTGCGGAAGCGCTTACTGTCCGGTAGATGTGTTTCCAGAATGGGCAGGGCGAACTCGGCACAGACCTTGTCGTATGCCTTGTAAAGTTCAGTCTTTTCGCGTCCGTCCACCATGTTCCACACGAGGTAAATCCCTTTGATGCCGGACTTGCCCGTGCTTATCATCTGTTCGTTGATGACAGTGGCGAACTTGATGGAACTCTCCATCACCACACGGTCGGCGATGATGGGCGTGAAGATATAGTCCATTTGGGAAATGGTCTGCACCACATCGGCATTGTTGATTGTTCCCGGCAGGTCGAAGAACACGAAATCGAGGTCGGGCTGCGCTGCCACCAGATTTTCGGCGGTCTTTACCGCATCTTCCGCACGGCTGCATCTGATGGTGTACGGGTTCTTCTTCAGTCGTTTGAGCTGCTCATACGCCAGCACCTTGTAATGCCCGTCCTCCATGACGGCTTTCATGTCACGCTTGCGCATGTCATGGATACTGTACTGCGGGAAATCGCAGTCCACCACGGCTACGTTGTAGCCTTTCACATAGTGCAGATAGCTTGCTACAAGCACTGTCAGGGTTGTCTTACCCGCTCCACCTTTCTGCGTGGAGATTGCCACATAAGTTGCTTCTTTCATTTTTTTGATAATTTATTTGGTTATACATCTGTCCGGTGGCGGTAGCGTATTGTCATTAGTACGTACGCACGCACTCCCATTCATTTATTTATTCACTCCTTAATCCGGCTGTGCCTGCGGGTATTCATCGGTTTGTCCAACCGTCCATGCTTTTATCCGTCCGCACGGACGTGTGCTTGGAAAACTATCTGAATACATACACCTGTTTTCAACCGTTTGGATTGATGCCCGGATTGCTGTCCGAACATCCGGCGGAAGGAGTGTATTTTCAGTCCCACATCCGAATCACACTGCAAATAAACAAGGATATTTTGGAACTTGTATCACTTCTCCGGCAAGTGGCAGCACGTTGCGCCGGTTGGCACTGATTGTCCGGGTCAAGCCTCTGTCGGACATCGCCTTAAGGGCGTAACTTTGCACCCGAACGGCAGGGTACGCCGCAGGTAGCGCAGCCCGGAGTTTGAAAGGAATCATCCCCAATCCGTCCCCGACGGATTTTTATGTTCACCTGAACATAGCAAGATGTCTTTTCAGCCGCTCAAAATATTTTGAGCAGCCACGAAAAGCACTTGCCCTTGCAGGGGGCGGGCTTTCCCTCCGAAGTCGGGAAGCCTTTCAGAACTGCGGTGCTGTAATCCGAAGCGGCGGCTTATGCCGTCAATCCGCTAAATCCAAAGTAATATGAAAGAGAAAAGGAAAAGCAAATCAGGGAGAAATCCCAAACTTGATCCGGCGGTGTACCGGTACACCGTCCGTTTCAACGAGGAGGAACACAACCGTTTCCTCGCCATGTTCGGAAAATCGGGTGTCTATGCACGGTCTGTTTTCCTCAAAGCGCACTTCTTCGGGCAACCGTTCAAGGTGCTGAAGGTGGACAAGACGTTGGTGGACTATTACACCAAACTGTCGGATTTTCATGCACAATTCCGTGCCGTGGGTACGAATTACAACCAAGTCGTGAAGGAACTGAGGCTGCATTTTTCAGAGAAAAAGGCGATGGCGTTGCTCTACAAATTAGAGCAACACACCGTCGAACTCGTGAAACTGAGCCGCCGGATTGTGGAACTTTCAAGGGAAATGGAGGCAAAATGGTCGCAAAAATCAGTGTAGGAAGTTCGTTGTACGGCGCGATTGCCTACAACGGGGAGAAGATTAACGAGGCGCAGGGGCGGCTTCTCACCACCAACCGCATCTACAATGACGGTTCGGGAACGGTGGACATAGGCAAGGCGATGGAGGGTTTTCTCACCTTCCTGCCACCGCAGATGAAGATCGAGAAGCCGGTGGTGCATATCTCTCTCAACCCGCACCCGGAGGATGTGCTGACCGATATTGAGTTGCAGAATATCGCCCGCGAGTATCTGGAAAAACTCGGTTTCGGAAACCAGCCTTATCTTGTATTCAAGCACGAGGACATCGACCGCCACCACCTGCACATCGTGACGGTCAACGTGGACGAGAACGGGAAAAGGCTCAACCGGGATTTTCTCTACCGCCGCAGCGACCGTATCCGCAGGGAACTGGAACAGAAGTACGGATTGCATCCGGCAGAACGTAAAAATCAGAGATTGGATAATCCGTTGCGCAAGGTGGCCGCATCGGCAGGTGATGTGAAGAAGCAGGTAGGCAACACCGTGAAGGCTCTGAATGGGCAGTACCGTTTCCAGACGATGGGCGAATACCGTGCGCTCCTTTCCTTATATAATATGACGGTGGAGGAAGCGAGGGGCAACGTGCGCGGACGGGAGTATCACGGGCTGGTCTATTCCGTCACGGACGACAAGGGTAACAAGGTGGGCAACCCGTTCAAATCCTCGCTTTTCGGGAAGTCCGCAGGCTATGAAGCCGTACAGAAGAAGTTTGTCCGTTCCAAATCGGAAATCAAGGATAGGAAACTGGCAGACATGACGAAACGCACCGTCCTTTCCGTGCTGCAAGGCACTTATGACAAGGACAAATTTGTATCCCAACTCAAAGAGAAGGGCATCGACACCGTACTGCGCTACACAGAGGAAGGGCGCATCTATGGGGCTACCTTCATCGACCACCGCACGGGATGCGTGCTGAACGGTTCGCGCATGGGTAAGGAGCTTTCGGCGAATGCCTTGCAGGAACACTTCACCCTGCCATACGCCGGACAACCGCCGATACCGCTATCCATCCCTGTGGATGCTGCGGACAAGGCACACGGGCAGACCGCCTACGACAGTGAAGATATATCGGGCGGTATGGGCTTGCTCACTCCCGAAGGTCCGGCGGTAGATGCCGAGGAAGAGGCTTTCATCCGGGCGATGAAGCGCAAAAAGAAGAAAAAACGCAAGGGCTTGGGTATGTAATCAGAGTATCAACAATTAAAAAATCAATGTATGTCACAACAAGAAGACGATTTGAGGGCATTGGCGAAAATCATGGATTTTCTGCGTGCCGTGAGTATCATTTTAGTGGTCATGAACGTGTACTGGTTCTGCTACGAAGCCATCCGGCTGTGGGGCGTGAACATCGGCGTGGTGGACAAAATCCTTCTGAACTTCGACCGCACGGCGGGGCTGTTCCATTCCATTCTCTACACGAAGCTGTTTTCCGTCCTTTTGCTTGCCTTGTCCTGTCTGGGTACGAAGGGTGTCAAGGGTGAGAAAATCACTTGGGGGAGAATCTGGACAGCATTTGCCGTCGGGTTCGTGCTGTTTTTCCTGAACTGGTGGTTGCTGCCCCTGCCGCTGCCGCTTGAAGCGGTGACGGGACTGTATGTCCTTACCATTGGAACGGGCTATGTCTGCCTGTTGATGGGTGGTCTGTGGATGAGCCGCCTGTTGAAACACAATTTGATGGAGGATGTTTTCAACAACGAGAACGAGAGTTTCATGCAGGAAACGAGGCTTATCGAAAGCGAGTATTCGGTCAATCTGCCGACACGTTTCTATTACAGGAAACGCTGGAACAACGGTTGGATCAATGTAGTTAATCCCTTCCGTGCGTCCATCGTGTTGGGTACGCCGGGCAGCGGCAAGTCCTATGCCGTGGTAAACAATTTTATCAAGCAACAGATTGAAAAGGGCTTTAGTCAATACATCTACGATTTCAAGTATCCCGACCTATCTACTATTGCCTACAACCATTTGCTGAACCACCCGGACGGCTACAAGGTAAAGCCGAAGTTCTATGTGATCAACTTCGACGACCCGCGACGCTCTCATCGGTGCAATCCCATTCACCCGGATTTTATGGAAGATATTACGGATGCCTATGAGAGTGCCTACACAATAATGCTCAACCTCAATAAAACGTGGGTGCAAAAGCAGGGCGACTTCTTCGTGGAGTCACCTATCATTCTGTTTGCCAGTATTATCTGGTATCTCAAAATCTATCAGAACGGGAAGTTTTGCACGTTTCCCCATGCTATCGAGTTTCTGAACCGCCGTTACGAGGATATATTTCCGATACTGACCTCTTATCCGGAGCTGGAGAACTACCTTTCGCCGTTCATGGATGCGTGGCTTGGAGGGGCTGCGGAGCAGCTCATGGGTCAGATAGCGTCGGCAAAAATCCCGCTTTCGAGGATGATTTCACCGCAGCTCTACTGGGTGATGTCAGACAGCGAGTTTACGCTGGACATCAACAATCCCGAAGAGCCGAAAATCCTCTGCGTGGGTAACAATCCCGACCGTCAGAATATCTACGGTGCGGCACTCGGTCTGTATAATTCCCGTATCGTGAAGCTCATCAACAAGAAGGGGATGCTGAAGTCATCGGTCATCATCGACGAGTTGCCCACAATATACTTCAAAGGGTTGGACAATCTTATAGCTACCGCCCGAAGCAACAAGGTTGCCGTGTGTCTGGGCTTTCAGGATTTCAGCCAGTTAGTGCGTGACTACGGGGACAAAGAGGCGAAAGTGGTGATGAACACTGTCGGCAATATTTTCTCCGGTCAGGTGGTGGGGGAAACAGCCAAGACGCTCTCCGAGCGGTTCGGTAAGGTGTTGCAGAAACGGCAGTCCATCTCCATCAACCGGCAGGATGTTTCCACCTCCATCAACACGCAGATGGACGCGCTCATTCCACCGAGTAAGATTTCCGGGCTTACGCAGGGAATGTTTGTCGGTTCTGTATCCGACAACTTCAACGAGCGTATCGAGCAGAAGATTTTTCATTGCGAGATTGTGGTGGATGCCGAAAAGGTGAAACGGGAAGAAAGTGCCTACAAGAAAATTCCCGTCATTACAAACTTCACGGACGAGGACGGCAACGACCGCATGAAGGAAACGGTGCAGGCGAACTACCGGCGCATCAAGGAAGAGGTGAAGCAGATTGTGCAGGAGGAACTGGAGCGTATCAAAAACGATCCGGTGCTGTGTAAACTGCTACCAGATAATGAGACTGTCTAACAAGTCCCCAAAATTGAAAATTATCCCTATCGAAGTTTGAAGTGACCCCCAAAAGTTGGATACAATTTTTTTGGGGGGCACTTCAGTTCTGACGGGTAAAATCGTAAAATTCGGACTTGTTAGACAAATACTTACGCGGTTTCAACCTCAGGTACTGAATCTATCGAATTGACAAATTTAACCAATTGCGGATCTGAATCTTTTTGTATGAGGTTTCGGAGACTCTTTTTCAATTCATAAGCATCATCCCCTGCTGTATTTATTAAATCCATATAAAAATCTTTGTTTTGCAGAATCAATGAACGGCATGCCCCATCGGAAATTACAGGTTTCACTATTTTATCAATAACGTCTCCAGCTTGACTTTTCAAATTACCATGCGATCTAAGCCATGTTTCGAAAAATTGAAACTTTATTGCATTGATAGTCTTTTTACCGATGCAGAAATCATTTCTTATATCGGTAACTGTCGATTTAATTTTTCGTTTATCCAATCTTTCAACTATATTCTTGAAACAATTAGGGAAAGGATTCAAACTTTGAGTTCCAGAAGCAATATCCATCAGAATCTTTTTGCCAAATTCAGTCAAGTTATCTGGCAAGGATTTGATTTTAGCCAGTAAATGTTTTATTGCGACAAACCAATAATATGATGTATGTGCTGTTCTTTGGGCGTATAATGTATCAACACTTATTTCAGACAACGCTTCGAACGCTATTTTATTGATATGATCGGTCAGGACATTGCTTATTTTAGTGGTCAAATCGTAAAAAGATGCGTCAGGAATTACATCTTTAATATTGTTCTTAGTGATATACTTATCCAAATCGGTATTCCACTCTGCTAAATGCTCGATAAATACCTCATCCGTTACACCTATTCTGTTCTTAATATCTTCAAATTGGGGCAATATGTCTGAGAGCAATAATTTATAGCCAAGTTTATGATTTACCATGTATTGTAGTGTTTCATTTAATAGCGGTATATTCCATCCCACACTATTTACTAATAAGTCTCCATGATCCACATAATAGTCCATGAGTTCTGCAACATATTTTATATCTCCACCCTCTATTAAGGAAACGGAATGACCATGTGCCAATTGCATGGCGACTAAATCGTAATATCCAGACTCTTTAATGTTTCGGCCATCAGTTTCTAATTCAGAATGCAACTGATTTATGTAGGTTGAATCTAACGTTACAGGTAAAGGTCTTTCTTCGTCAGATGCCAATAAACGATAGGTTGTAAATATAGCCCCTATATTATCTTTATTTACATTCTGTTCATCAATGCAATTCGTGATCGCTTGCAAAAGCGTTGGAAACGTATAGGTAGAATTATCTTTTAACGTTTT
>DLYT01000172.1:54911-63494 GCA_003447595.1 Porphyromonadaceae bacterium
TAACGTTTTTACAATATCTGCATGGTCGAAATTATCGGGTAGTAAGTTTGCCAAATAATTATCGAGCGCCTCCGAATTTGTTGCTACTTGATAATATTTATATGCTTTAGTTGTCGCGTTATCCCGATAGGCAGCATCTGTTGCATTTGCAGCTTGAATATAATCGATAAATGTATTTGGCTTGACTGTTTTTGCTTCAATCAATGACGTAAAATCGCACGCCAACTTATTTTGCGCAATAAACCTGTCTATTGCATCTAACGTTTTGAAATAGTCGCCGCCATTGAAGTCATTGAACCGAACTATCTTCTTATATAATTGAGCAATCACATGGTTTTGGCTTTCCGTGTCTAAATGCAACAGCAGTTCTTGGTATTCGACAGGGAACACCTGCTTCTCTATGGATTCTTTTAATTTCAATTGTGCTATTCTTTGCCATACACGCAGAATAACATCGCTCTTTCGAGTTAATTTATGCAAACAATGTATAATCTTATCGATAAGCGCATTGTCCATACATTGTATAACTTCTTCTAATACAGTGTCAAATTGTTTATTAGTCTCTGCATATTGATTTATGTCGTGGTCTTCTTCTCCGTTGATGCAGCCTTCAATATATTTTTTCAATGGAATTTGTCGAGCATCTTCAACATCGACACCATATACCAAAGCTGCAATTTCGCGTTGTGTTTGCAGATCATTGTTAATTATTGTTTGAATGCCATTCAGATAGTCGCCGGACAATATTTGTTCTACTGGATTTGCCAGAATATCCGTCTTCTTCAAACAGAACAATGCTATGTTTATCATCAAAATTTCGTTACACCACTCTTGTTTAAGAGCGACCATCTCATTGATATATGATATAATTTCCCTAACATTGGCATTAGGATTTACCAATCTGAATATCCGATTTATAGTTTCTTTCGCTTCATTTTCTGTTTCTCCAAATGCTTCAACAAACAGTTTGTTGAATATACTTCGATAGTCGGTAATAACAGGAGGAGCAACACGATAAACAATAGGGAAAGTTTTATTGATAAAATACTTGGTCAGTTGTTTCGTTTGTTCGTCGGTCTCATCTCCGAATGCACAAGCTAAATGTGTTTCATCGAAAGGAATAACAGCCCAAACATTTTCAAAACCGCTATCGGCGAAGAACGTATGGATAGAAGACCATAATTCTTTTACTTTTTCAGCGGGGAGACGATCCATGTTGTCAAAAACAAGGACTAATTTACGTTGTCCTTTTTCCTTGATAAAATCAGAAATGTCTTGCATCCATGTTTTGAACTCGTAAACCGTTGGTTCGTCTTCGCTCAAAGTCTCATAGCAAACGTCCTTTTCGACTTTATCTTGATAAATAGCTAACATATAACTCCATCCATATTTATGATCTTTGCTATATGCCCATTTCCAAACGCACAATGCAATAAGAACTGGCAGTGCAGCTATGATAATAGACAATAAAGAAAACCACCATGTTGTGGGTGTAGGTTTTACTGCATACGCAATAAATGTAAATATCGGAGTTAAAACTGCAACCAAAAATGCCGCAACCATACCATTACTGATAAGGGGATATTTTTCGGTTACGGTCTCCGTTTTACGGGCTAATAAATATTTCAGCTTTTCAGACCATGATACGGTTTTCGTACCTCCACCTTTGACTTTTATTGTTGCATTTCCAGATAGGATACCATCATCAATAAGTTTGCTTGTAAGCAATTCCAATATAGAGCGGCGTTGCAAGTCCTCTTGATGTCCCCATGCGTCATACTCAAAAAAGTAATAGTCGTCTGATAATTCACGTTCCAACATTTTAACCACGTTGGATTTTCCAGATCCCCAAATACCTTCGATGCCGATAATTCGAGGTAAAGTACATTCCTCATCCAATGAATCATTCTGACAAAAATGGCGAGCAATAGTTTTTGCCAACCTTTCTTGCGAACCTCCATCGAATTTGTCAATACCACACGGTTTATTTTGGATAAACCGCGGATATTGCTGTTTGGATTGTAGTTTTGTTTCCATATACGTAATTTATTGATTATACGAACTCCAAATAATTCTCCCGATTTACCACATGAAACTCGGCATAGGGATAGGCTTCTTGGAAGGCTTTCGGTGCGGCCGGCATTTTATTTCCCCACTTGAACTCCAAGGCGGTAAGACTGTCGGCACTCTCCTCAATCAGGTCGATTTCCTGTTTGTCGTAGGTGCGCCAGAAATAGAACTCCCTGTGCAGTCCCTCATTGAAGTTCGCTTTGCGCCGCTCTCCGATGATGTAGTTCTCCCACAGCGCACCGACATCCTGCCGAATGGCCAGCGGTGAGAAAGCCCCGATAATGGCATTGCGAATGCCGTTGTCGTAGAAGTACCACTTGCCAGCTTTTGTAACCTCCTTGCGTAGGTTACGCGAATAAGCCCCCAGACGATAGATAACGAAGACCTTTTCCAATAGGTCGAGGTATTTTTCAACGGTCGTCTTGCTCATGCCGAGTTGTTTACCTAACTCTTCGTAAGAAACTTCGCTGCCCAACTGAAAAGCTATCAATCGCAGTAGATCGCGCATCTTGCTCGAATTTTTTAAGCCGTCAATTGCTAAGATATCTTTAAGCAGGTATGCACCGACAATATCACGTAGGTAGTCTGTTTTACGTTCATAGTTCTCCATCATTACTACTTCGGGATAGGAACCGTAAATCAAGCGCGCTTCGAGGTTCTGGCGGGTTTCAAGTGCCGTTTCCGTCTGTGCGATTTCCCGTTGCGAGAATGGTGTAAGGAGAAATTGCGTACTGCGGCCGACCAACGGTTCACCAGTCTTATTCAGCAAATCGAATGACGAAGAACCACTTGCCAAGACACTTATTCCCGGTATTTCATCAACTATCAACTTCAGAATACTACCGATTTGTGGTATGTTCTGTGCCTCATCAATAGCCAGCAAATCAATACCATCCAATAAATGCCGATAATTGGCTATTGAGCGATTCTCCAATAGTGCTAATGTGTCGTAGTCTTCGCCGTTGAGCATCATCGTCCTACCTGAATAGTTGTCCACAATTTTACGCATCATTACCGTTTTACCAACACGGCGAGCACCAAAAATCAGTACTGCTTTATTGGGCGCGATTCGTGCTGTAATCTTCTCTTGAAGTATTCTATTTACTGTTTCCATACCTTATAAAATATAATGCAAAGATAATCATATTTTTTTAATTGGCGAATTTTACAAAAAAAACGGGCTATTAAATGGCGATTTTTACAACCACAATCTTATGGAAGTTGTTTCATTGTTTTTAGTAATGATATATGTTCATACTATGATGACTCAATAATTTACCAGACATACGTTTCTGAAATTTGTCCTTATAGGAATGAAAAACTCACATATATTGTGCTAATTAATATATAATTAAATGAAAATAAAAAGACAGGATACGAGTATTCCTGTCTTCTCATATGTAATGGATATTTTTTTATTTTCTCATCCGCTCCAACTCCTCATCACGCAACATTCTCTCGTTCAGTTTTTCCTGCATCCTGTCAATGAAATAGGTGCGGCTTTCGTTCTTCCGGCGTTTGATATCAGTGTAGAAGCGGTAGCAGTCTTTAGAATCAACCCCGAATATCTTATAGAGAAGTGGGGCGAGCTGTTTGAGCGGCATATTGCCGTTGTTGATGCAGCCCATCACGTCTATGCCGTAGATAAGTTCCACGAGGTCGATGGCATTGCCCGTCCATTGAAGAAGGCTGGCGGTGGTTTCTGTTGCGTTGTTGGCGGATATTAGTGGTGGCACTTGGGGCGTGGCAAGGAATTTCTGCATCTTTCTTACGAAAGACAGAGCCTTGCTGACGTAGGCGGCAATCTCTCTTTTTTCTTCTGACAGATTACGTACGGGATGGTGCTGCAACTCGATTTCGATGTAGGCAAGCGCGATGACGGTAAGGTTCATGTCCATGCCGCCGTTGCACAGTTCGATCACTTGGGTGGCGAAAGCCGTGTATGCCGTTTCCATATTGCAGTCGCCGGCTTCGTTTATCAGGCGGAAAAAGTCGGTTTCCGCCAGCAAGAAATAATTCATGGTTCTGTCAATTTTGAAAATTACACTTTGTTTTCTGCGTGCGCACATGAATATAATTGGCAAAAAACGCGGCAGAAAATAAAAAATCCAACACTCAATTTTACAAAGTGCTGGATTTCAGAGGTATAAAATTCAGTATTTTTTCACAAGGACAAATTATCTCCGACTTAAATTGTTTGTAATCGGAACATTTATTCTATTCCTGAAAATAGAAATGTATGCTTGCCGCACATTTTGGCTATCTTGCTTTTTTATCAAGGATATAGATAATGCGACATACACCGTTGGGATAGCTTTTCAAAGAGGAAAGCGTCCAGTGTTGCTCTGGCAGAGCCGACTTAAAAAAATGTCGTCCGCTTCCGGATATGAAAGGAACGGTGTATAGTATGATTTCATCCACAGCGTGCATCCGCAGCAGTCCGTTTATATAGTCTGCCGTGTCCGGTGTGGCTTCCGCGAGGTAACGGATGTTTGTGCAGTCTTTTCTCCATTCGTGCAGCATTGAAATGGAATAGTCCGGTGTCACACGGTAAAAGGCTTTCTTCCTGATTTCATCAAGACCGCAACGGTCAAGGCACAAATCCTGATGTGCTTTATCATATAACTCTGAAGAAAGACATCCGTCCATCGTCAGTACGGCGAGAATCTGAACTTTACCCATAATCGTTTCCTTTCGTTAGGCAAGGGTAAAAAAGTAGCGTGCAATTCACACTACCTTCAAGCGATGGCTCTGGTAAAGCCTTTACGGAGAGTACGTGAATGCACGCTATGCGTAAGCATAGCATAAGCATCACGCAATCGTCTCCGTAGTTCCAATTTACCAGATTTTCGCTTGAAACGCCTTGCGGTCTTATCCTATATGTTGGCGGCGAAAAGCTCCTGCCAATCGCCGTTTTTCTCAAATGTTATGCAAAGATAGCCAAATTCAGTGAATTACGGGCTATGATTGCTTGAATTTATATTTAAGTCCATACTCTTCAAGTTTGCTGTATAGTGTTGTCCTGCCTATGCCGAGCAGTTCTGCGGCGACACTCCGGTTGCCGTTTGCCTGTTTCAACGCACGCAATATCCGCTCCTTATCCTCCGCGTCATTGCGCAAGGCGAAGCTGACAGTAGAGGTCGGTTTCGTCACGGCAAGTTCCAGATGCTCTTTCATGACAACACCTTCCTGCGCCTGCAATACAGCACCCATAACTTTCTGCCGAAGTTCCCGCACTTTGCCCGGCCATGCGTGTGTCAGCAACGCTTTACGTGCTTCGGAACTGAACCCGCTCACGCTACACTCCAGCTCTCTGTTTGCCATATCACGGAAGAACTCTGCCAGCGGCATAATGTCTTCTTGACAGTCACGCAACGGAGGAACGGTTATCCCGAAGTCGTGCAGGCGGTACAGAAGATCCTGCCGAAAACGCTTTTCATTCACCGATACCTCCAAATCTTCATTGGTAGCAGCGATGATGCGGACATTGAAATTCCGGTCTGCCTTGTCTCCGACCGGGCGATACCGCCTCTCCTGTATGGCACGGAGCAACATCTGTTGGGTTTCCAACGCGAGGTTTCCTACCTCGTCCAGAAACAACGTGCCGCCTTCCGCCTCATGGAAATATCCTTTCTTGGCATTGTCCGCACCTGTAAATGCACCTTTGACGTGTCCGAAGAAAGCCGACGGTGCAAGCTCTTTGGAGAGTGAACCGCAGTCCACCGCCACAAATGGCTTGCCTGCACGTTTGCTCTTGTCATGCAACAGGTGGGCAATATGCTCCTTGCCCGTGCCGTTCTCACCAAATATCATCACGCTCATATCGGTGGCGGCTACCAGCCTTATGCGGTGCATGATTTTCTGAAAGGCGGAACCTTCACGGGCGAATATAGGCATACGGCGTTGTCCTGCCTGACGTTCTTTCAGTATGGAACGGATCAGGGGGACAAGTTTATCCTCCACAAGCTGTTTGGGAATATAGTCTATCGAGCCGAGTTTCATGCTTTCCACGGCGGTATTAACTTCGGCGTAGTCGGTCATAATGATGAAGGGCTGCATCTTTCCCTCCTTTCGCATCCAGCACAAAAGGTCTATGCCACTGCCGTCAGGCAGACGCAGGTCGGCAACCACGATATCATTATCTGTTGCCTGTTGCAGATGTTTCTTCGCGGTTGAGAGGTGGTAAGCCTTCATATTGCGGTAGCCCTCCCGTGACAGCATATTGCAGACATATTCGCAATACACGATGTTGTCTTCCACCACAATTATTTTTGTCTTATTCATCTTCGTATTTTCTCCTTTCCTCTTCTGCCAACCGTATTATTTCCACTCCCTTATCCAGCACGGCAGTCACGGCATGGCTTAACGCTTCACCATCCGGGAGAGCATCGCCACGAAGCAATCCGTAAAGTACATTCAGCGGTTGGTCGGCACGGAGCACCTCCCACGAACTGCGCAGGTGGTGGATCAGGGAATCCAGCTTTTGCAGGTCTTTTTCTTTTGCTGCATCCCGTACCGCCTGCATTTCCTTTTCTGTTTCAGTTATCAACTTTTCCAGCATGACGGCTTCATTGCCATAGGACAATAAGGCGGAAAAGTCCGGTTTCCCGTCCGGTGTCGCTTTTATGGCACACCTGTCGGAAACCTCCATCAGTTCCGATATGGAGAACGGTTTGAACAGGCATCCGGCAAAGCCTTTTGCCAATAGTTCCCCTTTGTTACAACTGCCCGAAGCGGTTGCCACAACCACCGGGATTGTTGGTGAATTGCCCACGTTGGACGAACGCAACAGTTCCAGCAATTCGAAACCGTTTATATCGGGCATATTCAAGTCTGTCAGCAACAGGCTGTATTCTTTCTGGCGTATCATTTCCATCAGTGCCGCAGCATCGGTGCAAGTGTCGCAGTGTATTCCTTCTTGGGAATACATCTCTTTCAGCATCAGAAGTAATACCTCATCATTGTCAATGGCGACAACATCATGGAATTTATTGTTATGATAAACAGGTGTATTGCTTGTATATCCAAGCTGTTCTTCAGCTTCCTGCATAGAAATTTCAACTGTGAAACGACTGCCTTTCCCTTTCTTGCTGTCTAAACGGATTGTTCCGCCAAGCATCGACACAATATTACGCATTATGGCAAGCCCAAGCCCGAAACCCTCCTTTGCGGCGGCATTTGATAGACGTTCAAACGCACCGAACGCTTGTTTCTGTTCCTCTTCTGTCATGCCTGTACCTGTATCTTCAACGACCAGTGTCAGAACTCCATTATCATATTCAGTAATCAAAGAAACACCGCCTTCTTCTGTGAACTTGACAGCGTTTGACAGCAGGTTATTCCCGATTTGTATTATTCGCTCTTTGTCGGTCAATACAATGGCATCGTGTCCAGTCTTCACGGACAAGGACAGCCCTTTGTTCACGGCAACAGGCATGAACTCCGTTTCAAGTGTGTGCGTGATTGCTGAAATCCGGCAGGGTGACAGACGGGGCTGTTCCTTGCCGTTGTCCAGGCGGAAGAAGTCAAGCAAAGTGTTAAGCATATCCCGCATACGGTCGGAGGATTGCAGTATGTTTTGGATATACTGCCCGGACTTATCCTCACACTGTTCTTTCCGTATCAGTCCGGCATAGCCTGTTATTGCTGTCAGCGGTGTGCGCAGTTCATGGGTGATAGTATGTACCGCCTTCTTCCTTGACGTTATCAGTGCCTCGTTCCGTTGTACGGATTGTTCCAGTTGCCTTATCAAATCAGTTGTCTTGTGCTTGTATTGTTTAATGCTTTTTGCATCACGATGTATGATGATGTAGGAAATTAACAACAATAGAAGAACGAATCCCATTAAACCGCCTACTTGCATAAATGACTTTTCACGCATGGCAACTATTTCGTTTTCCCGGCTTTGCAGTTCGGTTTGTACCTTTTCTTCTATTTGGCAAATCAATTCTTGCAGTTGTCTGTTAAGTTCTGCATTACGAGCTGCAAGGCTGTCGGCTTGTTCCGACAATTGGCGATCCTGCACTTTCTGTTCGCTGATTACGTTTCTATTGACCGAATGAAGGATAGTGGTTGATACTGCTGGAGTTACTTCCTTTTTTTTGCCGAATATGCCTAAGAAACCTTTTCGTTTTGGCTTTTTGGACTGTTCCTGCACACTTTTCTGTACAATAACCGGAATTTGATTGGCTATCTTCTTGTTAATAGATTGTTGTTCATCCATTAACCGGACTATCTGGAACATCTGTCGTTCCTTATCCTCTAAAAGACTGCGCACACTATCGATGCGCTCTGCTGGATAGGTGGCCTTGAAACGGCAGAGCATACTGTCCATTGCCATACGCCGTGCATGGTAATGCTCGATATCTTTATCGTTCCATTCCAGTATTGTTTCACCCAATAGAGAAAATTTTATCATTTGAATATTGATATTGTTTATTTCTTTTCGGAGCTCGTCTATTTTTTTATTGCCAAGTTCTAATGCTTCTATCTCCTGCCATTCATAGAGGCTAT